>NZ_CP091852.1:0-300000 GCF_022059845.1 Terrirubrum flagellatum | reverse complement strand
TGATCATGCTGCGCACCACATTCGCGCAGATCCCAACCGAGCTTGAAGAAGCTGCGCGCGTGGACGGCTGCAACCGCGTCTCCGCATTTCTGCGCGTCTCGCTGCCGCTCGCCCGCGCCGGCTATGTCGTCGTTGGCACGCTCGTCTTCCTCCAAGCCTACGGCGAATTCGTCTATCCCGTCTCACTCGTGAACCGGAACGAACTTCAGCCGGCGACCGTCGGGCTCTACGGCTTCGTCGGCGCCGACTATTCCGACTGGGGCAACGCCATGGCGTTCGCCAGCGTCATCGTCACGCCCGTGGTGCTGATCTTCGTCGCGCTGCAGCGCCGCATCATCAGCGGGCTGACCGCCGGCGCGCTGAAATAGCGCCTCTCTTCGCCACTCATTAAATTGAAATCGGAAGGACGCCTTCAATGCCGAAAGAGCTGAACATCACCATCTGGAATGAATATTGGCACGAGCGGAACAATCCCGCCGTCGGCGAGATCTATCCCAGGGGCATCCATACAGTTCTCGCTGAATCGCTGCGCAACCGCGGTTTTTCCAGCGTGCGCACCGCGACTCTCGATCAGCCCGAACATGGGCTCACCAACGAAGTCCTCGATAACACCGATGTGCTGCTCTGGTGGGGACACAAGAAGCATAACGACGTGTCCGACGAGATCGTCACGCGCGTGCAGGAGCGCGTTCTGCAGGGCATGGGGCTCGTCGTCCTGCATTCCGGCCACTTCTCCAAGATCTTCAAGCGACTCACTGGCTCGGCCTGCACGGTGAACTGGCGCGAGGATGGCGAGAAGGAGCGCATCTGGGTGGTGACGCCCGAACATCCGATCGCGCAGGGGCTTGATCGCTATTTCGAGCTTGAAAAAGAAGAGATGTATGGCGAGCCGTTCGAAATCCCTGCGCCTGATGAACTCATTTTCCTGAGCTGGTTTAAGGGCGGCGAGGTGTTCCGCAGCGGTTGCACCTATGTGCGCGGCCGCGGCCGCATCTTCTACTTCCGGCCGGGACACGAGACCTTCCCGACCTATCACGACAAGACCGTCCAGCATGTCATCGCCAATGGCGTGCGCTGGGTCGCGCCGACAATGCAGAATCGCAATCCGCCGGCGAATGTAAAACGCGATCCGATCGAATCGATCGCCTGACCAAGACGACTTCGAAATCCTCGCCGCCGCGCCTCTCTCGATCTTCGCGCGGCGGCTGAACTCGTATCGTCAGCCGGACTTCGAACCCGATCCCTCGCTCGCCTTGATCTCGCTCTCGACGGCGAGACAATGGCGAAGAACGTCGGCGCCAGTCAGATTCCAGGTTCCAATTCCACCGGCCATGATGACCTGAGAAAGCCCCTCTGCAAGTTCCGGAATCGTCAGGCCAAGCCTGATCGCGGCGACGGCGTGATTTTTGGCGCCCGTGGATTGCCCGATCAGAGTATCGAGGAGCGCGAAGATCAGCTCCTTGGTTTTCAAATCGAGCGCGCCGCCGGAACTCACGCCTCGCATGACCGCGTCGCGCATCAGGCCATATCCCGCGAATGCGCCCGGCGCATGTTCCGCCAGCAATCGAAAATTGTCCGGCACGCGCCCGAAGGTGGCTTCGAAACTCGCAACACCCCTCGCGATCGCGGCGTCTCTCAACTCATCGTTCATCATTTTCTCCTGACCAAATCTGAAATTGCCGTCTGCGCCGAGCCCATTTCAAAGCCGGCTCTGCGGCGACGCAGCATTTCCTATCGCTCTTTCCGATATAAATCAGAATTTCCGTTGTTGTTCACTTGGGCGCGCTCTATGATCTGAACTCCCAAAACAGGCGTGCGAAAAGCACCCGCGTTCTCCAGGGAGGAGATAATGAGCCGCATCCGTGCGTTGCTGACGGCTGTCTGCGTCCTGTTGTCAGGAATTGCAATCGCGCCCCTCGCATCATTCGCGCAGGGCATTCCGCAGAACATTCCGCGCAAAGAGCTTTTGATCCTCGAAAATCCGGAAGGCACGATCAAGAACGCCGGCTGGTTCAATATGTGGGCGATCAACGCCGGCTCGCAATCGAACGGGCTGCAGCAGTCGGCGCTCGATACGCTCTGGTACATCGATCCCGACAAGGGCATTGACGGCGTCTGGGAGAATTCGCTCGCGGCCGACAAGCCGCAATATAACGCCGACTTCACCGAAATGACGGTGAAGCTGCGCAAGGGCATCTTCTGGAGCGACGGCGTCGAATTCTCGTCCGCCGATGTGGCCGCCACCGTGAATATCCAGATCAAGAATCCCGGCATGCGCTTCAGCGCCGTGCTGGCGGGCAATGTCGCATCGGTCGAGACGCCTAATGAAAGCACCGTCATCTTCAAGCTGAAGGCGCCGAATTCGCGCTTCCACGCCAACTTCACCGTGCGCTGGGGCGCGATCTGGATTCTCCCCGCGCATATTTTCGAAAAGGTCGCCGATCCCCTGAAATTCGATTTCAACAAGCCGGTTTCGCTCGGCGCCTATGTGCTGCACAGCTATGACCCCGACGGCAAATGGTACATCTGGCAGCTCCGCGACGACTGGAAGCGCACCTCGCTCGCCAAGTTCGGCACGCCCGGCCCGAAATATCTCGCCTATGTCGATCCCGGCCCGCCGGACAAGCGCGTCATCGCGCAGATGAATCATGAGCTCGACGTCATTCATGACATCGCGCCGGAAGGCATGTTCACACTGGCGCGGCAGAGCAAGACGACGAAATCCTGGTTCAGGGGATTCCCGTTCGGCCATCCCGATCCGACGCTTCCGGCCGTCATCTTCAACACGCAGAACGAACAATTGAAGAATCGCGACGTGCGCTGGGCGCTGGCGCTGCTGATCGACATCAAGGCGGTCGCGAATGCGTCCTATCGTGGCGCGGCGACGATCTCCGCGATCGCAGTCCCGCCAACAGGCGGCCATCCCGAGACCTATCATCAGCCGATGGAGGAATGGCTGAAGACGTTCGAGGTCGACACCGGCAAGCGCAAGATCAAGCCTTACGATCCGACCATTGGGAAGCAGATCGCCGACATGCTGCGGCCTTCGATGGGCGAGCAGATTCCGACCGATCCCAAGGAAATCTCGCGCGCCTTCGGCATGGGCTGGTGGAAGACCGACCCGCAGTCGGCGCAGGAGCTCCTGGAGAAGGCGGGTTATGTGAAGCGCAACAACGCCTGGTTCGCAGCCGACGGAAAACCGCTTTCGGTTCGCCTGATGGTTGAAGGCGATCTGAGGCCGGTGATGACGCGCGCCGGCACCATGATCGTGCAGCTCTGGCGACAGGCCGGGATCGACGCCAAGATCGATGTGGCGCAAGGCACCTTGCTGACGCGGCGCGCCGCCGGCGATTTCGACGCCTTCATCGGCTGGAGCGTCGAGACCTGGGGCGGCCATCAGGACCTCTCATATTTCCTTGATAGCTGGCACTCCAAGTTCGTCGCGGCGCCCGGCCAGCCGCAGCCGCTGCGCAACTGGCAGCGCTGGACGAATCCCGATCTCGACAAGATCATCGAAGCGACGCGCAAGGTCGCCTTCGACGATCCCAAGGGCGTCGAACTCGGGCGCGATTATGTGAAGCTGATGGCGCAGGAAATGCCGATCATCCCGCTCATGGCCTACAATGTGTTCACGGCCATGGATGAGACCTACTGGAAGGGCTATCCGACCGCGGACGATCCCTACACCGATCCGGTGCCGAACTGGGGCAACTCGCGCTATATGTTCGTGAAGCTCAAGCCCGCGAACTGAACGCTTCCTCTCTCGTCGAAAACACCAGGCGGACGCAGCTTTCGCGCCCGCCTCCGGAGGATCATGGTCGCAAAACGCAATGAGCGGATATCCGGTCTATTTCGCCAAGCGGCTCGCGCAATTCGCGCTCGTGGTGTTCATCGGCGTTAATCTCGCCTATTTCATCACGCATGCCACGCCGATTGATCCGGTCGAACAATCGATCGCCGCGGTGACCAATTTCAGCGGCACCGCGCCCGACGCGATCGCGCAGATGCGCAGCTCGCTGCGCGAGCTTTACGGACTGACCGGCACGCCGCGTCAGCAATATCTCTCTTTCTGGAGTCGCATCGTCAGAGCCGATTTCGGCCCATCGCTGTCAGCCTTTCCGACGCCGGTCTCGACGCTCGTCTTCCGCGCGCTGCCCTGGACGGTCGGGCTTCTCGTCACCTCGACGATCGCCACCTGGATTCTCGGCAATCTGCTTGGCGGGCTCGCCGGCTACTACCAGAAGAATCGCGCGCTGAAGGCGATGGGCGTCATCGCCATGACGCTCCATCCGATCCCCTACTACATCGTCGCCTTCGTGCTGCTGATCATCTTCGGATTCGTCTGGCCGGTGCTGCCGATCAGCGGCGGCTCCGCGATGAACCTGCCGCAAGGCTGGAACTGGGCGTTCATATCGAGCGTGCTGCGCCATTCCATCCTGCCTGCGATGTCGCTCATCCTGATCGGGCTCGGCAGCTGGTTCCTCGGCATGCGTTCACTGGTGTCGAACATCGTCACTGAAGATCATGTCCGCTACGCCGAACTCGCAGGCGTCAGCAGCCGGCGCATTCTCGTCTCCTATGTCATGCGCAACGCTCTTGCGCCGCAGGTGACGGGCCTCGCCATGTCGCTTGGCGGCATCTTCAATGGCGCGATCATCACCGAGCGCGTCTTCGGCTATCCCGGCGTCGGCACGCTGCTGATCGATGCGGTCTATGCCGGCGATTACGGCCTCGTGCTCGGCGTCACGACCATCTCGATTCTCGGCGTGTCGCTTGGCGTGCTCATCATCGATCTCATCTATCCCCTCATCGATCCGCGCGTGCAGGCACGGTGATGGGAAAGATTCTCGCCGACCTCCTGCGCTTCAACATCGAGTTCCGCATCGGCGCGCTGCTCGTCGGCCTCGCGCTCATCATAGCGGCGCTGTCGATCTTCTCGCCCTATTCGCCGATCGATGTCTACACCGTCCCGCCGGACGTTCCGCCATCTTCAGCCTACTGGCTCGGCACGACGTCGCGCGGGCAGGACGTGTTCTGGCAGCTCACCTTTGCTCTTCGCAACACGCTTCTGTTCGGCTTCGCCGTCGCGATCTTGAGCCGCATCTTCTCGCTCGTGATCGGCCTCGTCAGCGGCTACAAGGGCGGCTGGGTCGATCGCGTGCTGATGGCGATCAATGACACCTTCATCATCATCCCGCTCTTTCCGCTGCTGGTGCTCTGCTATTTCGTGCTGCGCGACAGCATGTCCTGGGCGCTGCTCGCGCTGATCATGGCGAGTCTCGGCTGGGCTTACGATGCGCGCCTGATCCGTTCTGTCGCCATGAGTCTCAAGACGCGGGAATATACGCGCACCGGCGTGTTCTCCGGCATGAGCACGCGGGAAATCCTGATGCAGGAGCATCTGCCGCATGTGATGCCGATCGTGTTCTCGACGACGATGAACAACATAAACTGGTCGATCGGGCTCGAAGTCACGCTCTCCGTGCTCGGCTTCACCGACATCAACACGCCGACGATCGGCGGCATGATCTATTGGGCCAATCAGCACACGGCGATGGTCGCCGGCGTCTGGTGGTGGATCGCCTTTCCCATCGCCGCCATCGTCATGACTTTCGTCGGCCTGTTCCTGCTCGCGGTGTCGATGAACGAATATATCGATCCGCGCAGCCGCCTGAACCGCATGGGCGGAGGCGCGTCGTGAGCGAGCGCGCCGCACAGCAGATGGAGATGAACGAGGCGCAGCCGCTGCTCGCGGTGCGCGATCTGCGCGCCCATTTCCGCACGCGCTATTTCGGCGTCAATCGCGACGTGAAGGCTGTCGACGGCGTCACCTTTGACGTCAGGCGCAACGAGATTTTCGGCATCGCCGGCGAGTCGAGTTCGGGCAAGACCACGCTGATCAATGCGATCGCCGGCGCGATCAAGCCGCCGCTGCGCATCGTCGGCGGGTCGGCCGCCTTTTCGTTCCTGCCGGACTATAGCGGGCTGCACGCAGCGCCGCCGGAGATCGTATCACGCATCCGCTGGCGCAAGCTGTCCTATATCATGCAGGGTTCGATGAATGTGCTAAACCCGGTGCGCCGGCTGAAGCACACTTTCGCGGATTTCGCCTGGCGCCATCTCGGCGGCGACTGGAGCGAGTTCCAGAGCAAGGTCGCCGATCATCTCGGCCGCGTGCGTCTCGAGCCTTCAGTGCTTTCAGCGTATCCGCATGAATTGTCGGGCGGCATGCGCCAGCGCGTGACGATCGCGCTCGCCACCATCTGTCGGCCCGATCTCGTCATCGCCGACGAGCCGACCACGGCGCTCGACGTCGTCGTGCAGAAGGATGTGCTCGCCATGATCCGCGGCGTGCAGCAGGAGATGGGCTCGTCCGTCATCTTCGTCACCCATGACATGGGCGTGCATGCTCACCTCACCGACCGGCTCGCCATCATGTATGCGGGGCGGCTGGCGGAAGAGGGGCCGACGCGCGAGATTTTCGCCAACCCGCTCCATCCCTACACCCGGCATCTCATCGGCAGCCTGCCGCGCATCGGCGATCTGACGCCGCGCGCGGGCCTCGAAGGTTCGCCGCCCAATCTCGCCAATCCACCCTCCGGCTGCCGCTTTCATCCGCGCTGCCCGCTCGCCATGCCCGTCTGCAAGGAGAGAGCGCCCGAGATGATCGCGGCGACGCCGGGACATCGCGTCGCCTGCTTCGCGGTCAACGGGGAGGGCGTCGCATGAGCGCTCTTCTCGAACTCACACATGTCAGCAAGACATTCACGCGCGGCCTGTTCGGCGGCCGCAAGATCGAGGCCGTGTCTGACGTCAGCTTCGCGCTGCAGGCCGACGCGCCCGAGATTTTCACCATCATCGGCGAGTCCGGCAGCGGCAAGACCACGCTCTCGCGCATGATCCTCAATATCGAGCGCCCGACGAGCGGGCGTCTCAGCTTCGCCGGCAAGGATCTGACGCAATGGCGCGGCGCGGCGGCGCGGCATGAATTCTTGGGCCTCGTGCAGCCGATCTTCCAGAATCCGTTCGAAGCGTTCAATCCGCTGAAGCGGCTCGATCGTTATCTCTTCATGACCGCGCGCCGCTTCGGCAAGGCCGAGGACCGCATGTCGGTCGAGCGCGCCGCGGATGAAGCGCTGCAACAGGTCGGTCTCTCGTTGGCGGAAGCCCGCGGCCGGTTTCCGCATGAGCTCTCTGGCGGGCAACTCCAGCGCATCGCCATCGCGCGGGCCTTGCTTGCGAAACCGAAACTCATTGTCGCCGACGAGCCGGTCTCAATGGTCGATGCGTCGCTGCGCATGTCGATCGTCAATCTCCTGAAGTCGCTGCGCGACAGGTTCGGCATTCACATCATCTACATCACGCATGATCTCGCAACGGCCTACTACATCAGCGACCGGCTGATCATCATGAGGAAAGGCCGCGTCGTCGAAAGCGGCGATGCGCGCGCGGTGCTCGATGCGCCAAAGGATCCCTATTCGCGGCAGCTCAAGGATGCTGTGCTGCTGCCGATCACCGGCGATAACACCCATCAGCAAATGTTCGGCTCAAAGGAGATGACGTCATGAGACAGGCCAAGGCGCTTCTGGATCGCGATTTCGCCATCGGGGACACTCATCCGCGGCTGTTCGGCGCTTTCGTCGAGCATCTCGGACGCTGCGTCTATGGCGGCATCTTCGAGCCGGGCCATCCCACCGCCGACGCCAAGGGTTTCCGCGGCGACGTGCTCGCGCTGGTGCGCGAGCTTGGCGCGACAATCATGCGCTATCCCGGCGGCAATTTCGTCTCGGGTTACAACTGGGAAGATGGAATAGGTCCGGTGGAGAAGCGGCCGAAGCGGCTCGATCTCGCCTGGTTCTCGACCGAGCCGAACACATTCGGCACCAACGAGTTCGTCGACTGGTGCCGCGCCGCAAGCGTCGAACCCATGTTCGCCGTCAATCTCGGCACGCGCGACGGCGACGCGGCGCGCAACATGGTCGAATATTGCAACCATCCCGGCGGGACCTACTGGTCCGATCTTCGTCGCGAGCATGGTTGGGAAAAGCCGCACGACATCAAATTCTGGTGCCTCGGCAATGAAGTCGACGGCCCCTGGCAGATGGAGCACAAGACGGCGAACGAATATGGCCGCGTCGCCTATGAAGCCGCGAAGATGATGCGCTGGATCGATCCGAAGATCGAACTCGCGGCCTGCGGCTCGTCAGCCCGCAACATGCCGACCTACGGCCGCTGGGAAGACGAGGTGCTGGAGCATGTCTTCGATCACGCCGACTTCATTTCGCTGCACACCTATCTCAACAATTACAAGGGCGACACGGAATCCTTCCTCGCCTGTCCCGATCTCATGGACGCCTTCATCGAGGAGGTGGTCGCCATCGCCGACTCCGTCGCCGCGCGCCGCCGCTCGACGAAGCGGATCATGCTGAGCTTCGATGAATGGAACGTCTGGTATCGCACGCGACGGTCGCGCGCCGATCGCGTGAAGGAGGGCTGGCCGATCGCGCCGCCGATCCTCGAGGAGATCTACAACATGGAGGATGCGCTCGCCTTCGGCGGCGCCTGCATCTCGCTCCTCAATCACGCCGATCGCGTCAAGGCGGCCTGCCTTGCGCAGCTTGTCAACGTCATCGCGCCGATCATGACCGAGACCGGCGGCCCGGCCTGGCGGCAGACGATTTTCTTCCCCTTCGCGCAGATGAGCAGACATGGTCGCGGCCGCGTGCTGCGCGCGCATGTGGAGTCGGAAACCTACAAGGCGTCCTATTACGATCCGCGCGCCGAGCAGGAGGTAAGCTATCCCATTCCCGCCGCGCCCTATCTCAAGATGTCAGCGGTCGCGACGACGGATGGCGGCCTGACGCTCTTCCTCCTCAATCGCGATCTCAAGCAGGAGATGGAGACGAAGATCGATGCGCGCGGCTTCGGCCGCTTGAGCGTGGCCGAGGCCACCGAGTTGCGGGACGACGATCTCAAGGCCATCAACAGCAAGTCGCAGCCTGAGCGCGTCAAGCCGGCGCCGCTGGCGGGCGTCTCGGTCGATGGCGGACATATCTCGGCGCGGCTCAAGCCGGCCTCGTGGAATGTGATAAGACTGGCGGCGGGCTGAGGCGCTCGCTTCAGCCGGCGGAGACGCATAACGTGCTTGACGATGCATCGAAACCGGCCGGCGCCTCGCGCCGGTCCATAGCGAAAAGCGACTACGCCGACGGCTCGCGCGCGGCGCGCAGCTTCCTCGTCGTCAATCCTGAACGGCAGTTCGACATCCTGCGCGGACTCGCTTCGCCCGCGCGCGTGCGTATTCTCAGGCTGCTGCGCAAGCGCGGCCCGCTCAACGTCAACCAGATCGCCGAAGCGCTCGGCCTGCCGCAATCGACCATCGCAACCAACATCCAGATCCTTGAAGAGGCCGAACTGATCGAGACCGAGATCGGCAAGGCGAGCAAGGGCCAGCAGAAGATCTGTGCGGCCCGCTTCGACGAGGTGGTCATCCGGCTGGAGCCCGAAGACTCAAGCCGCGACAAGAACATCGTCGAGGTCGAGATGCCGCTCGGACTCTATACCAGCTACAACGTGTCGGCGCCCTGCGGCCTCTGTTCGACGGAAGGCATCATGGGCGTGCTCGACGTGCCCGATCTCTTCCTCGATCCCCGGCGCGTGCAGGCGGCGCTGATCTGGTTCGGCCGCGGCCATATCGAATACAAGTTTCCCAACAACGCGAAGGTGCTCAACGCCGAGGTCGCCGAGCTTGAATTCGAGCTTGAGCTGTCATCGGAAGTGCCGGGCACGAACACGGACTGGCCGTCCGACATCAGCCTCTGGGTGAACGACGTGCATGTCGGCGCCTGGACGTCGCCCGGCGATTTCGGCGATCGACGCGGCGCCTACACGCCACGCTGGTGGAAGCTCGAAGGCTCGCAATATGGCGTGCTGACGCGCTGGCGCATCACATCATCAGGCACTTTCGTCGGCGAACAGCGCATCTCCGACGTGACGCTCGCGCAACTGAAGCTCGCCGAGCATCACTCGATACGGCTACGCGTCGGCATCGACGAGAAGGCGACGCGACCCGGCGGGGTCAACATTTTCGGCCGCGGCTTCGGCAATCACGACCGCGACATCGTCATGCGCCTGCATCTGAAGCCGCGATCGTAGCGCGCGCCTGACGCAGGCTCGCCGACAAATCTTCACGCCCTGAAAATTCTCTTTGAACGCAACCTGGCGGCGGCGACGCTATGTCTGACGCGCGCAGGGCGGCCCCCCGCTGAAGTCGCTGGGCGCAGGCAGGCCGTCATTCCCCCCGGCATGGCGGCCTGTTTGCTTTTGCGCCGCTGCGCCGCGCAGCTCAATCCCTGAAATATTCGGGATGACTCTCGCGTAGCTTGTCGACGAAATCGAGCGAGCGCACGAGATGGTCGCGCAAAGCCGCCTGGGCGCGGTCGGCTGCGCCCGCCTCGATCGCATCGACGAGATCGGTGTGATTGCCGATGATCTCGCGCATCTTGCCTTCGACGGGAAGATTGAGCCGACGCAGCCGGTCGATATGGCCGCCTTCCCGGCGCACGAGACGCCAGAGATCGAGCACGCCAGCGGCGTCATAGGTCGTGCGATGGAAGAGCTGATCGGCGCGCGTGAAAGCTTCATGCTCGCCGAGATCGGCGAACACCGTCTGCTGGCGGATCAGGCTGCGCAGGCGCGCGATCACCTGCGGATCGGGCTTCAGCGCCAGCGTGCGCACGACCTCAAGCTCGATCGAGCGGCGCAGAAACTGTCCCTGACGGGCGCGCGCCACATCGATGCGGCTGACGACCGTGGCGTGCTGGGGAAAAATATCGACGAGGCTTTCCTCCTGCAGGCGCATCAGCGCGTCGCGGATCGGCGTCGAACTCAGGCCGAAACGCTCCTGCAGTTCGGCGCGGGAGAGGAGGGCGCCGGGCGCCAGCGTCAGCGCGATGATGTCGGCGCGCAGGATCTCGAACACATGGGACGCGCCGCCGCGTCCGCGATCGGACGCGCGGATGGGAGCGATGTCGATCAGCTCGTCCATGGCGGCTCCTTTCGCCTCGGCGTTGCCGGCGAAGGCCGCTCGGCGCGCTTGACGCACTAATGCATTAGTGCTTATCAGAGCCAAATTCAAGAGGCCGACGGCTTCCCGAACGGCTCGTCTGACGCAAGGAAACGTCCGGGCATGACTTCGAAGCCGACGATCGCGCCGCTTCCGCCCGGCCTGTTCGAGCGGATGAAGCACATCAGCAGCGGCTCGCTCACGACGGAGCTGTTCCGCCGCGGCCTGAAGCAATGCTTTCTCGTGGGGCTGAAGGCGCTCAATCCGAACTGCGCGAAATTCGCCGGCGAGGCCTTCACCTTGCGCTTCATCCCGACGCGCGAAGACATCGACACCTACGCCACGCTGACGCCCTATCCCAATCCCGACAATCTCCAGTGGGAGGCGGTCGAGCAGATCGGCAAGGACCAGGTTCTCGTCATCGACAGCCGCAATGATTGCAGCTCCGCCTCCGCCGGCAATGTGCTGCTCACGCGCATGATGGTGAAGGGCGTCGCCGGTGCCGTGACCGACGGCGCCTTCCGCGACGGGCTCGAAATCAGCGGCATGAATTTTCCCGCCTATGCGCGCGGCGTGACCGCCTCGACTAGGCTTTCGACGCATCATGCGGCTGATCTCAATGTGCCGATCGCCTGCGCCGGCGTCGCCGTCTATCCCGGCGACGTCATTGTCGGCGATGGCGACGGCGTCACCGTGATTCCCCGTCACATGGCTGTCGAAGTCGCGGACGCCTGCGAGAAACGCGACGCGTTCGAGGCCTATGTCGTGCTGCGCATCGCGGCGGGCGAAGGTCTCTATGGCGTTTATCCCCCGACCGACCAGACCCGCGCCGACTATGAAGCGTGGAAGAAAGCTGGCTCGCGCCCTGAAGACGCCAGCAAAATCCGCGCGGAGAAAGTCGGTGGCTAAGGTCACGCCAACTCATATGGAGTCGGAAATCCGGCGCTATTTCGCCGCCTGCAACGCCGGCGATTATCACGCGCTCGTCTCCTGCTTCACGCCGGACGCGGTGCATTACTTTCCGCCCGGCTTGCCCGACATTCCCTGGCGTGGCGCCGACATGATCGCGAAGAAATGGGTGTGGTGCGTCGAAAATCTCGGCTCGCAATGGACGATCGAAAAAGTTCTGTGCTCCTCGACGGCGCCTGAAGCTGTGATCGAGTGGACGCACTGGAAGCGAAAGATGAATACGGCGCTGCGCGGCGACGAGTGGTACGTCTTTGATGAGAAGAGCGGGCTGATCAGTGAAATCCGCGCCTATTATGCGTCGCCTGCGGATTCCTCCGTCCCGATCGCCGAGCTTCACGACTTTGACTATGCCGGGCGCGGCTATCACCTCGCCCATGATCACAAGGTCTGAGCCCTGATGTATATTGGCGAGCAGATCATCAATCCGACCGAAGAGCGGCTGCGCCTCTCGACGCAATATGGCGTCGGCGCGATCGTTGTGGATTCAAGGCCCAACACGCAATTGCTGGGCGAGGACGGCGCGTGGGACGCGAAGAAAGTCGCGGCGCAGCGACGCGGGATCGAAAGCCTCGGCCTCAAGCTCGAAGTGCTGGCGCTGGACGTCGGCTCGATCCTGCTCGACAGCCTGCATGCGCCTGAAAAAGCGGCCGCGACAGCCGAGCGCTTGCGCAAGGATATTCGCGCCGCGGCCGACGGCGGCGTAACGACGCTCAAATATAATATCCAGATGGTCGGCATCACGCGCACCGGCTTCGTTGAAGGACGCGGCGGCGTGCGTTGCAGCGCCTTTCGCGCCGCCGATTATTCGCCCGACAGGGATGCGCGCTTCTCCTATTGGGGCGTCGGCCATCCCGGCGGCGGAACGCATGGCGCCGACATCGCGGTCAACGCGCTCGGCACGCCCGAAGCGGTCGGACAGATTCTCGGAACGGACGCCGGCGGCGTCAGCGAAAGCCAAGGCTGGCAAGCGCTCGAATATCTCGTCGAGCAGATCGTGCCCACAGCAGAGAAAGCCGGCGTGCGCCTCGCCGGTCACCCCCATGATCCCGCTTTTCCCAAGGGCGGCCTCAACGGCGTTCATCACGTTGTCGGCTCGGTCGACGGCATGCGGCGCTTTCTCGACATCGCGCCTGGAAGCCCGTCGCACGGCCTGAATTTCTGCCAGGGAACTGTCGCGGAAATGTCGGATGATCCGAACGGCGCGGTGCTCGCGGCCATTCGCGAATTCGGCGCGCGCAAGCGCATCTTCATGGTGCATTTCCGCAATATCAAAGGCGGCTATCTCGATTTTCATGAATGCTTCCCGGACGAGGGCAGCGTCGACATGGCCGCCTGCATCCGCGCCTATCGCGCGGTCGGCTATGACGGCATCCTCTGTCCCGATCATGTGCCGCTCTCTGATCTCGATCCCGCGCGCGAACGCTTCTTCGCTTTCGCGCTCGGCTATACCCAGGGCCTGATCCAGGCGACGACCCGAACAGGCGATTGAATCGAACAAGCCGGCCGAAGACCGGCGCTGAATCCGCAGGCGCGAAGAAGCGCCGCAACGAGAGGAAGGAAACGCAGATGTTGAATCGCAGACAGGCGATCGGCGGCGCAGCCGCGATGGCGATGATCCCGACGGGAAGCCACGCGCAGCAGAAGTCGGAAATCACGATCAGCCGCCAACCCGGCATTCTCTACATGCCGCTGCATGTGATCGAGAAGTACAAGCTGATCGAAAAGCATATGGAGAAGGCCGGCATTTCGGGCGCGAGCGTGAAATGGTTGTCCTTCGCCAATGGCGGCGCGCAGCAGGACGCGCTGATCTCCGGCGGCGTCGATCTCGTCAACACCGGCACGGGACCGCTGCTGCTGCTGTGGGACCGCACGCGCGGCGGCGTGAAGGGCGTTGTTGCAAGTTCGGCGTCGCCGCTGAAATTCGTCAGCCGCGATCCGAAAATCAAGACGTTGAAGGATCTCGCCTCGGGCGACAAGATCGCGGTGCCGACCGTGAAGGTGTCGACGCAGGCGATCCTTTTGCAGATGGCGGCGGCGCAGATGTTCGGCGCGGACCAGTGGGCGAAGTTCGATCCGCTCACCGTGCAGATGGGCCATCCCGACGCGTTCATCGCCATGAAGAACGCCAGCCATGAGGTGAAGAGCCATTTTGGCGCTCCGCCCTTCGACTATTATGAGCTGAAGGAAATTCAGGGCGCGCATCAGGTGATCACTTCAGCGGAGATCATCGGCGGACCTCTGTCGCAGGGCCAGTTCTTCACCACCACGAAATTCGCCGACGCCAACCCGAAAGTGATTCAGGCGGTGCGCGCCGCGGCGGAAGAAGCGAAGAAATTCATCGAATCCAATCTGAAGGAAAGTGTCGAGGCCTATCGCGAGATAAACAATGACAAGACGCCGGCCGAAACGCTGCTCGATCTCTTGGCGCAGCCCGGCATGATGGAGTGGAATCTTTATCCGCAGGGGACGATGAAATTCGCCGCGCATCTGAAGCAGGTGGGGGCGCTGAAAACGGCGCCAGCGTCATGGAAAGACTATTATCTGCCGGTCGCCCATGACCTCCCCGGCGCCTGATCTTGCCTTCGATGCGCCTGCGCCCGCCGCCTCCATGCGCGGCGGCGCGGAAACCGCGCAACGCCGATATGAGGAGCAGCGCTTGAGCGCGGAACCCCTGCTGGACGTGTCTTCGGTCACGCTTCGCTACAAGACGCCGAGCCTCGCCATCACGGCGACGGAGCGCGTAAGTTTCCAGGTCAACAAGGCCGACCGTTTCGTTCTCCTCGGCCCCTCCGGCTGCGGAAAGTCGACTTTACTCAAGGCGGTCGGCGGCTATCTCAAGCCGAGCGAAGGATCGATCACCATCAAGGGCCGCGCCGTGAAGGAGCCGGGGCCTGATCGCATGATGGTGTTCCAGGAATTCGATCAGCTTCTGCCCTGGAAGACGGTGTTGCAGAATGTGATGTTTCCGCTGCTCGATGCGCGCAAGCTGTCGCGCCGCGAAGCCGAGCAGAAGGCGCGACATTATATCGAGAAGGTCAATCTCACCCGCGCCATCGACAGTTATCCCCATACGCTGTCCGGCGGCATGAAGCAGCGCGTCGCCATCGCGCGCGGCATGGCGATGGAGCCCGACATCCTGCTGATGGATGAGCCCTTCGCCGCGCTCGACGCGCTGACGCGCCGCACCTGTCAGGATGAACTCTTGCAGCTCTGGAACGAGACGCGCTTCACCGTGCTGTTCGTCACCCATTCGATCGCCGAAGCGATCAAGATCGGCAATCGCATCCTGCTGCTGTCGCCCCATCCCGGCCGCGTCAAGGCTGAAGTCGTCGATGTCGACACGGCCTCGCCCACCGACGGCAGCGCCGGTCGCCTCGAAAAAGAGATTCACGACATGCTGTTCGCCGATGAAGACGCGGAGGCCCACTGATGTCGACTGCGCGCATTATCCTTCGCGAGACCGCGGGTCCCGCAAATGTCGAAGCCGAGCGCAAGTTGAGCTGGGCCGAGCTTGCATGGGATTCAAGCTTCGTTCGCAAGACCGTGCTGATCCTCATTCTCGCGCTGATCTGGGAAGCCTACGGCCGCATCCTCGACAATCCGCTGCTGTTTCCGACGCTGACGGAAACGCTGCAGGCGCTGGGAGAACGCGTCGCCGACGGAACCTTGCCGGCGCGCGCCTGGGCTTCCGTAAAGGTGCTGTTGATGGGTTATGTCGTCGGCGTGTTGCTCGCCGGCGCCTTGACCATCGTCGCAATCAACACGCGCATCGGCTCGGACTTTCTCGAAACCATGACGGCGATGCTGAGCCCGCTGCCGGCGATCGCGCTGCTGCCGCTGGCGCTGATCTGGTTCGGCCTCGGCAATGGCAGCCTCGTCTTCATTCTCATTCACTCCGTGCTGTGGCCGGTGGCGCTCAACACCCATTCCGGCTTTCGCGCGGTGTCGCAGACCTTGCGCATGGTCGGGCGCAACTACGCGCTGAAAGGCTTCGCCTATATCAGGAAGATCCTCATTCCCGCGGCGTTTCCCTCGATCCTCGCCGGCCTCAAGATCGGCTGGGCCTTCGCCTGGCGCACACTCGTCGCGGCAGAACTCGTGTTCGGCGTTTCTTCGGGGCAGGGCGGATTGGGCTGGTTCATCTTCGAGAATCGCAACCTGCTCGAAATTCCGAACGTGTTCGCTGGCCTGCTCACCGTCATCCTGATCGGTCTCGTCGTCGAGAATTTGATCTTCCGCAATGTCGAGCGCAGGACGGTGCTGCGCTGGGGCCTGCAGGCCTGACGCTATCGAGAGTTGAAACAAAGCTCATGGATTCTTCTTCGCGCAAGCCGCTGCGCTCGGCCCGCTGGTTCGGCCCGGATGATTTCCGCTCCTTCGGCCATCGTTCGCGCATGAGCCAGATGGGCTATGCGGGCGAAGAATACGCCAGCAAGCCTGTCATCGCGATCATCAACACATGGTCCGATCTCAATCAGTGCCACGCGCATTTCAAGCATCGCGTCGAGGATGTGAAGCGCGGCGTGCTGCAGGCGGGCGGATTTCCGGTGGAGCTGCCGGCGATTTCGCTGTCGGAAAGCAAGGTCAAGCCGACGACCATGCTCTATCGCAATTTCCTCGCGATGGAGACGGAGGAGTTGATCCGCTCGCATCCCGTTGACGGCGTCGTGCTGATGGGCGGCTGCGACAAGACGACTCCTGGCCTGCTTCTTGGCGCGACGAGCGCCGGCGTTCCCGCGATCTTCGTTCCCGCAGGGCCGATGCTGCGCGGCAACTGGCGCGGCAAGGTGCTGGGCTCGGGCTCCGACGCCTTCAAATATTGGGACGAGCGCCGCGCCGGAAACATTTCGGCGCAAGCCTGGTCCGAGATGGAGGTCGGCATCGCGCGCTCCTATGGCGTGTGCATGACCATGGGCACGGCCGCGACCATGACCGCGCTCGCCGACACGCTCGGCATGACTCTGCCCGGCGCCTCCTCGATTCCGGCGGCGGATTCCAACCATATCCGCATGTGCTCGGCTGCAGGCCGCCGCATCGTCGAGATGGTGGCGGAGGATCTGACGCCCGATAAAATCCAGACCGAGGGCGCATTCAAAAACGCCATCACAGTCGCAATGGCGATGGGCTGCTCGACCAACGCCGTCATTCACCTCCTCGCCATGGCGCGCCGCGCCGGCCATGCGATCGGGCTCGAACATTTCGACGCAGCGAGCCGCGTCACGCCTGTCATCGCCAATATCAGGCCGAGCGGCGACACATATCTCATGGAGGATTTCTACTACGCCGGCGGCCTGCTTGCGCTGCTGACGCGTTTAAAACCCTTCCTCGATCTCACGCAGATCAACGCGTCGGGACAGAACTGGGCTGACAGCCTTGAAGGCGCGGAGATCTTCAACGAGGACGTGATCCGCCCGCTCGACAATCCCATTTATCGCGAAGGCGCGCTCGCGGTGCTGAAAGGCAATCTCGCGCCTGATGGCTGCGTGATGAAGCCGTCTGCGGCCGCGAGCCATCTGCTCCAGCATCGCGGGCCGGCGCTGGTGTTTGATGATTATCCCGCGCTGAAGGCGAACATCGATCGTGATGATCTCGACGTCACGCCAGAGCATGTGCTGGTGCTGCGCAACGCCGGGCCGCTTGGCGGCCCCGGCATGCCGGAATGGGGCATGCTGCCGATCCCGAAGAAGCTGGTGAAGCAGGGCGTGCGCGACATGGTGCGCATCTCGGACGCGCGCATGAGCGGCACGAGCTATGGCGCCTGCATCCTGCATGTCTCGCCTGAATCCTTCGTCGGCGGACCGCTGGCGCTGGTGCGAACGGGCGACATGATCGCGATCGACGTTCCCGCCCGCACGATCTCGCTCGACGTGTCGGATGCGGAGCTTGAACGCCGCCGCGCCGCTCTGCCGCCGCAACCGGCGCGTTACGGCCGCGGCTATGGCTGGATGTTCAGCCAGCATATCGAGCAGGCCGACGCCGGCTGCGATTTCGATTTCCTCAAAACCGGATTCGGCCCACAAGTCTCCGAGCCGGCGATCTTCTGACAGGATGGATACGATGAGCAAATTGAAGCTCGAAACGCGTGACAAGTTGAAAGAGGTCAGCACCGCGACGATCTGCACAGCGCTGTTCAAGCGCGGCTTCCGCAACCAGTTCATCCAGAACGTGCATCCGCTCAATCCCGATCTGCCAAACATGGTCGGCGAGGCCTTCACGCTGCGCTACATCCCGGCGCGCGAAGACCTGAACCAGCTCTCCGTGTTTCAGGATCGCGCCCATCCCCAGCGCAAGGCGATCGAGGATTGCCCGCCGGGCGCCGTGTTCGTCATCGACAGCCGCAAGGATCCACGCGCGGCGTCGGCGGGATCAATTCTCGTGACGCGATTGATGAAGCGCGGCGTCGCCGGCGTCGTCACCGATGGCGGCTTCAGGGATTCGCCTGAGATCGCGGCGCTGCCGTTTCCATCCTATCACAATCGCCCGTCGGCGCCGACGAACCTCACGGTGCATCAGGCGCTCGACATCAACGTTCCGATCGGCTGCGGCGACGCGCCGGTGTGGCCGGGCGATGTGATCGTCGGCGACCGCGAGGGCGTCGTCGTGATCCCCGCGCATCTCGCCGACGAGATCGCTGACGAAGCGACCGAAATGACCGCGTTCGAGGATTTCGTCACGGAGAAGGTGAATGAGGGCCGCTCGATCCTCGGCCTCTATCCCCCGACCGAGGAGCAATCGAAGATTGACTTCGCTGCGTGGCGCAAGGCGAAGAGACGCTGAGAAAGGTCGCTTCGCGACTTCTTGCGCTGGGCCCCGGTCTTCATTCCGTTCGCTTCGCTCACTTCATGAAACCGGGGACGGAGAGAGTTTCATTCCCTCACGCTGAAGCTGTCTCCGTCCCCGGAACGGTGCAGCGAAACGAAGTGAGCGGAACCGTGTCCGGGGCCCAGCGAAAGATTTCGCGAAGCGACAACGCTATGGATTCTCCACCCACTCTCGCGCGCTCCCACCGATCGCGGCAATATCGATCCCCAATCACCGGGATCACCGCACCTCGTTGACATAGCAGTGTCGCTCCGTGGTGGCGCGATGCAGCCCGAGAATCGTCGGCGCGCCGGACTGATCAAACGAAATCTCGTTGATCGCGAGAATCGAGGCGGGCCGCTCAAGCTCGAGCAAGCGCGCGTCTTCTTCATCGGCCAGCTCCGCCGTGATCTGCTCGCGCACAGCCGAAATGCGGATGCCGTAGCGCTCAAGCAGATGGAGATAGAGCAGTTCCGGCATCGCGTCAGGCGATGTCGGAAAATCCGGCAGCCGCGCCGCCGGAAAAATATAGCGGTCGCGCATGATCGGCCGTCCCTCGATCAGACGCAGGCGATGAATGCGCAGCACTTCGGCCTCGGGCGCGAGTTCAAGGCGCGTCGCTTCGTCTGACGTCGCCACACCGCGCTCGGCGCCGAGCACTTTCGGATTCGAGCGCAGCAGCGCGCCATCCATGCCGTGCAGCCGGAAATACTGGAAGAAGAAGCGCAGGCTGTGATGCGGCGTGCGGCCGGTGACGACAGTGCCGGTTTTCCTGCGGCGGCTGAGCAGGCCTTCCGCCGCGAGATCGCTGAGCGCGCGCCGCATCGTGCCGACCGCGACGCCGAAGCTCTGCGCGAGAGCCACTTCGCTTGGCAGCGCGGAGCCGGGCGGCCATTCGCCGAACAGGATCGACTCCGACATCCGCCGCTTCACGATCTCGTAGAGCGGCGCCGCGCCGTCCATGGCGAGGTTCGCCGTCTCGATCGCCATGACCGGCGATGAGGCGCCCCCGGCTCTTTTTTTGGCGTTGACAGCCGTCATTCCTTCAGACCTATTTCTATAAAGTTTATATGAAAGGAGCCCGGCCGCAATGGCGCCCTGCCGCTTTCCCCAAAACCGGACTAGCATCCGGGGCGCCGTTTGGGCGACGGGATCGAGCGCGCGCGCCAATGGCCCCGCGACGGCCCAGGGACGGCCGCCAGACGCGGTTCCGGGGCCGGCATGACTTCCGTCCTATCGCCCGCGACGCCGCGCTCACAGCGGCTCCTTGCGGCTCTGGAGGCCATTGCGGCCGAGGGCGAAGCGGCGGTCGCGGATCTCGGCCGGATGATCGCGCTGGACACCTCGTTTCCGCCGGGCGCGGGCTACGGCGCCTTCGCCGACCTGATGGAGGAGCTCGTCCGGCCGCTTGGTTTTGCTGCGCGGCGCGTCAGCGTGCCCGAGGCGCTCTGGCGCGTGGCCGGCGGGCCGGCCGATGGCGAGCGCGTGAACCTCATCGCCGAGCGCAAAACGTCGAAGCCGATCTGCGGCCTTTACTTCCATGTCGATACGGTTCCCGCCGCGCCAGGCTGGACGCGCGATCCCTTCACGCTGACGCGTGATGGCGATGCGCTCTACGGCCTCGGCGCCGCCGACATGAAGGGAACCATCGCCGCCGTGCTGCTCGCGCTGCGCGCCGCGGCGAAGCATGGCGTCGAACTCGCCTACGATCCCACGCTGCTGTTCTGCACCGACGAAGAAAGCGGGCTCTATCCCGGCATTCGCTATCTCGCAGAGCAGGGGCTGCTCGAAGGACACATTCTCAATTTCAACGGCGCCGCCGCGCCGCGCATCTGGGCCGGCTGCTTTGGCCTGTTCAATCTGCTGGTGCGGTTGCGCGGGCAGGCCGTGCATGCGGGCGAAGGCAATCGCTCAGGCGCCGGCATCAACGCCATCGAAGGCGCGCTGCCTCTGCTCAACGCGCTCGCCGCGCTGAAGCCTGAAATCGCCGCGCGCGCTTCGGCGCTGACGCCGCCGCCGCACGCAACGGGACCGCTGCGGCCGCAACTCAATATCGCGACCGCCCATGGCGGAACCGCAGGCGGGCAGGTGCCGGCGCAGTTCGAGATCATGATCGCGCGTCGCTACGCGCCCGAGGAAAAATTCGAGGATGCGCTCGCCGAAATCGAAGCGGTGATCCGCGACGCTACGGCGTCGTCGGGACTCGCTGTCGAAACGTCGCTCATCGGCCATCTCATTCCGACAGGCGATCCGACCGGCCCGCACTGGCCGCGCTGGCAAAAGGCGCTGAGCGCCGGCTTCGGCTACGCCGCCGATGATTTCCGCAAATGGGGCGCGGCGAGCTGTTCCGATTTCGGTTACGTCCAGCGAACAGGCATGCAGGAAATCCTGCTTGGCGGACTGGGCCGGCCCGAGCGCAACGTGCATGCGCCCGACGAACACACAACGATCGGCGACATCGTCGCGCTCGCGCAGAGCGTGCTCTGCTATCTCGCCGCCGATTTCGAAAGCGATCTCAATCCGGATCGCAGCGCAACTTCACACGCATGAGAGCAGAGGAGGGCAGCATGCTGACCATCAATCGTCGTGATTTTCTGGGAACGACAGCTGCAATCGGCGGCCTCGCCATGTCGGGCGCGCCCGCCTTCGCGCAGGCGCCGAAGCGCGGCGGCGCGCTGCGCATCAGCGTCGATCAGGCCGTCGCCAAGCTCAATCCGCTGGTGACGCGCGTGAACCCGGAATATCTCGTGGCCGAGCTGCTCTATTCCGGCCTCACGCGCCTCAAGGTCGACATGAGCGCCGAGCCCGATCTCGCGACCTCCTGGACGAACTCGCCCGACCTTCTCGAATGGACGTTCAATCTGCGCAAGGGTGTGACCTTCCACGATGGCAGCGCCTGCACTTCGGCTGACGTGGTCGCGAGTTTCGAAGCGATCCTCGATCCCAAGACCGCCTCGCCGGCGCGACAGAATGTCGGCCCGATCGCGAAGGTGACGGCGAAAGACGAATCGACCGTCGTCTTCACGCTGTCGGCGCCCTACGCCGACTTCCCCGTGGCACTCGCCTACACCAACGCGCGCATCGTGCCTGCGGCGGTGATCAAATCGGGTCTGGAAAAACTCGACCGCGCCGCTGTCGGCACCGGCCCGTTCAAGCTCGTCTCCTTCGAGCCCGAGCGCCTTGTCGTCGTCCAGCGCAATGACGCCTTCTACGACAGGGATCGTCCCTATCTCGATCGCGTCGAAGTGGTCGTCTATCCCGACACCTCGGCTGAGACGTCGGCGCTCATCGCCGGCGACACCGACATGATGTCGACCACGCCGCCGACCGAATATGGCCGCGTCTCGAAAGCGGCCGGCGTCAACGGATTGCGCGTGCCGTCCGGCCAGTTCTGCAACGTGAATTTCGGCTGCGACCAGAAGCCGTTCAACGATGTGCGCGTGCGACAGGCGCTGGCGCTCTGCGTTGATCGCACGGCGATGGTCGATTTCGTCACCGAAGGTTACGGCACGCCCGGCAATGACACGCCGCTCAATCCGGCCTATCGCTTCTACAGCAACATCGCGTTGAAGAAACAGGATCTCGCGCAGGCGAAGAAGCTGCTTGCTGACGCCGGCTATCCCAACGGTCTCGAAGCGACATTGATCGCGTCGGATCGTCCCGGCCTGCGCACGCAGATGGCGGTGGCGCTGCGCGAGATGGCGAAGCCCGCCGGCTTCAACATCAATGTGCAGACCATGCCGCACGCCACCTATCTCGATCAGGTGTGGAAGAAGGGCAATTTCTATGTCGGCTTCTACAACATGCAAGCGACGGCCGACGCGATCTTCGCGCTGCTCTACACCTCGAACGCGGCATGGAACGAGACCCGCTGGAACAACGCCGGTTTCGACAAGTTCGTGAACGAGGCGCGCGCCACGGTCGATGAGGGCAAGCGCCGCGAGCTCTACGCCGAAGCGCAGAAGCTGATGAACGCCGAGGTTCCCTCGATCATTCCGACCTTCTTCGATCTGCTGGCGGCGAAGCGCTCCTACGTGGAAGGCTATCAGCTCCATCCGCGCGGCGCTTCGTTCCGTCTCGATTTCGTCTCGCTTGGCGCCGGCGCGCCGAAGCGCGGCTGATCTCGGCGTATCCGAAGGCCCATGTCCGCAGGCTATCTCCTCAAGCGGCTCGCGCTCATAGTCTACACGATGTTCGTCGTGTCGCTGATCGTCTTCGCCATCACGCAGGTGCTGCCTGCCGACGCGGCGGTGACGATGCTAGGGGAGAACGCGACTCCGGAAGCGCTCGCGGCGATCCGCGAGCGCGTGGGCCTTAATGCGCCGGTCTGGCTGCAATATGCGCGCTGGCTCGGCGGCGCGCTCAAGGGCGATTTCGGCGCCTCGCTGCGCACGGGACTTCCGGTCGCGCCCACGATGATCGAGGCGCTCGGCCGTTCGCTGCTGCTGGCGGCCGGCTCGATCCTGCTGATGCTGCTGATCGCGGTTCCGCTCGGCATTGTCGCGGCGGTGCGGCGGGGACGCGGCGCCGATCTTGGCGTCAGCGTGCTCTCCTATGTCGGCGTGTCGC
The DNA here is from genome assembly GCF_022059845.1 of Terrirubrum flagellatum. Lineage (GTDB taxonomy): Bacteria > Pseudomonadota > Alphaproteobacteria > Rhizobiales > Beijerinckiaceae > Terrirubrum > Terrirubrum flagellatum. The sequence continues at coordinate 276,596 of NZ_CP091852.1, read as the reverse complement.
TGCCGGAATTCGTCACCGCGACCTTGTTCGTGCTGCTCTTCGCCGACTGGCTGCAACTTCTGCCGGCGACGGGCTATGTGCCGTTCACGGAAAACCCGACACGCGCGCTGCAGCATCTCGCGCTGCCCGTGATCACGGTCTCGATCATCCTTGTCGCCCACGTCTCGCGCATGGTGCGCTCGGAACTGGTCGACGTTCTGCACACGGATTATGTGCGCGCCGCGCGGCTGAAAGGATTGTCGAAACGGCAGGTGCTGTTCAAGCATGCGCTGCGCAACGCGCTTTTGCCTACGATCACCATCGTCGCGCTCGATGTCGGCTATCTCCTCGGCGGCGTCATCGTGGTCGAGGAGATTTTCGCGCTGCCGGGCATCGGCCGCCAGCTCATCGTCGCGATCCAGAGCCGCGACCTGCCTTCGATCCAGGCCGGCGCGCTGATCATGGCCGCGACTTACTCAATCGCCAATTTCCTCGCCGATCTCGCCTATGGCTGGCTCGACAAGAGGATCCAGTATGGCTGAGCTTTTCCGCCGCCTCCTGCGCACGCCGCAAGGCGCGCTTGGTCTCGTCATCGTCGGCCTGATCTTCGCCGTGGTCGTCATCGGACCGCTGATCGCGCCCTATAATCCCGACGCGCTGGCGCCGCTCAACCGCTACAAGCCGCCAAGCGCGCAATTCTGGCTCGGCACCGATCAATATGGCCGCGACATCTTGAGCCGCCTGCTGATCGGCGCGCGCGCCACGGTTCTTCTCGCGATTCTTGCGACGGCCCTCGGCACGCTCATTGGCGCAGCGATCGGCGCGACATCGGCTTTCTTCGGCGGCCGCGTCGATGAAGGCGTCATGCGCACGGTCGACGCCGTCATGGCGATCCCGAGCCTGCTGTTTGCGCTGCTGATCGTGAATCTGTTCGGCAAGAGCAGCCTCAACGCGCTGCTCGCCATCGGCATCGCCTTTGCGCCCGGCATGGCGCGCGTCACGCGCAGCGTCGCGCTCGCGGTGCGCAAGCAGGATTATATCAACGCCGCCATCGCGCGCGGCGAAAGCAGCCTGCGCATCGTCGGCCGCGAGATGCTGCCGAACGTGATCGCGCCGATCATCGTCGAGATGACGATCCGCATCGCTTTCGCCGTGATGCTGTTCGCGACACTGAGCTTCCTCGGGCTCGGCGCGCAGCCGCCGGCGTCGGAATGGGGACTGATGGTCGCGGAAGCCCGCCGCTTCATGCATCTCAGCCCCTGGATGATCCTGTGGCCAAGCCTCGCCGTCGCGCTCTGCGCCATCGGCTTCAACCTGCTCGGCGACGGGCTGCGCGACGCGCTCAATCCGCGGACGTGAGCGCGATGGCTGATCTCACCGCCGCGCCTGTTCTTTCCGTCTCCGGCTATTCGCTGGATTATCGAACGGCAAAGGGATTCTTCCGCGCGCTCGACTCGATTGATCTCGCCATCGCCAGCGGCGAGGCGCTCGGCCTCGTCGGCGAATCCGGATCAGGCAAGACCTCGCTCGCCTGGGCGATCATGCGCCACCTGCCGCCGAGCGCGAAAGAGAGCGGCGCCATCGCGCTCAAAAGCGAGACGCTGACGACGCTCGATGAAAAGGCGATCGACGCCATTCGCGGCCGGCGCATCGGCATGGTGTTTCAGGACCCGAGCACGTCGCTCAACCCGACGCTGACGCTTGGCGAACAGGTGACGGAAGTGATCCAGCGTCATCGCGGCGCGGCGCGCAGGGAAGCCTGGCAGGAGGCTGAAGCGATGCTCGCGCGCGTCGGGCTGAAGACGCCGGCCGAGATGATGCGGCGTTATCCCCACGAGGCGTCGGGCGGCGAGAAGCAGCGCGTCGTCATCGCCAGCGCTTTCGTCTGCAAGCCGGAATGCATCCTGTTCGACGAGCCGACGACTGCGCTCGACGTGATCACCGCGCGCCAGATTCTCGATCTCTTCGCCGAACTGCAGGAGGAGACCAAGGTCGCGTCGCTCTATATCTCCCATGACCTCGCGCTTGTCTCTCGCGTTGCGAACCGCATCGCCGTGATCCATCGCGGAAAGATCGTCGAGCAGGGCGCTACGTCGGAGGTGTTCAACCGGCCGCAACATGATTACACGCGCAAGCTGCTGGCGGCGGCGCCGCGTCCCGATCATCGCCTGACGCCAGCACGCCCGACCACGGGCGAAGCGCCTCTCATGGAGACGAAATCGCTGAGCGTTCGCTATGGCCGCGTGTCGCTCTTCGATCGCCTCGCGGGACGACGCAAGGCAGCAGCGAATTTCGGCGCGCGCGATGTCAGCTTCTCGATCGCGCCGGGCGAAATTCTCGGCGTCGTCGGCGAATCCGGCTCCGGCAAATCGACGATCGCGCGCGCGATCACCGGCCTCAATCCTTACGAAGGCGGGTTGCGCCTGTCCGGCCGTGAGATTGCAGACGCCGGCGACATGGACAAGTCCTATCGTCGCGCGGTGCAGATCATCTTCCAGCATCCCGATTCCTCGCTCAATCCGCGCCAGCGCGTCAGCGAAATCCTGTCGCGGCCACTTGATCTCTATGGCGCGCGCGACGGCCGCAGCCGCGCGGGTGTCATCGGCGAGATGCTGGAGCAGGTGCGGCTGCCCGCCGACTACGCCTCGCGCTATCCACATCAACTCTCCGGCGGCGAGAAACAGCGCGTCGCCATCGCGCGCGCCTTCGCCTCGAAACCACAGCTCGTGATCTGCGACGAGATCACCTCAGCGCTCGATGTGTCGGTGCAGGCGTCCGTGATCGAGCTCCTGATCGAGCTGCGCCGCACGCATGGCGCCGCCTATCTCTTCATCACACACGATCTCAACCTGATCCGACAGATCGCGGATAGGCTGATCGTGATGTATCGCGGCGATCTCGTGGAGACGATCGGCGTCGAAACGCTCGCCACGCAAGGCGCGCAGCATCCCTACACCCGTTCGCTCATGTCAGCCGTTCCCGCGCCGGCCGGCGCCTCCATGAATTGATTTGAAGGAGCATCCCATGGATCGCGACAAGCTGCTTGCCAGCATCGACGAGAAAGCCTGCCTCGACTTCATCTCGAAGATGGCGCGCCACAAGAGCTATTCGCAGACTGACGGCGAGCGCACTTTGGCGGAATTCATGGACGTCGAGATGAAGGCGCTCGGCCTCGAAAGCGAGTTGCAACCGGTCGAGGGAACGCGCGCCAACGCGATCGGCCGCCTGAAAGGGCAAGGCGGCGGTAAAAGCCTTCTCTTCAACGGCCATCTCGACACCAATCCCGCGACCGAGGGCTGGACGGTCGATCCCTGGGGTGGGCTCGTCGACGACAAATTCATCTATGGCATCGGCGTCTCCAACATGAAGGCGGGCGACGCCGCCTATTTCTGCGCGGTGAAGACGCTGATCAACGCCGGCGTGAAGCTGAAAGGCGATGTCGTCCTCACCTTCGTCATCGGCGAGCTGCAAGGCGGCGTCGGCACGCTCGCCGCGATCCGCCAGGGCGTGAAGGCGGATTATTTCATCAACAGCGAGCCGAGCGATCTGCAGGCGATCACCATGCACGCCTGCGCCTTCACCTTCATCATCGAGCTCACGGGAGTCACGCGCCATCTCTCCAAGCGCGAGGCGGCGGTTGATGCGATCATGGCCGCCTGCGATCTCATTCCGCGCCTCAACCAGATGAAATTCAGCGGCGCGAAGAGCGAGGAGCATGCGTCGATCAACCGCGTGCATGTCGGCGTGGTCCATGGCGCGCTCGGCAAGGAACTGCATGAGTGGCGCCCGCCGCAGGTGGCTGATTTCGTGCGCATCAAGGGCTCCGGTCGCTACGCGCCGGGCCAGACCGAGGAGCAGGCGCTTGGAGATTTGCGCAAGGCGCTCGACGAACTGGAAGCGCGCTTCCCCGGCCTCAAAGCGAAAGTGACGCCTGAACATGCGACGGGCCGCCCGATCATGCCCGCCTTCGAGGTGGCGAAGGATGCGCGCATCGTGAAGGTGGTCAACGCCGCCTATGAGAAAGTGCGCGGGGAGAAGCAGCCGACGGGCGCGCTGCCGCCGCCCGGATTCTTCGGCACTGACGCCGGCCACTTCTACAAGGAGCTCGGCATGGAAGGCGTCGTCTGCGGCCCCGGCGGCCGCTACAACACGATGCCCGACGAGCGCGTCGACATCATCGACTATCTCGACATGATCCGCATCTACATGCTGGCGATCCTCGACATCTGCGAGATCGCCTGACGATGTTTAAGCGCGCGGAGTTCGAACGGCGCGTTGCGCTGACGCGCCGCGCGATGGATGAGGCCGGCGTCGATCTTCTGATCGTCGATCATTCCGAGATGCTGGCCTGGCTCACCGGCTTCACCATCTCGGAAGCGATGTATCGCGCGGCCTTCCTGCCGCGTGAAGGCGCGCCCTGGTACGCGCTGCGCGATCTCGACGCCGACATCTGCCGCCGCGGCTGCTGGTTTGACGACATCACCGGTTTCGCCGACAGCGATGATCCGCACACCGTCATGGCGCAATTGATGGAGCAACGCGGATTCAAAGCGTCACGCGTCGGCGCGGACTTCAATTCCTATGGCTTCACAGCAGCGACGCGCGAGCGCTTCGCGGCCTTGCTTCCGCAGGCGGCTTTCGTCGATCTCCGCGGCGTAAGCGACAGCCTGCGCATGGCGAAATCACGCGCGGAGATCGAAATCCTGCAACGCGCGTCCGGAATCGCCGACATCGCCATGGAGGTGGTGCGCGCAAAGATCGGCGCGGGCGACTCCGCGCGCGACGCCGCCGCCATCGCGGCCGCGGCTTTTCTCAAGAGCGGCGCTGACAATGGCGACACCGGGCCGATCGTACGTGGCAATGGCGATCACGAATTCCTCCATGCGGCCATGAACTCCGACGCTTTGGGCGATGGCGACATTCTGCATGTCGAGCTCGTTCCGAAGGTTCGCAACTACAGCGCGCGCCTGATGCGGCCGATCCTCATCGGCTCGGATAAGAATGGTCTTGAGGAGACTTCCGCACGCATCATCGCGCTGCAGGACCGGCAGATCGCCGCGATGCGGCCGGGCGTCGTCGCGCGCGAGGTCGACGCGATCCTCCGCGAAGGCATGCTGCGCGAAGGTTTGCGCGCCCGCTTCGACAATGTCAGCGGCTATGCGCTTGGCCTCTATGGCCGCACCAGCCGGGCGAGCGATTTCTCTTTCTGCTTCAGGCCGAATTCGGAATGGCGCCTGGAGGAGAATATGGTCTTCCATATGTACGCCTCGGCGCGCGGGCTCGGCTTCAGCGAAACCGTTCTCGTGACCGGAGAAGGCGGCCTGCGATTGACGCAGACGCCGCGCCAGCTCCTGCGCGCGCAAACAGGCTGAAAACGTCAGACCGACGCGCCCGCCTCGACGCGGACCATCGCCTTGCCGAAATGTTTCCCCGCCAGCATGTCGACGAACGCGCGCGGCGCATTTTCGATGCCGTCAGTGATATGCTCGGAATGGCGCAGCCGTCCTTCGTCGCGCCACATCAAAGCCTGCTCGACGAATTCCGGAATGCGATCGAAGAAGCGCGAGGCGCGGAAACCCTCGACGCGCAGCGATTTGTGCACGGCCGGCCAGAGGTTCGGCCCGTCAACGGCGGCGCTGTCGTTATATTCCGACACCATGCCGCAGAGCGCTATACGCCCAAGCAGATTCATGCGCGCGAACACGGCGCGAAACACCGCGCCGCCGACATTCTCGAAATCGACATCGATTCCATTTGGACAGGCTTGATCGAGACGCGCGGCGAAATCAGGCGCGCGATAATCAACGCAGGCGTCGAAACCAAGCTCTTCGACGACATGACGGCATTTGTCGGCGCCGCCGGCGATGCCCACGGCGCGCGCGCCGCGGATGCGCGCGATCTGGCCGACGATCGCGCCGGTCGCGCCTGCGGCCGCCGACACGACGACGGTTTCTCCGGGTTTTGGTCGACCGATCTCCTCAAGTCCGATCCAGGCGGTGAAGGAGGAGAGGCCCAACAGGCTCATCCATTGCGGCAAGGGCGCACGCTCGGGGAAAATGCGACGCAATGCGCTCGCATCGATCGCGGCGAAGGAACGCCAGCCGAGAAACCCGAAGACATGATCGCCTTCCGCGAGAAGCGGACTGCGGCTGGCGATGACGACGCCGAGCGCAGGCGATGGAATCGTTTCGCCGATCGCGACCGCGCCGGCGTAATCCGACACGGCGTTCATGCGCGGGCGCAGCGCAGGATCGAGCGAGAGATAGAGCACCTTCACCAAAACCTGCTCTTGGGCAGGCTCAGGCGTCGGCGCTTCACCAACCTCGAAATCGTCGGTTTGCGGCGCGCCGCTCGGGCGACGGCGTAAACGCACTTCGCGGTTGACGGTCACGACAGTCTCACGCCGCGGGCGCGAGCGCGCCGGAATCTCTCAAGCGCCTGATCGCTTCATCGCGAAGATCGGCGCGCCGCACCTTCAGCGAGACGGTGCGCGGCAGCGCCTCAAAAGCGAGCGCATGCTCGGGCCAGAGATAGCGCGCGACATTCTGCGCTTCGAGATAGGCGGCGAGCGCTGCAACATCCGGCGTCGAGCCGCCGCGCGTCACGATGCAGGCGCAAGTGCGTTCGCCAAGCCGTTCGTCGGGAACGGCGACAACAGACACTTCCGCAATCTCGGGATGACCAATCAGCGCGTTCTCGACATCGCCGGGCAGAATCGTCACGCCGCCGCGGCGAATGATGTCCTTCTCGCGTCCGATGAATGTGAGGAAGCCTTGGCGATCGACCACGGCTCTGTCGCCGGTGCGGAACCAGCCGTCCGCTGTGAGCACATTGGCGGTGAGATCCGGGCGGCCGAGATAGGAGAGGAAGCGATTCGGGCCGCGCACGAGAAGATCGCCAGGTTCGTCGGCGCGCGCGGGTTCGCCTGACGGAGAAAGAATGAGCTCTTCGGCGCCGTCAAGGACCTTGCCGTCAGTCGTCCAGCGCGCCTCATCGGGATCATCAGGCGACGGCGTCGCGTGCCCGATCGATTCCGACATGCCGAACATCGCCAGCGGGCGAACACAGAATGTCTTCTCCGCCTCGATGCGCGCATCGCGATTGATGCCGGCCATCACGGCGCGCGTCAGCGAGCGCGTATCGGTTGCAGCGAGCGAAGGCGATTTCAGAAGATCGTGACAATGGGTCGGCATGAACAGGGAATAGGTGGCGCGCCGGCGCGCAATCAGCGCCAGCGCTTCCTCCGGGTCCCATTTGCGCATGAGCACGATGCTCGCGCCTGTGAGCAATGCGAGCAGAACATTGAGAACGAGACCGCCGACGAAACCAAATTCGAGTGCGGCCAGCACAACATCCTGGGCGCCGACGCCATGGCGACGCGCGACGGCGAGCGAGGCATAGCGCAAGGTATTGGCGGAATGGACGACGCCCTTGGGTTCGCCGAGCGATCCCGAGGAAAACAGGGCGAAAGCGGGCTCAGCCGCGGCGAAGGGAGTCGGCGCCGCCTGCGACGCGCGCTGCGCTTCAGACCATGGGCGCATCAACGGCGCGTCACATGCTGCGTCGGGCGCGAAAACGACGGATGTCTCTTTCGCTTCAGCGCAAATCTCGGCGACGCGCGCGAGACCATCGCCGTCGAACAGGACGAAACCGCGCGCCGCCGAGGCTCGCGCCGCCGCCGCAACCTGTCGCGCCGAGAAGATCGGCGGCAGCGGCACAGCGAGATAGCCGCCGGCGAAGCAGCCGAGCATCGCCGCGAAGGCGTCGATGCGGTTGCGCGATTGAATGACGATCGCGTCGCCGCGCCTCAAGCATGCCGCGGTGAAAGCGCCTGCGGCGGATCTTGCGCGCGCGAGCAGTTCACTGACTGGAATCTCTTCAGCTTCGTCGGCGATGAAGGAGGCGCGGCCGGGTCCGGCGGCGGCGCGTTCGAGGCTCGTCCAGAGAGGTTCGTTGGTCCACCAGCCCTGCGCGAGCCAGTCGGGCGTTGCGCCTCGCGAAGTCGTCTCGCTTATCAGCACGATTGATCTCCGGCGCGTAGGCCGAGCGCGCCAGCGAGCGCAAGGCCGCCGCAATAGCCGCTGCGATACACATTCCCTGCATCGGCGCCGGCGACAAAGAGCCCCGGAATGGGCGAGCCCCATGCATCGAGAGCGCGCGTTTGCGCGTCGATGGCGACGCCGCCATAGGCGAAAGTGATCGCCGGCTCCACAAGAAGCGCGCGAAACGGCGTTTCATCGAGCGGCCGCGCGTGGCGTTCGCGTGTGGGGGAGGCGGTTTCCGGCGCATCGCGCATGCGCGCATTATAATCCTTCAGTGCATTCACGCACGCGCTCCCATCGAAACCAAGAGACGTCGCGAAGCCCGCGAGCGCATCGATGTCGGGAAGGATGGCGCCTTTGGCGCCAGATTCGACCGCGACGGCGAATTTGTCGAGCAGCGCGGCGCCGGCGACGGGAGGCGTCAGCGCGACTTCGCGCTGAATGCGCTCGTCCCAGATCAGCAACGCCCGCGCGCCAGACTGGCGCAATGTCATCTGCGTGCTTTCGTGATCGGCGCGGCTTTCATCGACGAAACGCAACCCGGCGCGATTGAGCAGCACGGCGTGATCGCTGTGATATTGAGTGAAGGTGACGAAGTCAGCCGGCTTCTTCAACCGCGCCGGCGATGCAAGGAGATGGCCGTAAAAGCCCGGATTGGGACCGGCATAAACGGCGCCGGCGCCGATCGCGAGCCGCAATCCGTCGCCGACGCTGTCGGGATTCGAGCGCAGCGCGATGTCGCGCGCATGCGGACCGATATGCTCGGCGCGAAAATCCGGAGAGCCCTGCCAGCCGCCGGTCGCAAGCAGCACGCGCTTCGCGTCGATCTCGACCGCGCCGTCAGTGTGATCGGCGACAGCGCCGACGACGCGCCCGTCCTTTGCACGCAATTCGCGCACGCGCGTTTCGCGCACGACATGGCCGCCCGCCTTCTCGACTTCCGAGGCGCACTGCCGGATATGTCCGAGAATATCGATGCGATATCCCCGTCCGAACAGCACCGGCTGATGCGGCTCCATATGCACGCCGCGCCGGCGCAGCCACTCGGTGAGCACGGGGAAGGTCTCGACCACGGCGGCGCGCAGCGTGGGATCGCCATCGTCCCACAGAGCAGACTGACGCACGGAGGGCGTCGTCCAGAGATAGCCGCCTGACAGCGCCGCCGAGCCGCCGATCTCGGCCGCCTTCTCGATGACGATGACGCGCTCGCCCCTCTCCGCGGCGCGGCCCGCCGCCGTCAGCCCGGCCATCCCCGAACCGAGCACCAGCAGATCGCATTCGAGCTGTCCGGCCGCTTCACTCATGCGTCCTCTCCCGGCCGTCGCATCTTCACGGCGTCCTTTGGCGCGCGCGGATCGCGCTTATCTAACGACCGACTAGGCGGTCTGCCATTTAGAGTAAGACCGTCCAACTTGCCGCGTCAAGCCGATTGGAACCGCGATTTCCGCGCGCTTCGGACCAGCTTCCCTTGACATCGCGAGCGGCCCAAATCACCATGGAAACAATAAACCGTCCGGTTGGTCTATGATTTCCAGGCGAGACGAACTGAGGGGGAGGCGAGGGATGACACAGCTTTCGTCAGCATGTTTTGCGGCCTGCGCGGCGCTCGCGCTCATGGCCGCTCCGGCGTCGGCTCAGGACGCGCCGGGGGTCACCAAGGACAGCGTCACGATCGGCTCCTGGATCGCGCTCAGCGGTCCGATCGCGATCTATGGGGCGCCGATCAAGGCGGGCGCCCAGGCCTATCTCGATCTGGTCAACGCCAGCGGAGGGGTGAAGGGCCGCAAGATCAACTGGATCGTCGAGGACAGCGCCTACAATCCGCAACAGGCCGTCTCGATCGCGCGCAAGCTCGTCACCCGCGACAATGTTCTCGCGATCGCCCACGCCCATGGCACCGCCCAGATCGCCGCGACGTTTCCATTCGTCGTGGATCAGGCGAAGGTGCCGGTGCTCGTTCCCTATGGCGGCGCCAAGGAATGGTACAATCCGCCGAAATCAGGCGTGCTCGGGCTGCACGTCCTCTATGAGGAGCAGGCGGAGGCGCTTGGCCGCTGGGCTGCGAAGGACGGCCATCGCAAGGTGCTCGTCATCCACGGTGCCGCGTCGGCCTTCGAGAATGTCGCGAACAATGTGAAGCCCGGCTTGCAGGCCGTAGCGAAGGACGCCGATGTCGAGCTGATGGCCGTCAAAATCGGCACCACCGACTATGGCCCGATCGCGGTCGAGGTTGCGCGCAAAAAGCCGGACGCGATCGTTGCGATCCAGATTCTGCAGGAGGTGGTGCAACTTTCGAAAGGCCTGAAGCAGCAGGGGCAGAACATCCCGATCTATTCCTATGCGCCGACCGTCGCGCAATCGACGATCGAGCTCGGCGGCGAATTCGCGGAAGGGCTGAAATCACTTTCATTCACCGCCTCGCCTTTCGCCGACACGCCGGCGATGAAAGAATATCGCGACGCGCTCGCGAAATATGCGCCGTCGGAAAAGCCCGACTTCACCTCGCTCGTCTCCTATGGCGCGATGAAGATCTTCGTTGAAGCGCTGCGTCGAGCAGATGAACCGCTGACGCGCGACTCGCTCGTGAAGGCGTTCTACAAGCTGAAGGACTATGACTCCGGCATCTATCCGCCGGTGACCTTCGCGCCCGACAAGCCGCTTGGCGGCCACATCCTGCAGCCGATGCAGGTGAAGGACGGCAAATGGGTGAATGTCGGCGAACCGGTCGACACCTGGAAATTCTGAGCGCTCAGCCGGATCGCGCGAGCGGTTCGGCGGCGCCAGAGCAACGTGCGGAAAAGTGGGAACCGGTTTTCCGCAAAACGTTGCGACAAACAAATGATAGAGCGGCGCGCCGATTCAATTTGAACGCGCGCCGCTCCAGAGCAACGCATCAAAGCCTTCTCTCGCAGCGGGATTGAAGAACCTTGGGCGAACTCCTGTCGCTGATCACATCGGGAATCGCCAGCGGTTCCGCCTTTGCGCTGCTGGCGCTTGGGGTCGTGATCATCTTTCGCTCCACCGACACGGTGAATTTCGCGATCGGCGACACAGGCTCGCTCGCCGCCTATTGCGCGCTGACGGCGATCGCAGCGGGGCTGCCGCTGCTTGTCGCCTTTCCCTTGGCGATTGTCTTCGCCGGGCTGTGCGGCGTTGCGACCGAGCGGCTGCTGATCCGCCCACTCGGCCATGGCAAGCAGGTGCTGTTCGTGGCGTTGGTGATCACCATCGGCTTCGGGCTGGTGTTGCAGGCAGCGATGGGCGCGATCTGGGGCCATTCGCCAAAGCCGTTTCCGCCTTTGATCGCCGGCTGGGTGAGTATCGCCGGCGTGCCGGTGTCGCTCAACAAGATCGCCGCAACGCTGATCGCATTGCTCGCCATGGCGATCGTCGCCTGGTTCTTCGGCTATCGACCCCTTGGCGTCGCCATGCGCGCCTCGGCGGAGGATCCATTCGCGGCGAAACTTGTGGGGCTTGATACGCGCCTCATCGCGGCGCTCGCCTGGTTCCTCGGCTGCGGCCTCGCCGCCATCGCGATGCTGTTTCTCGCGGCGGAGTCGGCGCTGCAGCCGCATCTCGCGCACAGCCCGCTGTTTCGCGCCTTCGCCGGCGTCTTTCTCGGCGGCATGACGAGCATGCCCGGCGCCGTCGTCGGCGGTTTTGCGATTGGCGTGCTCGATAATATCGCCGGCCGTTACGTCTCCGCCAATTTCCGCGACACGATCGTCTTCGCCGTGATCGTCACAGTTTTGTTCGCGAAGCCTGCGGGATTTCTCGGCGTGATGCGCAAGGAGCGGGTATGATCGCGTCGGGCTTCGCGCGCAGGCTCGTGCGCGCCGCGGCGATAACAAGCGCTGCGGCGATCATCCTTCTCGTCACCGGCCCGCTGCGTCTCACCGGCGACTATGTCGCCTTTCTCGTCGCCGCCATCGCCTATTTCTCGATCGTGACCCTCTCGGTCTCAATGCTCGCGGGCTTCTGCGGCATCTGGCCGATCGGGCACACCGCCTTCACCGCGATCGGCGCCTATCTCGCCGTCAATCTCGGCGGCGCCGGCTGGCCGATCGAGGCGGTGATTCCCGCCGCCATGATCGCCGCGGCGATCGTCGGCTATGTGCTCGGCTTAAGCGCGGGGCGTTTCTCCGTGCTCTATTTCGGCCTGCTCACGCTCGCGATCAGTCTCGCCGCCTTCGAGATCATCGGCCGCTGGGAGCGCTTCACCGGCGGCGAGAACGGCATTCCCGTGCCGCCGGTGAAATCGCTACTTGCCGGCCGACCGATCGGCATTCAGGACGCGACTGTCGTCTGTGTGCTGCTCGCCGCTCTCGTTTTTCTTCTGATCGACTGGATATGCCAGGGCCCGGTCGGCCGGCGCTGGCTCGCGGTGAAAAGCCAGCGCATCGCGGCCATGGCGGTCGGCTTTGTCCCCTCGCGCGAAAATGCGCTCGCCTTCTCATTTAGCGCGGCGATGGCGTCCCTGTCGGGCGTGGGGCTCGCTATCGCGATCGGCTATCTCGATCCCGAAGGCTTCTCGCTCAATGTCGGCGTGACGATGCTCGTTTCGACGGTGGTCGGCGGCGCCGGCAGTCTCGTCGGCGCGCTCATCGGCTCCGCCTTCATCATCGGCGTTCCCGAAATCGCCCGCGGCGCCAGCGATGTCGCGCCCTTCGTGTTCGGCGCGACGACGGTGCTGACGCTTCTCTTCCTGCGCAAGGGCGTTGCGCCAAGCCTGATCGACGCCTTCATGCGTAAGCGCGGCGCGCGGCGCATTGCGATGCGCCCAACGGATAATCGCGACGGCCTCGCGGCCCTGGTCGCGGACGTGCTGCCGGCGTCAGGCCGCGCGCTTGTCGTCGAGGGAGTTGAAGTCTCGTTTGGCGGCGTGAAGGCGCTGCAAGGCGTATCGCTGTCCGTTCCCGCCGGCCGCGCCGTCGGATTGATGGGGCCGAACGGTTCGGGCAAGACGACGATGCTGAATGTACTGAGCGGCTTCGTGATTCCGAAATCGGCGAAGGCCGTGAAGCTCGGCGACGCCGACTTGCTCTCGCTGTCTCCTTCGGGCCGCATCGGCGCCGGTTTCGGTCGCACTTTCCAGCATGCCGAGCTTTTCGGCGAGCTCACCATTCGCGACATGCTCGCCATCGTCGCGCGCCAAGGCGAGGCCGCGCGGCGCGCAGCGGGCAAGGCGCTCACGGAGCCCGCTGTTGTCGCCGAGCGATTGATCGCGGGACTTGGCCTCGATGACGTCGCGGAGAGTTTCCCCGGCGAATTGCCGTTCGGCATCCAGAAGGTCGCTGACATCGCGCGCGCGCTCGCAGGCGGCGCCGGCGCGATCGCGCTCGATGAGCCTTTCTCCGGACTTGATTCCGAGGAGGCGGCCAAATTGCGCGCGATCCTGCGCGAATTGCGCGCGGCAGGCGTCACCATCCTCATCATCGATCACGCTGTCGACGAGATTTTCGATCTGGCGGAAGACATCTATGTGCTCGATTTCGGCTGCGTCATTGCGCATGGGACGCCAGCCGAGATCCGCAATGATCCGAAAGTGCGCGAGGCCTATTTCGGCGCGCCTGAGACGGCGGAGGACGCGGTCCATGCGTGACGCGCCGATGCTCGCCGCGCGCAACATCGTCCATCGCTATGGCGGCGTGCTCGCGCTCAACGATGTCTCGCTCGAAGTGAGCCGCGGCGAATTCGTGTCGGTGCTCGGCGCCAATGGCGCGGGAAAGACGACGCTCGGCCTCATCATGTCGGGCGCGATGGCGCCGACGAGCGGCGAAGTGGCGTGCGACGGATCGCCAGCCGGCCGTCGCGACAAGCCATTGCGCGGCGTCAGCATCGTGCCGGAAGGGCGGCGCCTGTTCGGCCAGCTTACCGTGCGCGAAAATCTTCTGCTCGGCGGCTATGGCGCCGGCGCCAGCGACGCCGAGATGCGCGAGCGCATGAGCGAGATTCTTGCGAGCCTGCCGAAGGCGCTACGTGACGATCCCGGCCGCTTCGCTGCGACTCTTTCCGGCGGCGAACAGCAAATGCTCGCGATCGGGCGCGCTCTGATGGCGCGGCCGCGGGCCTTGATCATCGATGAGCCGTCGATGGGGCTCGCGCCGATCCTGATCGAGCAGGTTTACGCCACGCTCACCCGATTGCGGCGCGAAGGCCTGACGATCGTGTTGTTCGAGCAGATGGCGACCCAGGCCGTGCGCCATTCCGACCGGCTTGTCGTGCTCGAACGCGGCCGCGTGGTCTATTCGGGATCGCCGCGCAGCGACGCCGCCGGCGCCGCTCTGCTTGCCGGCTATATCGGCAAGTCGGCGGCGTAAAAGCGGTCATGCTTCAGGATTTCGAAGGCCGCGTCGCCGTCGTCACCGGAGCGGGCAGCGGCATTGGCCTTGCGCTGGCGCGACGCTTCGCCCGCGAGGGTATGAAACTCGTCCTCGCCGACATCGATCAGGCGGCGCTCGACGCGGCTTTGGCGGAGCTCCGCGCATCGGGATGCGAAGCAACCGGAATGCGCGTCGACGTGTCGAACGCAGACGCGGTCGAAGAGCTCGCCAACCTGACTTACGCGACGTTCGGCGCCGCGCATCTTCTCTGCAACAATGCCGGCGTCGTGCCTTCGGGGCGCTTCAGGCCGGTCTGGGATTATGCGCTCGAAGACTGGCGGTGGTCGCTCGGCGTCAATCTCATGGGCGTCGTGCATGGCGTTCGCAGCTTCACGTCGCGGATGCTCGCGGGAGGCGAGCCCGGCCATATCGTCAACACGGCCTCGATCGCGGGGTTGAGCAGCGGCGCCTATTCCGCGCCCTATGGCGCAGCCAAGCACGCCGTCGTGCGCATGACGGAAGCGCTTTACGCCTCGCTCAGCGAACGGAAAGCGCCAATCGGCGCGAGCGTGCTCTGCCCCGGCGTCGTGCGCACCAACATCTATCACTCCGAACGCAATCGGCCGAAAGAGCTTGTGCCGGCCGACGGCGTTGTGAAGGAATCGCCGGAGATCGACGCCATCGCAGCGAAGATTCATCCGAGCGGCATGCCGCCCGAAGATGTCGCCGAGCTGGTCGTCAACGCCGTGCGCAGCGGACAATTCTATATCCTGACGACGGACTCCCATGACGCGGCGATCCGTCATCGCATGGAGTCGATCCTCTCTCGCGCAAATCCTGTTTTCGACGATGTGCTGGCGTTGTCTCAACAGGAGAACCGCGAGCGAAGCTGAGCGCCGCAGGTTGCCAAGCTCTGTCCGCCTGAGCAGGATACTGTTGGGAGAACAGCGCTCGCTCGGATCGAGGGCGAGCGCTACAAACGCGCAAGAGAAATCAACATGCTCATGATGAAGTTTATCAGGCTCGCAGCCATTGGCGTCGCCAGCGCGTGCATGATTTCGGCCGCTGCGGGCGCGGAGATCAAACGCGAGGAGGGCGTGCTTCCCTCCCGCTTTCCCTACATGATCACTATGCCCGACAACTGGAACGGCGTTCTGATCAATGATCTCGACGCGGTCGCCAACAAGGATGGGAAATTCGCCGCCTATCTCCTCGAACATGGCTACGCCTATACCGGCACGGGACGTCATCCCGAGCGCATGACGCGCCATGATCCGCTGACCGAGCTCGAAGCTCAGGCGGCGGTGCTGAAGATCGCAAAGGAGAAATACGGTAAGCCGAAATACACGATCCAGTATGGCTGCTCGGGCGGCGGCTTCGTTACGCTCGCCATGGCCGAGAAGCATGCCGATCTGATCGACGGCGCGATCGCGTTCAATGCGCGCGGCACCGGCGGCATGGCGGTCGCGAATGCGTGGCTCGATCTTCCCTTCGCGTTGAAAGCCCTTCTGGCGCCGGGCTCCAGTCTTCTCGTGGCTCCTGTTCCCAACGAGGCGCTGCCGGCCGCCTATGACGCGTGGAAGCCGGTGATGGAAAAGGCGCAGCAGACGCCGGAGGGACGCGCGCGCATCGCGCTTGCAGTTGCGGTGTCGCAATGGCCGACATGGGGGGCCATCGCCAATCCGCCCAAGGAAAAGCCGAAGGGCGATCTCGCGTCATTGCAGGCGGCGATGTTCAGGTCCGCCAGCGACGGCCTGAACAACGCGACCAATCGCCGACAACTCTACGATAATCCCGCCGGCCTCGCCTCGTGGAACACGGGAATCGATTACGCCAAATTCTACGAGCTCGGCGCCGATCCCGAGCAGAAAGCGATCGTCGCAAAACTCTATCAGGAAGCCGGGCTTGGCGAGGCGGTGATCTCAGCCGACCTCGGAAAGATCAACGCCGAACCGCGTATCGCGGGAACGCCGGGAGGCGTGCGTTACTGGCTGGAGCCCGGCCGGCTGCTCGACGGAAAGATCGGCGTGCCGCTGCTTCACGCCCATGGCCTCGGTGACGCTCTGCTGCCGCCGCATCTGCTGACGGGCTACGCCGTAGCCGTGGAGAAGCAGGGCAAGAACGAACTCTACCGGACGGCGTTTGTCGACGCCGCCGGCCATTGCGAAACGGAAGTCTCGGAAGCCATGGCGGCGATCGAGGCGATGGTCGCCCGGCTCAGCACGGGGAAGTGGGGCGACACCAGCCCCGCCGCGCTCAACGCCGCAGCCCGCGCGCTGAAACTCGCCGAGCCGAGATTCGTCAGCCACACATTCAGGACGCCGTTCAACCGGGCGTTTTATATGGACAGCAACCGTCCGTTCTGAAGCTCGCGCCGCGCCGTCGCATCAAGCGACTTACATGAGCGCAAATAAACAGGCCGCCGCACCGGATGATGCGACGGCCGATTGCACGCAGCGGCGCCGGGGGGAGCCGCCTTGCGCGCATTTAGAATAGCTCCGAGGCGGCCGAGTCGCGTTCAAAGAAAATGTTCAGAGATTCAAGATTGATCGAAGCGCGCGCGCCGGCCTTGCGCTATTTGCGCGTTCCCGGCCAGGCGACCTTGTCGAACTGGTTGTAGGCGAGCCGCAGCGGCCTGATCTCGAGAGAGGCGTAGACTCCGCCGGCGGCGAAAGGTTCGGCGGCGAACCATGCTTTCACCGTCTCGATCTTGTCGGCCTCGAAGACATAGAGCGATCCGCTCTGGTTGCCCTCAGCATCCACCGTCGCGCCAGCGAAGCGGATTGGATCCGTTCGTTCGAGCACATAGCTGCGGTGTTCGTCGCGCAATTTCTCGCGCAGCGCCATGCTGTGCGGAGGATGATCGAGACCGACGACCATGAACAGCGGCATTCAAAACTCCCTAGCGATCGCGGCGATTTTCAAAGGCGGCGGTGCAGTCGCGCCGCGAAAAAACCCAGCCGCGCTGCGGCGAGCGCACGAAGCTGTCGTGATATTCGACAATGAATTGCGGCTCATCCATTTGCGCCGGCGCCTTGCCGCGCATGTTCAACGCGCGAAAGGCGATGGAATAGCAATAGCCGCGCGCATGATCCTCATCGATCGCGTCGATGACGATGTTGGTGACGAAATGCCGGCAGATCATCGTCGCATCGCGCACGGCGAGGCCGGCGCGAATGCCGTCGAGCCCACGCCATTCCCGGCCGAGCACGTTCCAGACCGCGTCGTCGGCCCAGAGCTGCATGAAGCCGTCATAGTCATAGGCGTCGATGCGGTTGGCGTAGACATTCACGAGGCGCTCGCAGGCGCGCTCGATGAGAAGCCGCTGCAGATCATCCATCATCGCCTCCACCCGTCGCTTCGTTTCGCTGGCGCGCCTATCGCAAAATGGCCCGCACCAAACGCTAGGCAAATATTGTTCGTCCGTCCAGTCGGTCGTATATCATGCCATCAAGCTGTCAGCAGCCACCTTGATGGCAAGGATTTGGAAGCCTATATTCCGGCCTCAAGGAGTTTATGATGGCCGAACCCCAACTATCCGTCCGCAGCGCCAAGGCGCGCGATCTCGCTCACCGGCTCGCCCGCCGGGAGAAGCGGTCGATCGCCGACATCGTCGAGCGCGCGCTCGAATCCTACGAGATTCGTGAGGCGGGCCGCGAGGCCGCCGCGTCCTTCTATAACAGGCTGTCCTCGGCCCATGGCGTCGATATCGATCTCGACGCCATCATTCGTGAAGGGCGCGGCGCCCATTCCGGGCCTGACCTTTGATTTTCGTCGACACCAATGTCGTCTCGGAGACGCTCAAGAAGTCTCCTGATGAAGCCGTCATCGCCTGGCTTGTCCGCCATGACGCGGAGCTTGCGCTGCCGACGGTGACGATCGCCGAGATCGCCTACGGCATCCAGAAAATCGCGCCGGACCAGCGCGCGGCGCGGCTGGCGCAGGGGCTGTCGGAATGGCGCCGCCGCTTCGCCGACCGCATCTTCGGCCTCACCGAGGAGGCGGCGCTGGCCTATGGCGACATCATGGGCGCGGCCTCGCGGCAGGGCGCCGGCATGTCGGCGCCTGATGGGATGATCGCCGCCATCGCCAAGGTGAATGGCGGCCGGCTCGCGACCCGCAATCTCCAGGATTTCCGCACCGCGGGGCTCGATCTGATTTCGCCCTGGGATTTCTAGGGCTGGAAAATGATCTACCGACTAGACGGTCGGCGTTTATTTGAATAGCGTTTGGGCTTTGGCAAGGAGCGTCCGTGCGCTTTCCCCTGACGCCCGACGAGGAGGAATTCCGGCAGCGCGTGCGCGCGTTCTGCGCCGAGAATCTGCCGCGCTCACTGGCGAAAAAAGTGCGCGCCAATGTTGAGCTCGACCGCGAGGATTATGTTGGTTGGCAGAAGCGTCTCGCAAAGGGCGGGCTGCTCTGCGGCGCCTGGGCGCGCGAAGATGGCGGCCAGGACTGGAGCGCGCTGCAATCTTATCTCTTCGATGAAGAATGCGCGCTCGCCGGCGCGCCATGGCTGCTGCCGTTCGGCGTCAATTATGTCGGTCCCGTTCTCTGCAAATACGGAACGCCAGAGCAGAAGCGGCGCTATCTCCCCGGCATCCTCTCGGCGGACACCTTCTGGTGCCAAGGCTACTCCGAGCCCGAGGCCGGCTCCGATCTCGCCAGCCTGCGCACGCGCGCCGCGCTGACTGGCGACCACTACCGCGTCACCGGCCGCAAGATCTGGACGACCATGGCGCATTGGGCCGATCGCATGTTCTGCCTGGTGCGCACATCGATCGCGGGCAAACCGCAGGCCGGCATTTCCTTCATGCTGATCGACATGAAGGCGCCGGGCGTCAGCGTTCGCCCGATCATCTCGATCGAAGGACGGCCTCACCTCAACGAGGTCTTGCTGGAGGATGTGCGCGTTCCTCTCGAAGATCGCGTCGGCGAAGAAAACGCCGGCTGGACGATCGCAAAATACCTCCTGTCGAACGAGCGACTGCTCGTCGCCGAAATCGGCAAGCAGAAACGATTGCTTGCCGCGGCGCGATTCCTTCTCGGCGAGGCGTCAATCGACGCGCGTGAGGGTCTTGCCGCGCTCGACGTGCGCCTTGCGGCGCTGGAATGGACGGCGCTGCGGACGGTGCGTGAAGCGAGCGTGGGATCGCCATCCGCCGCCGCAGTCTCCATGCTGAAGATACGCGGCTCGGAACTCGAACAGGCGATCACCGAATTCGCGGTCGAGGCGATGGGCGAGGCTGCGCTCGCTTATGATTCCAACCTCGAATCCAAAGATGAAACAGCGCTGATGCGCAACGGCATGATCGCACAGATGTTGTCGAGTCGCGCAGCGACCATCTATGGCGGCTCGAACGAGATCCAGCGCAACATCATCGCGAAAAGCATCGTCGGGCTCTGAGGCTGAGATGAAAGGCGTCCTCACCTCCGAGCAATTGCTGTTCGCCGAAGCCGTCGATCGCTTCGTTGCGCAGGAGTACGGCCGGGGGACAGCGCGGCCGAACCATCGCTTCGACCGCGAGAGATTTTCGCGGCTCGGCGCGATCGGTTGTCTCTCGCTTTCTGTTGCGGAAGAGCTTGGCGGCCTCGGCGGCGGCGTTGAAGCGATGCTTGCGCTGATGAGTCTTGCGCCAGCGCTGCCGCAGGAGCCGGTGATCGAAAGCGGCGTCGAGGCCGCGTCCTTGATCGCCGCTGTGATGCCTGATCGCGCTGAAGAATTGCTCGCGCCGCTTCTCGCCGGAGAAAAGATTGCCATCGTCGCGCGCGGGGCTGATGTGCATGCTTCCGCGAAAGAGGGCGGGGGATGGCTTCTCTCCGGCGGCGCATCGCTTGTCGCGTTCGCGGAAGAAGCTGATTTCATCGTCATTCCAGCGCGCGATGAAAATGGCGGGCTCGCTCTTTATCTCCTCGATCCCCGTGCGCCCGGCGTCGCTCTGCGGCCTCAAAAGCGCATTGACGGGTTGCCCGCCGCCGAGATTGCATTGACCGACGTCAATCTGGCGGCGGACTCAAGACTCGACGGCGATGCGAAGGCTGCGCTTGCGCTGTCGTTCGATCACGCCGAGGCGGCGCAGGTCGCGGCGATGGTTGGCATCATGGATGCGTTGACGGCCACGACGATCTCCTATGTGCAGACGCGCCGCCAGTTTGGCGCTCCGATCGGCGCATTCCAGGTTTTGCAGCATCGCATCGCCGATATGTGGATGGCCTGCGAAGACGCGCGCTCGCTGGCGCTCGCCGCAGCGTTGTCGCTTGACGATCCGCCGGAAGCGCGTCGGCGCGCCGTCGCCATGGCGAAGATCCAGGCCTGCGAATCCGCGCGGCTCGTCGGCAACGAAGCGATCCAGATGCATGGCGGCATCGGCATGACCGATGAACTCATCATCGGCGCATGGCATCGGCGTTTGCTCGCTCTGCGCGCCAGTCTCGGCGGACGCAAGGACCATCTGCGGTGCTTGACCTCCGCGCTTCAGGAGCCGCTTGCATGAGCTTTCCTTTCGCCGGCGGCGTCGCCGTCGTGACGGGCGCTGCGGGCGGCATCGGACGCTCGCTCGCGCATCGCTTTGCGCGCGACGCCATGCGCCTTGTCATCGCCGATGTCGATGAAGCGGCTCTTGGCGCCGTGCGCGATGAACTCGTGAGCGCCGGCGCGGACGTCGAAGCCTTGCGCGTTGACGTCTCCGACGCAGCCGACGTGCAGCGGCTGGCGGATGCGGCCTGCAAAAGATTCGGAACCGTCTCCATCCTTTGCAACAATGCCGGCATCGTGGTCGGCGGACGCGCGCGCGCGATCTGGGAATATGATGTCGAGGACTGGCGCTGGTCGCTCGACGTCAATGTGATGAGCATCGCGCATGGGCTGCGCAGCTTCATTCCACGCATGATCGCGCAAGGCGATCGCGCGCATGTCGTGAACACGGCGTCGATCGCGGGCCTCGTCACCGGCGCGCATAATCCCGTCTACAGCATGACGAAGCACGCGGTCGTGCGCGCATCCGAAGCGCTGCAGGCGTCACTCATCGAGCGTGGACACCCCATCGGCGTCACCTGTCTCTGCCCCGGAATCGTGCGCACGCGCATCTATCACTCCGAGCGCAATCGCCCTGCGGCGTTGACGCCCGCGGGCGGGCCGCCGCAGGATTCGGCGGAGCTGCTTGCCGCCGCCGAGATCGGCATGGAGCCTGACCAGGTCGCTGACATCACGCGCGACGCGATCATCGAGAACCGATTCTACGCGCTGACGTCAGACGCGTTCGACGGCATGATCCGCGCGCGCTTCGAGGCGATCCTGTCGCGGCGCAATCCCGTGTACGAAAATCCGCTTGGCGTCGCGCGCAACGCCGCTGCAACTCGTTAGCGCGAGACCACAATGAAGAACCTGTCGGGAGAAAGCGCGTTCATTTCGGGCGGCGCGTCGGGCATCGGCCTTGCGATCGCAAAAGCGCTGACGCGTGAAGGCGTGAAGATCGCCATCGGCGACATCGACGCCGCCGCGCTTGAACGCGCAACAGGGGAATTGCGCGCGCTTGGCGTGACGGCTCACCCGGTCAGGCTCGACGTCGCCGATCCCGCCTCATGGGCGGCGGCGGTGGCGACCACCGAAGCCGCGATCGGTCCGGTGCGCATCCTCTGCAACAATGCCGGCGTCGGTCCTGTTCATGCCGACACGACGGACACGCCGGCGCAGGATTTCGACTGGGCGCTGCGCATCAATCTCGGCGGCGTTTTTCATGGAACGCAATCGTTCGGCAGGCGCATGAAGGAAGCGGCGCGCGGCGGCGCGATCATCAACACCGCCTCGATTCTCAGCCTGTTTCCGAATGCGGGCTTTCCCGCCTATGTCGCATCGAAATTCGCGGTGATGGGATTGTCCGAAGCGATGCGGATGGAGCTCGCGCCGCATGGAATCTCCGTTGGCGTTCTCTGTCCGGGCTTCGTGCGCACACCCTTGCGCGAGACCTCGCAACGCTTCCGCCCATCGACCGCCGGCGGCCCGCAGGAGCCGGCGCCGGAACGGCCAAGCGCCATGGAGCCGGACGCGATCGGCGCGATGGTCGTCGACGCCATTCGCGACGGTCGGCTCTACATCTTTCCGCATCCGGAATATCGCGCGGTCGTCGAGGATCGCATGGCGCGCATTCTCGCGGGCTTCGGCGCATCGGCGCAGCCGGGATATGTCGAGGATGTCGCGACGCTCGGCGGCGACAGCCTCGCGCTGTCGCGCGCGATTCCAAAAATTTAGAGCGCACTTCGTCGGATGGAAATCCGCTCGTGCGATAGCCCGCATTCCCCTCTCCCCGCTTGCGGAGGGGAGGGGTTAGGGGTGGGGGGTATTTCATTTCAGTTTGCGATTTTGCCCCCCCACCCCCTGCCCCTCCCCTCCATTCGCTGCGCGAATAGGGGGAGGGGAGAAAGCTCGGCGCCTGAAGCGCGCATGGAGCATCAATTCAAACGAATGTGCTCAAGAGCGGGATGCGAAAAACCGGTTCCCGCTTTTCGCATCCCGCTCTAGCGAAGTGTAAGGCCGCCGTCGATCACGAGCGTCTGGCCGGTGACGTAACTCGCAGCGTCAGAGACAAGAAACGCGACGGCGCCAGCGATCTCGACGGGATCGCCAAGCCGCTTCATCGGAACGGAGTCGCGCATGCGCGCGATGCGATCTTCGGGAACAGTGAGAGTCATCCCTGATTTCATCTGGCCCGGCGCGATCGCGTTCACACGCACGCCGCGCTCCGCCCATTGCGCGGCGAGATCGCGCGTCAGATGGATCAGCGCAGCCTTCGTTGTCGTGTAAGGCACGATCTCGGCCATATCAGGCGTGAAGGATGTCAGACCGCCGGTCGAGGAGACGAACAGGATCGCGCCTTTTCCAGCGGGCAGCATCACGCGCGCCGCTTCGCGCGCTGCGATGAAGGCGCCGGTGAGATTGACGTCGACGACCTTGCGCCAGCCCGACAGCGGAATCTCTTCCGGCGCGCCGGCCCATGACGCGCCAGCGTTGTCGATGAGAATATCGAGCCTGCCGAACTCCGCATGCGTTGTCTCGACGGCGGCGCGAACCTGCTCTTCCTGCGCGATATCGCAGGCCATGGCGATCGTCCGCGCGCCGTAGTCGCGCGCGATCGATGCGGCGAGATCGGCGCAAAGCGGCTCCTTACGCGCGGCGAACGCGACATTGGCGCCGCGCTCCGCAAGCGCCGCGGCCATCGCCGCGGCAAGTTCGCCGTGACCGCCAAGGATGAGCGCCCCGCGTCCCGTCAGGGAGGAAAGGTCGGAAAGAAATCCGGGACGCGGAGGCTCAGCCTTGTCCATTGCGCGCTTTGATCAACGGCCCTTCCAGACCGGCTTGCGCTTTTCGAGGAACGCCGTGACGCCTTCCTTCGCATCTTCGGAGTGATGAACGACGTTGCAGGCCATCGTCTCCAGCGTGATCAGCGAATCCGTATCGGCGTCCATGCCGCGATTGACCGCCATCTTGGTGATCCACATGCAGAAGGGACTCTTGTCGATGAGCGGTTCGCAGAAACGCTCGATCAGCGCATCGAATTCTTCCGGCGGCGCGCACTCGTTGACAAGGCCCCACTCGGTCGCCTCGACGCCCGAGAGAAGTTTGCCAGTGAGCATCAGCTCCTTCGCCTTGCGCAGGCCGATATAGCGCGGCAGGCGATAAATCGGGCCAGCGCCGCCGAAGAGCGCGCGCCTGATATGGAAGTCGCCGATCTTCGCCGTCGTCGCGGCGAGCGCGAAATCACACGAGATCATGAGCTCGAAGCCGCCGGCGACAGCATAACCTTCGACAGCCGCGATGGTCGGCTTCTTCATGTTGAAGAAATGATCGTAGGTCTTGGCCGAGAGCTGCGCGAGTTCAAGCGACTCGTTCGTGCTCTGCAGCTTCGGACCGACAAGCTGTCCGAGATCGGCGCCGGCGCAGAACGTATTGCCGCGGCCGCGGAAGACCACCGCGCGCACGCTTTCATCGGCCTCAGCCTTGCGGCCATATTCGCCGAGCTTCACCAGCACCTCGGGGCTGACGCAGTTCTTCACCTCGGGGCGATTGATCCAGATCGTCGCGATCGGGCCCTTCACCTCATACTGGACGACTTCCCTCTCGCTCATGAACTCCTCCCTTGGCGCAGCTTGGCCGGCTTGGCTTGACCCCACAGCCTTGGCGCCGGCCAAATGGTCCGGCGCTGGAAGCGGGGTCTCGCCCTCTCAAAATGCTCGACTGACTAGTCGGTTTAAGGATAATGAGACGCCGCCGGCTGTCAAGCCGCCTCAGCTCTGTGGGCGGAAATTGTGGACCATCTGGACGGTCTAGAGATGCGCCGCTACAATGGGCGGTAAATAATATCGACCTTTCAACGTGATCGGAACGCATGGCGAAGAACGTCGCCCCCGCGCTGTCAGAAGAGGCGCCCGCCCCGCCGCGAAAGCGCGGCCCGAAGGTCGACGTCGCGCTGACCCGCCAGCGCAAAGCCGACATCATGCGCGAGGCGGCGCGGCTGTTCGACAAGGTCGGCTATCATCGCGTCAACATGGAGATGATCGCCGAGGCGGCCGGGCTCAAGAAGCCGACGCTCTATCACTATATCAGGAGCAAGGACGAAATCCTGTTCGCCATCCATGAGGCGATGATCGACGCGCTCCGCCGGCAGCTCACCGAACGCATCGAGAGAGGCATGAGCCCGGCCGAAATCCTTAGGGGAATCTGCCAGGACATCTTCGAGCAGACCCATGACTTCCCCGGCTATGTCCGCGCCTTCTTCGAGCATATGCGCGAGCTTGATGGAGAGCATCGCGCCAAGATCCGCACCGAGCGCAACGCCTACATGGATCAGGTGATGCAGGTGATCAAAACAGGCATGGACAAGGGTCTGTTTCGACGCGCCGACGTCAGGCTGACGGCGCTCAGCCTGCTTGGCGCCTGCAACTGGTCCTATCAGTGGTATCGGCCCGATCGCGATCCCGGCCCGGCCGAAGTCGCGGAAGAGGTCTGGCGGATTTTCTCAAGCGGCCTGCTCACGCGCCCGGCGTGAAAGTTACGCCTGCCGCTCAATCGCTATTGAACCTCGGCCTGCGACCTTCAAGCAAGGCGTCGACGCCTTCGGCGTGATCCGGCAACGCCGCTGAAGCGACTTCATAAGCGAGCGACGCTTCGAAGGCGGACTGCACCGCCTTCTTCAATCCGATATTGATCGAGAGCTTCGTCCAGCGGATCGCCTGACGAGGTCCGCGCAGAAGCTTGTCGCGAAGCCTGGCGATTTCCGCGTCGAGTTGGTCGGCGGGCACGGCGCGATTGATCAATCCGATGCTCGCAGCTTCCGTGGCGGAGATGAGATCGCCCGTCATCAGAAATTCCTTGGCGCGGAGATGGCCGACGAGATGCGGCCAGATTCCCGCGCCGCCATCGCCGGCGACGAGGCCGATGCGCACATGGGGATCGCCGATGCGCGCGGCGTCGCTCGCGATCACCACGTCTGAAAACAGAGCGAGCGTCGCGCCGAGGCCGACCGCGTCGCCATTGAGGCGGCAGATCACCGGCTTCTCCAGATCAAGCAGCGAACAGATGATGCGCCGGGCCTCGACCGACATGGCGGCGAAGGCTTCAGGCCGCCCGCGCGTGTCTCTCAACCAGCCGAGATCGCCGCCGGCGCAGAAGGCGCGGCCGGCGCCGGTGAAGATCACGACATCGACAGAGTCGTCGCGCGCAACGTCCTCGAAAATGCGGGCGAGTTCGGCGTGCATGCGAGCGTCGACCGCGTTGAGCGCGTCCGGGCGGTTGAGAGTGAGCGTTAAGGCGCGCCCCTCCCGCTCGATCGCGATCGCGCCATAGGTCTCGTAACTGATCGCCGCCATCGCGCGTTCTCCCCTCTGCTTCCGCTATCGCCGCCGCAAACGACCGTCCAGTCGGTCGTCTTTTCCCGTCGCGCCGGCGTCGTTCATCATATAATAGAACCGACTGGACGGTCGATAATTATCGGACTATCGTCCGGACAAGATGGGCGGCCCGATCGCCGCCCGCCCCGGCACATGCGAGGGCCGCCCGATGTTCGAATTCTCGCCGCGGTCCAGGGACTATCAGGCCCGGCTGCGCGCCTTCATGGACGAGCATGTCTATCCCAATGAGAAGGTCTACTGGGACCAGCACGCCGCCTTGGCCGACCGCTGGGACAGTCCGCCCATCATCGAGGAGCTGAAGGCGAAGGCGCGCGCGGCGGGTCTCTGGAACCTGTTCCTGCCGGAGAGCCATGAGGGCGCCGGCCTCTCCAATTTCGACTACGCCCCGCTCTGCGAGATCATGGGCCGCTCCTATATCGGCCCTGAAGTTTTCAACTGCTCGGCGCCCGACACCGGCAATATGGAGGTGCTGGAGCGCTACGGAACGGCGGAACACAAGGAGCGCTGGCTCGCGCCGCTGCTGCGCGGCGAAATCCGCTCCGCTTTCTCCATGACCGAGCCCGACGTTGCATCGTCGGACGCGACCAACATGCGGCTGCGCATCGAGCGACGCGGCGGCGAATATGTGCTCAACGGCCGCAAATGGTGGACGTCGGGCGGGGGCGACAATCGCTGCAAGCTGCTCATCGTCATGGGCCTGTCGGACCCCGATGGTCCGCGCCATCAACGCCACTCGATGATCCTCGTGCCGAAGGACGCGCCCGGCGTGCGACTTGTCCGCTCGCTCACCGTGTTCGGCTACGAGCATGCGCCCTGCGGCCATTTCGAGATCGAATACAAAGACGTTCATGTTCCCTTGTCGAACATGCTGCTTGGCGAAGGCCGCGGCTTCGAGATCGCGCAGGGACGGCTTGGGCCAGGACGCATCCATCATTGCATGCGCATGATCGGCGTCGCCGAGCGCGGGCTTGAAGCGATGATCGCGCGCGTCAGACAACGCACGGCGTTCGGCAAGCTGCTCGCCGAACAGGGAACGATCCGCGAGGCGATTGCGCTCTCCCGCTGCGATATTGAGCAGGCGCGCCTGCTCACGCTCAAGGCGGCGCACATGATGGACACCGTCGGCAACAAGGCGGCGCGCGCCGAAATCGCCATGATCAAGGTGGTTGCGCCGAACGCGGCGTTCCGCGTGCTCGATCGCGCCATACAGGTTCATGGCGGCGCCGGCGTCTCCGATGATTTCGGGCTTGCCGGCGCATGGACCTTCGCGCGCGCCGTGCGTTTCACCGACGGGCCCGACGAGGTGCATCTCGCAGGGATAGCTAAGCTCGAACTCGCGCGCGAATTGCCGGCGAAGCCATGGTGAGGCTGAGCGCATGGAAGTGACGGAGAAGACGGCCGCCGATCCGCACGCGCTCGACGCGGAACGTCTCGCGGATTTTCTCGGGCCGCATCTGCCCGAGATGCGCGCGCCGCTGCAGATCGAGCGCATCCAGGGCGGACAATCGAACCCGACCTATTTGCTCAGCGCGAACGGCCATCGCTGGGTGCTGCGCAAGAAGCCGCCGGGAACGCTGCTGCAATCCGCGCACATGGTCGAGCGCGAGCATCGCGTGATGAAGGCGCTGCACGGACAGGTTCCAACGCCACGCACGCGCGTGCTGTGCGAAGATCCCTCCGTGATCGGCACCAATTTTTTCGTCATGGATTTCGTCGAAGGCCGCATCTTCCGCGACACGACGCTGCCCGGCCTCAGCGTCGCGGAACGCGTTGCGATCTACGACGCGATGCAGGACACGATGGCGGCGCTTCACAAGGCCGACTGGCGCGTGGCGGGGCTTGAAGATTTCGGCAAGCCGGCGGGCTATGTCCGCCGTCAGGTCGCACGCTGGTCGCGACAGTTCCATGCGTCGAAGACGCATGACATTCCGGCCATGGACCGGCTCGGCGCCTGGCTGGAAGCGCATGCGCCTGAAGAAGATGAAACCGGCATCGCCCATGGCGATTTCCGGCTCGAGAACATGATCTTCCATCCGACCGAGCCGAGGCCGCTCGCCGTGCTCGACTGGGAGCTCGCGACGATCGGCCATCCGCTCTGCGATCTCGGCTACAACTGCATGCCCTATTATCTCCCGCGCTGGATGAAGGGCTGCGGCGGGTTCGCTGACATCGACATCTCCGGCCTCGGCATCCCCGATGAGAAGACCTATGTCGCGCGCTATTGCCGGCTCACCGGTCGCGAGAGCATTCCGAACTGGCCTTACTTTCTCGCCTTCTCGATGTTTCGCGGAGCTGCGATCCTGCAGGGCGTTTATGCGCGTTCGCTGCAGAACAACGCCGCGCATGAATTGGCGCGCGAGGTCGGGCTCTATGCCGCGCCGGTCGCCGAAATCGGCTGGAACATCGCGAACGGCTAACGCGAGCTTCTACAGCACTCCCCAGGCGCGATAGCGTCCGCGTCCCGTCGTCTCGCGCAGATTGAGTTCGGCGATGAGATCGAGCGCGGCGCGCGGCGTGACCGCAAGCTCCTCCGCAACCATGGCGGCGCTGACGAGCGGGCGGCTCAGAACGAAATCAATCAGCGCCGGCAGCTTCGACGTCGAACGTCGCCCTTCGCATTTTCGCATCAGCACGGTTCGCGCCGACAGCCAGCGATCGTGATCCTTGAGGCCGCCATTGGCGGCCGCCGTCAATGCTTCCAGCCACGCGGCCAGACGCGTGGTCTGGTCCGGGCTGCGCCGACGCTCGCGCGGGATGGCGCGCAGCCCGACGCTGAGCGCGGCGAGATGAGTTCTCGTTTTGCCGCGGGCGCGCAGAAGCGCCGCAGGCAGCAGACGGCCAAGCCAGGAGGCGGGCGTGGGGTTGAGCGCCTCCCACGCATCGCCAGCGAGCGCGGCGGCGAGCGTCGGCGGCAGCGTCGCCGTCTGCTCGACGATCGAACGCCACTGCGCGAGCTGCGCCTCTTCATCGTGATCCGTGTCGTAGATCAGCGGATCGCGCCGGCGCGGCGCGGTCTCCGTCAATGCGCGCTCCGCATTCGCCAGAGCGGCATCGACCGCGGCGAAAGCTTCCGCCAGCGCCGCATCGTCATCGGCGTCAGAACCCGTTGATCGCGTCGCCCCGGAAATGCCGGGCTTGCCGCGCCGATCCGGATCCTCCGCGGTGGCGGACGATTCCGCCCGCCCGCACAGCAGCTCAAACCCGCTCGCCGACAGAGCCCAGGCGGGCTTCGCAGACGCGACACGTCGGCGCGCCGACAGGATCGCATGCGCCTGCGTGAGCTCATGGGTCGGCGCCCTGACATTCATGCCGGCGTCATGCAGCACCAGATCTTCGGCCAGCACGAGTTCGCCCGTGAGCCCGATGCTCGCGCAGGCGTCGGCGAAATCGGTGCGCGCCACCCAGCCGGCCCGGATCGGGCTCGATGCAAGACGCTCATCGAGCCGCGCAACGGCGTCCTCAGCCGCCGCGAGCGGGGAGAGCAGGGCCGGCGCGACCGGCGCGGGAATGACGTAGCGGACGCCGCGCATCCCGCAATCTTAGCGCGATTCGGATGCGCTGAACCCGTCGCGACGGAGGCGCTCAGGGCCCGACAGGCCGGTAGCCGCGGGCCGTCTTGCGGCGGAGGATGGCGCGCAATTCCGATTGCGCCGCTTCGTAGCTTTCATGCAGCCCGATCATCACGCGCCCGCCGCGTGAGCCAATGCGGCCGAAGCAGCGCGTGCAGGACCAGGAATCGAACAGGGCGATCTCGACCGACACCGTGTAATAGCGCGCCATGTTGCGGCCGGGATCAATGCGATGAAGCGTGGCGGTTTTGAGAGACGTTGGGTCTGACATCGGGCGATCGCAGGCACGGAATGTCACGAGATTCGCGCGTGCGGGACTCGCGGTCCAACGCAAGATGTGAATCGGTCGCCGCCGACTGATTCATGCTCGTGATGAGGCAATCATCTAGATCGCGAGATAGTTGCGGGCGATGCGCTCGTCCGCGTCGAAGTTCGGCCAGCCGCCCTCGAAGACGACGCGGCCGGCGTCGATGACGATCACGCGGCCCGTCGTCTGGCGCGCGAACCAGATATTCTGCTCGCTGAGCAGAAGCGCGACGCCGTCCTCATCGCAGATCGCGCGCACATCGGCAGCCAGCCTTTCGACAATGGCGGGCGCCAACCCCTCGGTCGGTTCATCGAGCAAGAGAAGGTTCGGACGCGAGGCGGCTGCGCGCGCGATGGCGAGCATCTGCTGCTGGCCGCCGCTGAGTTGCGAGCCGAGCCGGCCCGAAAGCTGCTCCAACATTGGGAAACGCCGCGTCATCTCGCGCGGCTCGATCGCCGCGCGGCCCGGCGGCGCGCAATGGCCGGCCATCCGGATATTCTCGAGCACGGAGAGATGGCCGAAGATGCGGCGATCCTCGGGCACAAGCTGCAGACCCATGCGCGCGCGCCGGAACGACGGAATGCTGCCGAGAGCAGCGCCATTCCAGGAAACGGCGCCGCTGACGCGCGGCCCGGCATTCATCACGCTCTTCATCAGCGTCGATTTGCCGGCGCCGTTGCGGCCGAGGATGGCGACGCGCTCCCCTTCGCCGACGCGCAGGCTGACGCCATGCAGGATGTGACTGTCGCCGTAGAAGGCGTCGATCGGACCGACCTCAAGCATGCGAATGCTCGCGACCGAGATAGATGTCCTGCACGGTCGAATTGGCGCGCACCTCTTCGAGCGAACCGCAGGCGATGATCTCGCCATAGTTCAGCACCATGATGCGGTTCGCGAGGCCGAAGATGACACCCATGTCATGCTCGGTCATGACGATGGTGACGCGCTTTTCGTCGCGCACGCGCGCGATGAGGTCGGTTGCGGCGGCGCGGTCGCCGGGCGACATGCCCGCCGTCGGCTCATCGAGCATGAGGATGCGGGGATGGCCGGCAAGAGTGAGCGCCAACTCCAGCCGCTTGCGGTCGCCATGCGAGAGCGAGCGCGCCTCGACATCTCCTTTCTCGCGAAGCCCGATATCGCCAAGCAGCGCATGCGCCTCGTCGAGCACGGCGCTGTCCGGCCGCCATTCGTGCCAGGCGCAGGTGCGGCGCCCCTGCGCGTTCTGCCGCGCTTCCACCGCGACGATCACATTTTCGATCGCGGTCGCTTCGCCATAGACGCGCGCGACCTGAAAGGTGCGACCGACGCCGCGCCTGACGCGCGCATGGGCGGGCTCGCGCGTGATGTCGACGCCATCGAATCTGATCGCGCCGCTATCGCCGGGCGTTTCGCCGGTCATGACCTTGAAGAGCGTCGTCTTGCCCGCGCCGTTCGGGCCGATGATCGCGAAGGTCTCGCCCTGCGACACCGAGAGGTTGACGCCCTTCAGCACCTTCACGGCGCCGTAGCTCTTGTGGATGTCGGAGACGGCGAGCAGCTCCGTCATGACATTTTCTCTGCGAAGCCGCGTTCGGAAAGCGCGCGCGGCGCCGGCGTCATAGATTTCGAAAGCTTGGGCGCGAAGCGTCGCCAGAGGCCGATCAATCCATCCGGCGCGGCCATCAGCACGACAAGCAGCACGACGCCGGTCACGATTTCCGATAATCCAACGAGCGTGCGCGTGGCGTAATCGAGCGCGGAGAAAGCCAGCGCGCCGACGACAGGCCCCCAGAAGGATGAGGCGCCGCCAAGAAGAGCGTAGAGGATCGGCTGCGTCGACCTGATCCAATGTGCGAGGTCGGGCGTGACGATCTGCGACCACGGCGCATAGAGCGCGCCGACCGCGGAGCCGACAGCGCCGGAGACGACAAAGGCGCCGAGACGATAAGCCGCCACGTCAACGCCGATGAAGCGCGTGCGATCGGCGTCCATGCGGATGCTGCGCAACACCCGCCCGAAGCGGCTATGAACGATCCACCAGAGCATCGCTGCGAGAAGCGCGCAGGCGGCGCAGAGCAGCCAGTAATAGCGATCGCCCGCGCCGAAATCGAAGCCGAGAATCCGCGGTCGCGGAATATTCGGCAGCCCGTCATTGCCGCCAAGAGCCGCCGTGTGGCTGACTGTGACGCGCAGCACCTCGCTCAGCGCGAGCGTGAGAATCGCGAGATGGATGCCGCTGGAACGCCGCAGCGCCACGATTCCGATGATGAAGGCGACCGCGCCCCCCGCAAGCGCCGACGCGCCGACAAGCGGGAGAAACCAGGCGCCGTGATCAGCGCGCAGTCCGACCGCAGCGATGTACGCGCCAATGGTGAAGAAGCCCGCATTGCCGAAACTCGCAAGGCCAGTAAAGCCGAACAGAAGATTCCACGACAGCGCGAAGACCGCGCCGGTGATCGTCACGCCGGCGATGAAGACAAGACCCGGATTGGCCCAGAGCGGCAGGCTGAGCATCAATGCGCCAGCCGCCAGCGCAAATGCAATCCGCATGGCGAAGCTCACGAAGCGCTCGCGCCGAAAAGGCCGTTCGGCCGCAGAAGAAGGAAGGCGATCATGCCGAGATAGACGGCGAGGCCCGGCAGATTCGGCAGCAGCAGCGCATTGAAGCTTTCGATCATGCCGAGAAGGATCGAGGCGATGAAGGCGCCGCGCACATTGCCGAGCCCACCGATGATGACGGCCGTGAAGGCGAGCAGGAGATAAGTGTCGCCGAGCGCCGGCGACAAGGCCTGGTTCGGCAGCAGCAATCCGCCGGCGAGGCCCGCGAGCGCAAAGCTTGCGACGACGCTCAGCGTCGTTCCCAAAGGCACGTTGACGCCGAGCAGATTGGCCATCCAGCCGTCGGCCGCCAAAGCTGTGACCATCTTTCCGAGCCAGAGCCGATGGATCGCGATCTCAAGCGCGAGAAAAACGACGAAGCCCGTTGCAATCACGAACAGCGAGAATTTCGGCAGAAACAAGCCAGCGATCGCGACGCCGCCATCTAGGAAGGGCGGCGGATCGGCGGAATGGAAATCCATGCCCCAGATCATTTTCGCCACGCCGACACAGATCAGCAACACGGCGAAAGTCGCGATCAGCATGTAATGCTCATCCACATGGCGCAGACGGCGCAAGACAAGCTGATCGACGACAAGGCCGAGGGCGCCCACCAACGCAGCGGCGCCGAGCGCGCCGCCGATGAACGCGGCGAGCGAATCCGGCGCATCGCCCAACAGCGACCACGCGACATAGGCGCCAATCATGAAGAAGGCGCCATGTGCGAAGTTCAGCACCCTGAGGATGCCGAACATCAGCGTCAGCCCCGCCGCCACGAGAAACACCGCCATGGCGGTGGTGAGACCGTTGATGATCGCAAACGCCATGATGCGGAAAGCGCCTTCCGATCAGGCAAGTTTCTTGCCGGGCGTCGCGGGCTCGACAAATTCAGCGCCCGGCAACACGACCGATTCGAACACGCGCCAGCCCTTGGGATCGGACGCGTCGGCGCCGAACTTGATGTAGACGAGATTGCCGACGAAGGTCTGATCCTCCTTGCGGAAGGTGATCTTGCCGGTGGCGCCGAGCGGCGCGCTCGCCGCCATCGCCGGCAGCACGCCGGCGCGATCGGTCGAGCCGGCAACCTGCGCGGCGTTCACGATCGCGAGGATCGAGTCATGCGCGATCGCCATGAACCAGTTCGGATATTCATCCTTGGTGCGGCCGACATAGTCCTTGTAGATTTCCTGTGCGACCGGATTGTCGGCGACCGCCTCCTGATACCAACCGGTCCAGCCCCAGATTTCCTTTGGCGTATTGCGCCCCAGCGCTTTCGCGATGCTGAGTTCGTTGCCGGAGTCGGCCTGGATGCGATATTTGTTCTCGACGCCGAAGGTGCGCGCCTGCTTGTAATAGCTGATCGCGTCGGCGCCCTGCAGCACGTTGAAAAGCCCGTCCGCCTTCGCGTCCATCAGCGAAGAAATCTGGTTCTTGTAGTCCGCCGCGCCGAAACTCGCGAAGAGCGGGTCGAGCACCTCGACTTCTTTACCCGCCAGCTTGGGATATTCGCGCTTCAGGCCAAGCGTGAACTGGCGCGCCAAATCTTTAAGCGAATCCGTTTCAGTCGCCATCACAGCCCAGCGCGTCACGTCAGGGTATTTCCGCGCCATCACGCTGGCGAAGCCGCTATAGGCCATCGGCCCGCTGAATCCGAGACGGAAGGCGTTGGGATTGAAATTCTCGTGGGTGAGCGACGCGCTCGAAGGGCCGACCATCACCATCGAAGCGCCAGCGCCGTCGAGCAGCGGCAAGGTGGCGAGCAACGGCGCGGTGAGGGGGCCCTGCGCCACGAGCTTGATCCCCATTCCCGCAAGTTCACGAAACGCTGCGACCGCGCCATCAGGCGAACCCTTGTCGTCGCGGATCACGAGTTCGATCTTCTTGCCGAGCGCGCCGCCTTTCGCGTTGATGCGGTCAGCCGCGATGGTCGTGCCGATCTTGATGAAATTGCCGTAGAGCTGCGCCGGCCCGCTGAGCGATGTGATCAGCGCGACGCGAAGCGTGTCGCCCTCCGCCGCGCGGAGGATCGACGGAGCTGCGAGAGCGCCAAGACCTGCGGCGGCGCCTTTGAGAATCGTTCTGCGTGCGAATGTCATTGCTACCTCCCCATATTTTTTGATCTGCTGGAAATTTGGTTCCTCTGACTCCCTAGGCGATTGCGCTGCCGGCGAGCAGTTCGTCGCGAACGCGCGCGCGCATGATCTGATTGGTTGCGGCCGTGCGCGGCAGCGCATCGACGATCACAAGCCGCCGCGGATGCTTGAAGGCCGCGAGCCGGCCATCGACATGGGCGCGCAGGAGATCGAGGCTGGGCTGCGCGGCGCCTGGCGCCAGCACCACGGCGGCGCAGATCAATTCGCCCCAGGCGTTGTCGGGCACGCCGATCACGGCGACTTCGGCGACGCCGGGAAAGGAGCCAAGAGCTTCCTCGACTTCGGCGGGGGCGATCGTCTCGCCAGCCGAGCGGATCACGTCGCGACGACGGCCGGTGATGGTGAAATATCCATCCGCGTCGCGCTCCGCGAGATCGCCGGTCAAATACCAGCCATCGTCGAACACGGCGCGCGTCTGCTCCGCCAGCTCGAAATAGCCCGACATCATGGAGTCGGAACGAAGCTGCAATTCGCCGTCGACGATGCGCGCCTCCTTGCCAGGCGGCGGCAACCCCACGCTTCCGGGCTTGCGGCTGATATCAGCGTCGGCGATGCCGAGGCCCAGACCAAATTCTGTCGAACCATAGAGCACGCCGCATTGCGCAACGGGAAAGCGATCGCGAATGCGCGCGATCAGCACGGGATCGATGCGCGATGTTCCCGTGAAAGTGTAGTGAAGCGACGATGAATCGAATTTTCGATCCGCCGCAAGCACGCGCTCCCACAGCGCCGGAATGCAGTAGAGGATCGAGGCGCACCAGCGCTCGACCTCGGACAGGATCGCATCGCCGTCGAGCCGCATCGGAATATGCAGTGGGCGACGATGCGCCCATGACGCAAGCAGATAATTCCAGCCGGCCCAGTGGAAGAAAGGAAAGGTGCAGACTTCGCCCGCGCCGCCGGAAACCTCGGAGCGCGAATTTCCCTGATAGGAGCGGATGAAACTCGCGCGATGCGACAGCATCACGCCTTTCGGCTGGCCGGTGCTGCCGCTGGTGAAGAACATCGCATGGATATCTTCCTCGTCGATCTCCTGCGCGATCGCTTGATCGGAGGCGCGGCGCGCGCCCTCTTCGAGATCGCGACCGGGCGTCACACTGCTTCCGCCGAATGTCGCAAGCTCGACGCTGGCGCGCTGCGCCGCAGCCTCCGCGATCGTCGCATGGCGCGGATCGGCAATCAGCAGCCGCGGCCTCGCATAGAGAATGCAGGCAAGCGCTTCATCCAATGAAAATTCCGGATTGATCGGCGCGAAGACGGCACCGATCCTCTGTGTCGCGAAAAAGAGTTCAAAAGCGCGCAACGATGCGTCGCACCAGACGATCACGCGGTCGCCGCGCCTGACGCCGAGTTCGAGCAAGGCGCGCGCCATCCTGTTCGCCGCCCGATCCGCCTCCGCGAAAGTCACGACGCGATCGCCGAAGGTCGCGGCGATCGCGTTCGGCGTCGCGTTTGCCGCGAGATCGAGAATGCGGCCGATCAGACGCGCCATGATCGAGCGTCTCCCCCGTTCCCTAGACTTCGCCGACATCCTTGAGTTCGCCGAGCGGATAGGTCTTGCCCAGCGACTCCATCATGTAATCCGCGCCATTCGCGGCGGGCACGAACCATCCTGTCGGGCACATCGTCAGGATTTCGACGAGTGAGAGGCCCTTGCCTTCAAGCTGCCGCTGGAACGCCTTGCGCACGAATTTCCGCGTCTGCGCCACGGCCGCGGCGCTATGGACCGAACCGCGCGCGACATAGGCGGAACCCTGCAGCGACGCGACGAGATTGGCGACGGGAATGGGATAGCCGTGATAGGCGGCGTCGCGCCCGTCGATGCTGTTTTTGGTGCGTTGCCCCAGCACGGAGGCGGCCGTCATCTGGCCGCCGGTGTCGCCGAACACGCCATTGTTCAGCATGATGCAGGTGATGTTCTCCGCGCGCGCCGTGGCGTGCAGGATTTCGGCGAGGCCCTCATTGACCATGTCGCCGTCGCCCTGAAGCGTCCACACCGCGCATTCCGGCCTCATGCGTTTCACGCCCGTCGCGGTCGCCGGCGCGCGGCCATGCAGACACAATGTCGAATCCACATCGAGCAGCATGACAAAGGAGCCGTAGCAGCCATGGCCGAGGATCGCGATGTTGCGTTCGGCGAGCTGCAATTCCTCGATCACTTCGAGCACGGTGCGGATCGCGACCGGCTCGCCGCAACCGGGGCAGAGCCCGTGCTCTTCCGATTGCAGCAGGCGCGGCTTGAACGATGCGACCTTCTGGCTCGGCGCCTCGGGCGGGGCGATGGTGTCGATGACGCTCATGCCGCAGCCTTCTCGAAATGCGCCTCGATGCGCTCCCTGATCGCGTTGGCGTGCATCAGGGGACCAAGATTGAGACCGGATTCATCGAAGCTCACCCCGCCGATTGGGACGACGCGGCGACGATCGACAACGTTCAAACGGACGTCGTCGATCATCTGGCCGGCGTTGAGCTCGAAAACGAGAACGCGCCGCGCACGCGCTGTCGCCCGCTCCAGCGCTTCGCCGGGGAAGGGCCAGAGCGTGATCGGGCGGAAGAACCCGACGCGGCGCCCCTCCGTGCGCAGATCGCGCACGACATGCTCGACGAACTTGCCGCCGGAGCCGAAGGCCACGACGACGATCTCGGCGTCCTCCGTGAATTCCTCCTCATGCCGCTGCTCAAGCTTGGCGACATCATCGAATTTCGCCGCGATACGCGCCCAATGCGCGCTCGGGCCGGGGCCGGGCGTGTTGTGCTTGCCCGCCCCCCAGGTCCAGATCTGGCGCGAGCGGCCGGAGCCGCCGGAGGTTCCGTCCAGCTGCCAGTCCTTCGGCGGCAGCGGCTCCAGATCGAGCGGTTTGAGATCGACGCTGACCTGCGTGCGCGCGATCAGATTATCGCCCATGAAAATCACCGGCGCGCGATATTTGTCGGCGAGATGGAAGGCGAGCTGGGCGTGCTCGACCGCCTCCGGCACATCCTTCGGCGCCAGCGTGATGGTGCGATAGTCGCCCCAGCCGCCGCCGCGCGTCGCTTGGAAATAATCCTGCTGGTTGCGCGCCATGTTGAACACGACGAGCGGCGTTTCGTTGAGAGCGGCTTCGGCGATCGCCT
Source organism: Terrirubrum flagellatum (assembly GCF_022059845.1). GTDB lineage: Bacteria > Pseudomonadota > Alphaproteobacteria > Rhizobiales > Beijerinckiaceae > Terrirubrum > Terrirubrum flagellatum. The sequence continues at coordinate 238,628 of NZ_CP091852.1, read as the reverse complement.
CCTGCATCAGCGCGAGGCCTTGTCCGCAGGAGCCCGTCGCGGCGCGAAAGCCGGTCGCGGCGGCGCCGAGCGCCATGTTCACGCCCTCGATCTCGCTCTCGACATTGATGCAGACGCCGCCGGGCCGTTGCGGCAGCTTGCGCGCGAGATGCTCCAGCAATTCCGTCGACGGCGACATGGGGTAGGCGGCGTAGAAGCGCAGCCCCGCGACGAGCGCGGATTCGGCGATCGCCTCGCTGCCCTCAAGCAGTTTCATCGCCATGCGTTTGCCTCCGCTGAAGGCGCGTCGGAGACCACAGGCTCGCGCAGCTTGAAGACCTCGAACACGAAATCGGGACAGACCTGTTGGCAGGCCGTGCAGCCGGTGCAACCCGGCGAAAGCTCGGGATAGGGATAACCCAGCGCGTTCACCTGCTTCGACATTGACAGCACGCGCGGCGGGCAGGCGGGAATGCAGAGCTCGCAGCCCTTGCAGCGATCGGCGGCGATCACGAGCGCGCCGCGCGTGATGGTGCGTTCGCTCACGCCGCCGCCTCCTGCATGGCGAGCGCATGCGCGGCGCCGGCGCGGATCGCCTTCTCGTTGGTCTCGATATGCTGGCGACGATAGGGCGGAATCTGCTCGGCCATCGCCGTGACAAGCGCCTCGATCGTCACAGAGTCAGTCAACGCGGCGAACGCGCCCATGATCGCCATTCCCGCCGCCATGCGATTGCCCGCCGCAAGCGCGATCTCCGTCGCCGGAATGCGCAGGAGGCGATGCCGCGCCATATCAGGGAGATCGCCGGCGATTCCATCTTCGGCGACGACAAGAGAACCGGGCCGCAATCGCGGGCCGACATTCTCCCAGAACTTGTGATGCAGCGCGATCGCGCAACCGGCCGAGGGGATGATCGGCAGCGCGCGCAACCGCTGATCGCCGATGACGAGCGTCGCCACCGTCGAGCCGCCGCGCATCTGCCCGCCATAGTCGCCGGACAGCATGACATGACGGCCCATCGCCGTGGCGGCGAGAGCGAGCACCTTGCCGACGAGTTGCACGCCCTGACCGCCAATGCCGGAGATGAGGATGTCGAGCTCCAGGGCCGCCTCCCGAGGCGCATTTTTCGTTGCCGCCCACCTTAGAGGGATTCCGAACCGGTGCAACTTTTTTTCTTGTTGAACTAGAAATTTACTTGCGGGATAGAAATAACGCTCGCGGCCGGCGCCGCGCCGGGACCCGCCCCATGACCTATGTCGTCACCGAGGCCTGCATTCGCTGCAAATACATGGACTGCGTCGCGGTCTGCCCGGTGGATTGCTTCCATGAGGGCGCGAATATGCTCGTGATCGATCCCGACGGCTGCATCGATTGCGGCGTCTGCGAGCCGGAATGTCCGGCCGAAGCGATCGCAGCGGATGTCGATCCGCGCGCGGAGCGATGGCTCGGTCTCAATCGTGATCTCGCACGCCGGTGGCCGGTGATTCAGCAGAAGGGCGAGCCGCCCGAAGACGCCGACGCCTTCAAGGGCGTCGCCAACAAATACGCCGATCATTTCTCGCCAGCGGGTCCGGCGGGTTAGGCGCCTCGCGCGGACGCTTTGACGGAATGATTGACTGAGCTGTCCGATCCCGAAGCGCAAATTCAATCGATTGTGCGCTCTGCGCCATATACGGTCATTCGCGCGCGTTCTTCAAAGCAGCCGCTCACGCTATGATGGAATTCAGCTCTTTACAGCCCATCAGCGTCGTCACATGACTTCAATTCAACGCAGTCGCCCGGCGCAGTGGTCCTGATTTCGACGAAAGAGACGCCGGAGCTCCACACGCGTCGAAGTCAGGGATGAATATATGGCCACCTTTATTCTGATACCTGGAGGCTGGCAGGGCGGTTGGGTCTACCAGACGGTCGCGGAATTACTTACTGCGCACGGGCACAACGCCTTGCCGATCACGCTTTCGGGGCTCGGCGATACTCCCGCCCCGTTGGCCAATCTTGAAACGCACATCGGTGAGGTCGTGAGCGTCATGGAATCGCAGCGCGACGATGTGGTCCTTGTTGGACAATCCTACGGCGGCATGATCGTGAGCGGCGCAGCCGACGCCGAGCCGGCGAAAATCCGGACGTTGGTTTATGTCGACGCCTATGTCCCTGATGCCGGCGACTCCGTCTGGTCGCTGACGACGCCACGTTTTCGAGAAATGTTCATCGCTGGCGCGAAGGCGGATGGACTCAACTGCGCGCCGCCTCCCAATCTCGACCCGCGATGCCGGCCGCACCCGATGGGGACGTTTCTACAATCGATCACTCTCAGCGGACGTTGGCGTGAAGCGCCGCGCAAAATCTTCATCGGCGCGCATGGATGGGAGGGAAGCCCGTTCCTCGATCTCTATCAACGCTTGAGCGGCGAGCCGGACTGGTCGACCTTCTCCTTCGGCTGCGGACACAATGTCGCGCGGCTGAAGCCTGAGGCTTTGACGGAGATATTGCTGGCTCAGGTTTAAGAAAGCGACGGCTGTGGTCGCCTGAGGCCGCTCGCAAGAAAAGAATTGAATTCGCACGAGAGCCAGTTCGGCGACCTCGCCGCGCTCGGCCCGCCAACAAGTTTGCGCAGAAGCGCTGAAATCACTTCTGAGGCCGCGCGCCCATCCCATCGAAGAGAATATCGATGATCTCGGTCGCGATCTCGGCCGGAGTGTCGCGTCCCGGCCGATACCATTCGCGCGTCCAGATCAGCGTTCCCATCAGCATCTGCATCGCCAGCGATGGATTGAGCGAACGCCGCAATTCGCCCTTCTGCCACGCTTCGAGGATCAGGCGACGCCAGAACACGTTGGCTTCCGCGAGATGGACGAAATGTCGATCGCGCACCTCCTGCGGCACCTGATAGAGCACATGGCCGTGCGCGGTGATGAAATCCTTCTGTTCGAGAATCGCCTGCAGGAACGCCACCGCGCCGACGAGAATGCGCTCACGATGGGTCGCGGTCGCGGGAAGCGCGGCGACGCCAGCCTGCACGCTCTCCGAAACATGATGCACGAGCGCGTTCATCATCTCCTCGACGAGATGATCCTTCGTCTCGAAATGATAGTTCAGCGCGGTGACATGGATGTCGACCTCGCGCGCGATGTCGCTGAGCTTGGTGAGCTGATAGCCGTTGCTCGCAAATACTTTTGCGGCGGCCGCGAGAATCTTGCTGCGCGTCGCGCCTGACTTTTTCGAAGGCTTGCGTCCGAGCGCCTTGCGGCTGACGCGCGTGGTCTTGGCGCGGCCGGCGGGAGCTGTAGCCGGGCTGTCGCTCATTCCGCCGCTCCTGCAAGCTTCAAATGTTCTGACGCATCGACAGGCGGCAGAACCTTGCCGGGATTGAGGATGTTCAGGGGATCGAGCGTCGCCTTGATCATGCGCATGACGTCGAGCGCCTCGCCATGCTCGCGGGCGAGAAACTTCGTCTTGCCATGGCCGACGCCATGCTCGCCGGTGCAGGTGCCGCCGAGTTTCAGCGCGCGATTCACAAGCCGATCATTGAGGCCCGTGGCTTCGGCGAGTTCGCGCGGATCATCCGGCTTGATCAGGAACCCCAGATGGAAGTTGCCGTCGCCGACATGGCCGAGGCAGGAGACAGGAAACGAAGCCTTCGCGGTGTCCTCGCGCGTTTCGCGCAAACATTCGCCAAGGCGCGAGATCGGCACGCAGACATCGGTGCCCCAGGCCTTCGCGCCGGGCCTGAGCGCCAGCAGCGCATAATGCATGTTGTGCCGCGCCTGCCAGAGCTTCGCGCGCGCGTCAGCGTCGGTCGACCAGTTGAAGTCGGCGCCGCCATGAGACGCGGAAATCTCGGCGGCGAGGCGCGATTGCTCCTCGACCGAAGCGCGCCCGCCATGAAACTCGAAGAACAAAGTCGGCGCGACTTTCATGTCGATGCCGAAATGCCTGACGAACGCCCCCATCGAGAAATCGTCGAGCAGTTCGATGCGCGCGACCGAGACGCCGGACTGGATGATCTCCATGGTCGCATCGATCGCGCTGCCCACATCGGGAAAGGCGCAGACCGCAGCGGCGATCGTCTCGGGGATTCCCTGCAGCTTGACCGTGATTTCGGTGAACACGCCAAGCGTGCCTTCCGAACCGACGAACAGCCGCGTGAGATCATAGCCCGCGGAAGATTTCCGCGCCCGCGTCGAGGTGCGGATGACGCGCCCGTCGGCGAGCACGACGGTCAGCGCCACGACATTGTCGCGCATGGTTCCATAGCGCACCGCGTTGGTGCCGGAAGCGCGCGTCGCCGCCATGCCGCCGAGCGTCGCGTCGGCGCCGGGATCGACGGGAAAGAAGAGGCCGCGGTCGCGCAGATGCCGGTTCAATTGCATGCGCGTCACGCCGGCCTGCACGGTCGCATCGAGATCGCCGTCATTGACTTCGAGGATCTCGTTCATGCGGGAGAGATCGATGCTCAGCCCGCCATGCAGCGCCGCGACATGTCCTTCAAGCGAGGTGCCGGCGCCAAACGGGATCACGGGAACACGATCCGCGGCGCAGATGCAGACGGCTCGCGACACGTCTTCGGTCGATCGCGCGAACAACACGGCGTCGGGCGGCGCGGTCTCGTGATAGGATTCGTCGCGCCCGTGCTGCTCACGCACCGCGGCCGCGGTGGAGACCTGCTCACCGAATTCGCCCCGCAGCTTTTCGATCCAGTTCCGTTCCATCGCCCAGCCATTCCAACCCTGAGACCCTGCAATGGGCTTCGCCGTCATACAACGCAAATTTCTATTTCGGCCAGAAATTTATCACGCAGGCGGCAGAGGCTATGCTAGCGTCGCTCCATGATCGCCTTCGACCTGACCGGCCTCCGCGCGCTCGTGATCGGCGCCAGCCGCGGCATCGGTTTCGCCATCGCCGACCGCTATGCGGAGGCCGGGGCAGGGGTCGCCATCTGCGCGCGAACGGAGGGGATGCTGGAGGAGGCGAGGGCGCGGATCGCGCGCCACGGTCGGCCTGTTCACGCGATCGCCTGCGACGCGGCGGAGAAGGCGTCGCTCGAAGCCGCTGTGAGCGAAGCCGCAATTGCGCTCGGCGGGCTCGACATCCTCGTGAACAACGCTTCGGGAAAAGCCAGCGGCAACACGGAAGAGGATTGGCAGGCGGTGATCGCGGTCGATCTCATGGCGACGCAGCGCGCCTGCCGCGCCGCGCTTCCCCATCTCGAAAAATCGGATCGCGCGGCGATCATCAACCTGTCCTCACGCTCGGCGCTTCAGCCGTCGCCGCATAGCGAAGCCTATGGCGCGGCCAAAGCCGGCCTCATCCATTTCACGCAGTCGCATGCGGCGCGGCTGGCGCGAAAACGCATCCGCGTGAACTGCATCGCGCCGGGTTCGACCGATTTCCCAGGCGGCTGGTGGGACGGATGCCGGACGGCGAACGCAGAACTCTATCGGCGGACCGAAGCGAGCATTCCCTTCGGCCGTTTCGGGCAGCCCGATGACGTCGCCGACGTCGCGCTTTTTCTCGCGTCGCCCTTCGCGCGATGGATCACCGGCCAGACGATTCTCGTCGATGGCGGACAGACGCTGGCGGTCTGAGCCCGCGGACGCCGGATCAGGCGCTGCTGCTGACGCGCGCTCGCATGACGGCGCCGATGACGCGCTGAAGTTGCGCCTGCGTGAAGGGCTTGGCGAGGCGCAAATGCGCGGCGTCTCCGCCCTCCGGCAATTCCGCATAGCCCGTTGCGAGAACGATTGGCAGCTCGGGCCACTTCGCCGCGATCTCGGCCGCCATCTGGGAGCCGGTCATGCGCGGCATCGCGTGATCGGAAATCACGAGATCGACCTTCTCGCCCCGCCGCAAAAGGTCGAGAGCCTGCGGCCCGGAATTCGCCTCCAACACCGTGTGGCCGAAATCCTCCAGCATCGCCGCCGTGTTCATCAGAACGAGATCATCGTCATCGACAGCCAAGATTCTGAGCGGCCTCACGTTTGCGGGCTCTACTTCTTCCGGCGGCGGCGCCACCGGTTGAGCCGCGCTGGAAACGGGGAGCCAGATTTCGGCCGTCGTGCCTTGACCCAAACGACTTGCGAGAGTGAGCCGCCCGCCGAACTGTTCGGCAAGCCCATGCACCATGGAGAGGCCAAGACCGGTGCCCTTGCCGACGCCCTTCGTCGTGAAGAATGGCTCCATCGCGCGCGAAAGGGTTTCCTCGTCCATGCCCTCGCCGGCGTCGGTGACGGAGATGCAGACATACTCTCCCGGCGTAAGTCTGTGGGGACCGTCTTCACCGGCGGCCTCGGCGCGCACGGCGATAACGAGAGGGCCGCCCTCCGGCATCGCGTCGCGCGCATTGACCGCAAGATTGAGCAGCGCTGTTTCAAGCTGATTGGGATCAGCCCAGACCAAAGGAAGATTGAGGGGGAACCGCGTCTCGATCGTCACTGCGGGACCGATCGAGCGTTGCATCAGGTCGGCCATGCCGCGCACCAGCGCGACGACATCGACGGCCTGTCGCTTCAATTCCTGCCGTCGGGCGAAGGCAAGCATTCGCTGCGTCATCGCAGCGCCGCGACGGGCCGCCAGCACGGCGTTGCGCATCAAAGCGCTCGCCGGCGAAGGATCCGGCACATGCTTTTGGGCCAGTTCGAGACTGCCGAGCACGGCGCTCAGCAGATTGTTGAAGTCGTGCGCGACGCCGCCGGTGAGCTGGCCGATCGCTTCCATCTTCTGCGCCTGAACGAGCGCCTCCCGCGTCCGCTCCAACGCGCGTTCCGATTCCTTACGCTCTGTCAGATCGCGCGTGATCTTGGCGTAGCCAATCAGATCGCCCGACGGTGAACGAATGGGATCGATGACGACATGCGCCCAGAACCGGCTGCCATCCTTTCGCAATCGCCAGCCCTCATTCTCGAAACGACCTTCGGTCCTAGCGATGGTCAGCGCCCGCAGCGGCAGCCCATCGGCGCGATCCTCTTCGGTATAAAAGTTTGAGAAATGGCGGCCGATGATTTCGCTTGCGCAGTAACCCTTGAAGCGCTGGGCGCCGGCGTTCCAGCTCGCAACGCACCCTTCGCTGTCGAGCATGTAGATCGCGTAATCGGTGATGTTCTCAATCAGGACGCGATAGGCGTCCATTCCGTCGAGCGCCCGGCCTCTATTGAGCTGACCCGCGTTCAAACTACCCCTCCAACCAAATCCAATCAAATAGACTATAGCCAGCGAAGAAAACGCATTGACGCGCGACTTGTTCCGGCATGACCGCGAAGGCCATGACTGTAAGACGGCATTTCCCACCGGTGAGCCGCTGAATCGCCTGGCGCCGATTTAACTGATCGACAACCAATGCGCCCAAACATGGCGCACGGCTTGCTTCAAGTCTGGGGTTGAAGCGCTGGGGGAAATTCCAATGGACATCTTCACGATGGTGATTACGGCCTGCGTCGCAGGCACCGCGCCGTGCAGCGAAGCGCGTTTCAGCGAGACCGGCTTCACCTCCGAAGCGGCTTGCGAGGCGGCGGTCGATCGAATTGTTGATTCAATGACCCATCAATTCGCGGCGGACCCGAAGCTGAAAGGCAAGCAGGTCACTTACGACGTCTCATGCATGTCGAAAGCGCAGATGAAGGCGAAGCTCGGCGTCGTTTCGTCCGACATCTGAAAAAGCGGCCCGCGCCTGGGCGGGCCGCAATTGTCGTTATTCGATGATCCGGACGATCTTCCGGCTCGACGGCTCCACCAGAACGGTCTGATCGTTCACGACGCCATAGCGATATTTGGTGACGCCGACATCCGCCGGCAGCGCATAGAACTGGACGCTCGACGGCAAGGTTGCTCCGACTGCGACCTTCTCCTGGATCTTCACGGACGGCCGCTGCTCCTTCATGACGTAGGTCTTCACCTTCGCCGCCTGATCCGTCGTGATCACCGTTTCTGTGGTCGTGGTCTGCGCTGACGCCGCGGCGAGCCCAAGCGTGGTGAATGCTGCGAGCGCTACAAGTCGAAGTTTCATAGGGATTCTCCTTTTCGGGAATATCCCCCCGCCGGGAAATCAGGAGCTGAGAGAAATGTTCCGGCGCTTCAATCTGGAAAAGTGCATAAATTCAGCAGCTTCACGCGCAAGCGTATGGCGGGCCCGTCACGCCTGAGGCGACGCGCCATGGCGGCTATTTTCGCCAGTCGACATGAACCTCGCTTGAATGAGCCGGGCAAAGGGGCCGGCCTATCGATCGTCGCGCAAATCAATGAGTGATTTCGCGCGCGACGCCCTACGCGTCAGAGCCTCGCTTCCGCGAAGCCTCCAATCCCTCCATTCTTTCGCCCTTCCGCAGCGTGAATCTGCTGCGCGAGTTGATGCTGCTTCGCGACGAGATCGACCACTTCGCTCTGGCCTGCGACATGGGACTCGCGCAGCGCGGCGTCTTTTTCCCAGGCGGCGCACATTTTCGCGGCTTCGTCGATGAGATGATCCTTCGAGGATTCATCGAGTTCGCCAAAAGGGCCAAGCTCCCGGTCGAGGGCAAGCCGTTGATGAAGCCGCCGCATCACGTCGGCGTGTTCCGCCAGAAGCCGGTCGCGAAGATCGCGGATCGCGCGACTATCCGTCATCGCCGCGCCCGTGCGCGCCGCTCGCGCGGCGGGCGCCGAAGAATTTGGCGCGTTTCGTTCTGCATGTCTCATCGCGCAATCTTAACGGCGCGAGGAGCGGAAGGGAACAACGCGTCGCCGGGCATGGCGCTTGCTGCGGCGCAGGCGGCGGCGTCGAACAGAATCGGCGCCCATGCGTTATCGCTCGCAGGAGGATCGAAGTGGCGCTTATTCCTATCGAGAACCCGCCGATCGCCACGACGGAGCGAGGCATTGTGTTCCCGATGCTGAACGGGGACCGGCAGCAGCCTTGTCTGATCACGATCGAGGCCCTTCAGGACCTCCGCACCAAATATCACACTGACGCGCTGGAAATATCCGAGGCCGCCGTCTTCATCGCGCGCCGAGCCGAGATCGAACGTCTCGCCAGCCGGAAATTCGACAATGGCGACGTGACGGAAGACGGCCTGGTCGAGGTTCGCGCCCAAGACATTCCGTAACCCGCACGCGCGATAGCGTGGTCGCCCGAAGTGAAGGCGATCAGGGCCGTGTGAAGCGCGGCTGCTGCAACAGCTTCTGCACCTCCTCGAGCAGCATGTAGGTCGCGCGCTGCCCGGTCGCGATCGCCGACAGCGCTTCGATGACGCAAAGCAGCGACTGCTTCAGGGCGTTGTTGAGAGCGACGGAATCATCAATCGCGGCCGCCTCCTGATCGAGAAACATCCGCGCGCTTCTCAGGCTTTGCAACGCCTGCTGTGTTGGCGATGTCATCCAGAATCACTCCATTGCATCAATTGAGCTGCTCAGCGGCGCCTGAGCGAAGCAAGGCGCGCCCGCATCCGGGCAAAGCGCGTGGCCGCGCGTCAGGAGGTCGGCGCAAAGAACTTCTTCACGGCCTCCTTGAGGCGCGGCGGGCATCGCCCGTCCTGATCAATCCGTGGAAACGTGTCGGGAAACCGCCCCATCAGCAGCGCATTGAGCGATGTGAGCACATATTGATGCTTGCCATGATCGCTGTAGAAGACATCGTTTGGCAGCCGCGAGATCCAGCCATCGATCCTTGGCGTGCCATTGGCCTTCTCGAGCGCTTTGATCGCGATCACCAGCGGATCATTGTCGGCGCCGCTGCATGGCGCGCCCGGCGTAACCCGCTTCACCTCATCGATGGAGCGCCCGCCATCTGCGATCAACAAACAGCAGAACTGGATCAGCTCAACGTCATCGGCCTGATTTGGGGAATTCTTGCCGACGCTGCCGGTGACATTCCAGAAGAAGCGCGGCCCCGCAGGCGAGCGCCAGAACATGGGTGATACCAAAACAAGCTCCCGGGCGATTTGGGTGATATCGGCAGCGAACCAGATGATGTCGAATGCGTCGCCTGAGCATGGCGCCGTCGCGATCCCTGGACGCGCGTTGGCCTGACGCGTTTCAGAGTTAGTCCTGCGACGGCGGAGAGGCGCAGCCTTCCCGCGCGCAGACGGGAAGATCGATCGCCTGATAGATGCGGATCCCCTCGTCAAACCGGCCCGCATCGCAAAGGCCACGGGCCTTCAATTGATTCAGCGCCGCGGCGGCAAGTTCGGTCGCGCTCGCCGTCGCGCGCGCCCCGTTATCCTCGATGGCCGTCGTGACATAGACATCAAGGGCGAGACAACTCCTCATTCCTGACGGGATATCCTTCGCCGCCTTCGTGTAGGCGGCGAACAGAACAAGGGCGAAGATACTGAAGAAATAGATCTTCAGGGCGAGATAGCTTTGATCGGGAAGGGTCCGCGAGTTCAACATGTGCAATCCTTGCTGATGCGTGCAAGCCCCTCGCGATGAAGGCGCGGCCGGACGAGAATGATCGCCGGCCGCGCCAGTTTTCGCGGCGCCGGGAGAGGGCGCCGCGCTACGGATTTATTCCGCCACTTCTTCACCGGAGCCGCCAAAGGCGGCCGGAAAATCCTTCAGTTTCGGTAAGCCGTCGCGCATCGGCAGCACGGTCTCGGCATAGTTGACGTGAACCGAAGGCTTGAACTCCAGCGTCGGGATCGTCGCGGTGAAGACGTCGATCAATCCGAGCGGCGGATGATTTGTCATGAGATGACCGCCGCACTTCGCGCAATATTTCCGTTCGCTAAGAAAGGTTTTCTTGAACGTCGACAGATATTCCGAGCCCGCCGCAACCTTGACGGCTTCGGGCCGCCAGAGGCTGAATGCGTTGACGGGGCCGCCTGACCAGGATCGGCACGAGCTGCAATGGCAATAGCCCATCGCTTCGGGCTCGCCAGCGACTTCGACTTCAACTGCGCCGCAGAAGCAGCGTCCTGTATGGTTCATGTTGGTTCGCTCTGTTTCAAGATCGGCGAACCTGATGATGGGGCATGCAGCGCGCATCGGGAGCGGCTCCCCATATTTCGCGCCCTGTTCCCTATCTCTGCGCCTCAGCGCGCGCGTGACGTCTCCAATCCCTTGATTTTATGTGAGGCGCGATCACGCTGGTCGCCCGCGCGCTGTTCAGCGAGTTCGAGCGCTGTGCGCCAGCGCACAATGCGCGCATTCACGCCGTCGCCATCGAAGGTGGGGATGGGTCATGCAAGCCAGATGCGGAAGAGTCTCGGGCTCCGATTCTCGGACGCATCGACCTCGGGAATTCAAAATCGAAAATGGCGCTGCTGGAACGTGACATTTCGCTCAAGACGCTGGGCGCCGCTCTTGAATCGGCGATCGGAGGCGTCGGGCAGACGATCCTCGTGAGCGGCGAAGCCGGCATCGGCAAGACGTCGCTTATCGATCACTTTGTCGTGAAGGCGCGTGAACGCTGCCGCGTCATACGCGCGCATTGCGACTCGCTGTTCACGCCCGCGCCGCTTGCGCCGCTCCACGACATCGCAGATCAGCTCGACAAGGCGCTGCGCGATCAGCTTTCCCGGGATATTTCGCGATCAGCCATCTTCGCCTCGGTCATGGCGATCCTTCGGTCCCTCTCCGGCGCAATTCTCATTTTCGAGGACATTCATTGGGCCGACGAGGCGACGCTCGATCTCATTCGATATCTCAGTCGTCGCATCGATCAATGCTCGATCCTGCTCATCCTGACCTACAGAGATGATGAGCTGGGGTGCAGCCGCCCGCTGCGAATTCTGCTTGGCGATTTCGCCGCCTGTCGCACCACGGTGCGAATAAGGCCTGAGCGATTGTCGCTGCGCGCGGTTAAGCAGCTTGCCGGCGACGCGTCGCGCGATTGCGAGTTGATTCATCGCCAAAGCTCCGGAAATCCTTTTTATGTCGCTGAACTGCTTCGCCACGAAGGGCAGGGGCTTCCGCCGACGGTGCATGAATCCGTGCTGGCGCGCGTCGCCCGCCTCAGCGCAGGCGCGCGACAGGCGCTCGAAATGGCCGCGGTGCTTGGGAGCCGCGTGGATCTCGCGCTGCTTGAGCGGGCGATCGCAACCGCGACAGAAGACATTTGCGAATGCGAAGCGCGCGGCCTGACGGAATCCGTCGGCCGCCAGGTCTCGTTCCGCCACGAGCTGATACGCGACGCCGTGCTTGCGAGCCTCGATCCCGGCCGTCGGCGCGAGCATCACCGCAAGGCGCTCGCCATCCTGTCGAATACAAGCTCGAGCCAGAGCGACCTTTCGCGGCTGGCTTACTTCGCCGATCAGGCCGGAGATGCCGATGCGCTCGTCGCTTACGGAACCGCGGCGGCGCAAATGTCTGCGAAAGCGGGCGCGCATCGGGCCGCGGCGGCGCTCTGTCGGAAAGTGTTGGACGCCACGGACTCGCTTGAGCCTGAGGCGAAGGCCGAGATGCTGAACGCCTACGCCGAGGAGAGCTCCATCATCGATGAGCTCGACCAAGCGAATGAAGCGCGACGTGAAGCTGTCGAACTTTGGCTGCGACAGGGAGAAATGTTGCGCGCGGGCGAAACGCTGGCGGCGTCGGCGTGGCCGCTGGCGCGCAGCGGCCGGAATGCGGAAGCGGACCAGGCCAGCCTTCGCGCCATCGAGATGCTGGAGAAGCTTCCCGCCGGGTCTCAACTCGCATCGGCCTACCAGATTCAGGCTCATCTCCGGATGATGGATCGGGACATTCCGGCCGCGGTGAGCTGGGGCGAGAAAGCGGTTGCGCTCGCATCGCAGTTTCACGACTCAAGAACCGTGTCGGCCGCCGAACTCGTGGTCGGATCAGCCCTTCTTGTCGGCGGCGACGCGCGCGGCCGGGCGCATCTCGACAGCAGCATGCGACTCGCGAAATCCGAAGGGCTCGATGCGCTCGTCGGCATCATCTATTCCAATCTTGGCGCGAGTTACGGCGAACAATATCAGTTCGAGGAGGCCGAGCGGCATCTGCTGGACGGTCTCAAATATGCGAATGATCGCGATCTCGATCACGCCACGCATTATCAGACCGCGTGGCTCGCGCTGGTCCGCTTCTATCAGGGGCGCTGGCGGGAGGCGGCCGAACTCGCGGAATCCGTCGTGCAGCGGCCAAGCGCCACGATCAGCAGGATCGTCGCCTGGATCGCGCTCGGACGCATCTGGTCGCGGCAGGGAGCGCCGGGCGCCGCAAGCGCGCTCAACGCGGCGCTTGAACTCGCATCACAGAGCAACAGCTTGCAGCGGCTTGCGCCAGCGAGGTCCGCGCGCGCCGAGGCCGCCTGGTTCGCCGGCGACGACGCGCAGGCGATCGAGGAGGCGCGTTCAATCTACGATCTCGCAGAAGCTCGCCAGCAATCCTGGCATGTCGGAGAGCTTGCCTACTGGCTCTGGAAGGCGGGGAGGGCGGTCAAGCCCCCGGCCTGCTGCGCCGCTCCGTTCGCCCTGCAGATCAGGGGCGAATGGCGCGAAGCCGCGAAAGCATGGGAGCGGATGGGCTGCCCGTATGAGCATGCGCGCGCGCTGTCGGAGGGAGATTCCAGAGCAAAATTCGCAGCGCTTGATATTTTCGACCGGCTGGGAGCGGAGCCTGCCGCTGCGAATTTGCGCAGGCGGATGCGGGGCGATGGCGTCCAGCGAATTCCGCGCGGCCCGCGCAGCGTCAATCGCGGGAGCCCGCACAGTCTCACGCAGCGCGAACTTCAAATCCTCGGCCTGCTTCAACCGGGCATGACGAACATGCAGATCGCGGACGCGCTGCGCATCTCGCCGAAGACGGTTGATCATCACGTCTCCTCCATCCTGTCCAAGATGGGCGTGAGTTCGCGCATGCAGGCGGCCTCGAAGGCGCTGGAGGAGCAGATCGTCGCTGCTGAATAGCGCGTGCGCGCAATCCAACGACGACATGATCAGAGGGATGCGCGTCTGGAATGCTCGATCGCGCGCGCGAGAATAGCGAACAATTTCGGATCGCCGCATTGCGCCACGTTGAAGCGCATGAACTCCGCTGCGGATTGCGACGCGCTGTAGACGTTGCCCGGCGCGAGCACGACGTTCTCGGTCCGCGCGCGGCGCGCGACTGCTGCGGAGTCGGCGCCTTCGGGAAGGCGGCACCAGAGGTTGAAGCCGCCGCGCGGCCTGAGCCAGGGTTCGATTCCGACGCGCTGCAGTTTCTCGATCGTCAGGCGTTGCGCGCGAGCGAGGCGCCTACGCAGCTCCTCCATATGCTTGCGATAGCCGCCGCTTGAGAGAACATTTGCGATCAGCTCGGTGGCGATCGGGCTCGGCCCACCGAAATTGGTCGCGACCTGAAGGTTGACGAGATCCTCGATCCAGTCCGGCCGTGCGGCGATATAGCCGCAGCGCGCCGAGCCGGACAGCGTCTTTGAAAAGCTGCCGATGCGGATGACGCGGTGGAGGCCATCGAGCGCGGCCAGCCGCGGCGAAGGCTCCGGTTCGAAATCGCCGAAGATGTCATCCTCGACAATGATGAGGTCATGAGCCGCCGCCGCGTTCAGCACGCGATGCGCGGCATGCGCCGAGAGCGTTGCGCCTGTCGGATTGTGAAGCGCCGAATTGGTGACATAAAGGCGCGGCCGCTCGGCGGCGAGAACGGCCTCGAAAGCCGCGATGTCGGGGCCCGACGGCGTGTAGGGCGCGCTGACGATCTTCACCTGATGGGCGCGGAGCAGGGCTCTGAAATTGAAATAGCAGGGATCGTCGACAAGCACGGTGTCGCCGGGGCGCAGCAGGAAACGGCAGATGAGGTCGACTGCTTGCGTGCCCGAACTCGTCAGCATGAGTTGGGCGGACGACGTCTCGATTCCTTCCTCGACGAAGCGCGCCATCAAAACGCGGCGAAGCGAAGTTGCACCACGCGTGCCGCCATAGTCGGTCAACACGGCGTCATCAGCGCGAGCGAGAGCGCGGGCGGCGCGGCGCAGCGCATCGGTCGGCATCCAGTTCGCCGGGAGCCAGCCGCAACCAGGTTTCAGAGTCGATGCGTCGGCGTCGAGCGACTCGCGCGACACCCAGAGCGGATCGACAGCACGATCCAGCGGCGGCCGATCTTCCGCCAGCGCGAGCGGCGGCAAGGCCATCGCCGACACATAGAAGCCGGAGCCGCGCCGCGCCCGGATCAAACCTTCAGCCACGAGGCGATCATAGGCGTCCACCACAGTGGAGGGCGAAACGCCCATGGCGATGGCGAATTGGCGGATCGAAGGCAGCCGATCGTCCGCGGCGAGCGCGCGACTCGCGATCCTGGCGCGGATCGCATTCATGACGTTGCCGGTCGCCCTGCCGCTCTGGTCCATCAACCCTACGCCTCAAACTGTATGGCTTTCTTGGCCCATACAGTATGGCGTAATTGTATTGATCCGTGGCTGCCTTGGCTACGCGCCGCCCGCTATCCCTACAGGCGGAAAGCGAGGCGCGATGAATGATGTGAAGCTGTCGGTCGACGGATGGGGCAACGGCCTGCTCGGCGTCATCATCTTCAGCGGCTCGCTGCCGGCGACGCGCGTCGCGGTCGCCGGATTTTCGCCCCTGTTCCTGACATCGGCGCGCGCCTTCATCGCTGCGCTTCTCGGAGTCGCGCTGCTTGCGCTGTTTCGACAGGCGCGGCCCGACCGCAGCGATCTCGCATCCCTCGCTATCGTCGCGATCGGGGTGGTGATCGGATTTCCGTTGCTGACGGCGCTCGCCCTTCAGCACATCACCTCGGCGCATTCGATCGTCTTCGTCGGCCTCCTGCCGCTCGCCACCGCGATCTTCGCCGTCATTCGTGGCGGAGAGCGGCCGAAACCATTGTTCTGGCTGTTTTCGAGTCTTGGCAGCGCGACGGTCGCGGCCTTCGCGCTTTCCAACGATGGCGTCACGTCGATCACGGGCGATCTCCTGATGATCGCCGCCATTATTCTCTGCGGGCTCGGCTACGCCGAAGGCGCCAAGCTTTCACGACGACTCGGCGGCTGGCAGGTGATTTCCTGGGCGCTGGTTCTTGCATCGCCGCTGATGCTGCTTCTGACGATCGCGACATTCCCGCCCTCATGGCAGGGGATCGGCTCTCCCGCATGGATCGGGCTGGCCTATGTCTCGATCTTCAGCATGCTCGTCGGCTTTGTGTTCTGGTATCGCGGTCTTGCGATTGGCGGCATCGCCAGCGTCGGCCAGTTGCAATTGCTGCAGCCGTTTTTTGGTCTCGCGCTCGCCGGCCTGCTGCTCCATGAGCCTGTCGCGTGGACCATGATCGCCGCGACGGGCCTCATTGTCGTCTGCGTCGCATTCGCGCGACGTTTCGCCTGATCGGTTCGCATTTCAGCCGAGCCGGCCGCCATATTCGCATAACCTGCCTTATGGAACTTCCGCACGCGTTTCCGGCGGGCGGCGGGATCATATTTGCTGACGCAGCGCGGGCCGGATCCTACGTGGTGGTACGGATTCCGACGCCTGTCGCGTTCGGTTAAAGGGACGCTCACGTTCCGGTCTGGGGACCTCTTTACCGAGCGTGGGGGGACCGCCGCCTCAGCACCCTGAGGCGGCGGCTTTCTTTTCTCACGCCTTGTAGTGATCGTCGATCATCTTCTGCTCGGCTTCCGCCATCTGCTTCACGGCGGCCAGCGGATCCTGATTCTGCAGGAGGATGCGGTCGAGCATATCCTGGAAGAGCTGGCCCTGCGCTTCCTCCGAGACGAAGTCGGTGGTGAAAGCGACGTTGAGGCCCGACAGCATCGGGCCGCTGAGCGGATCGGACAGGTTCTTCGGCGTGAGAGCGGAAGCCTTCTTCGCCGGCAGTTCGCCCGTCTTGTCGAACCAGAGCTGCATCGCCGCGTCGCTGGTGACGAAGGCGAGGAATTTCAGCGCCGCCTCTTTCTTCGCGCCGGTGGCGTTCGCCGCGAGGCCATTCACCCAATAGGACGAATAATTGCCCGCGACGCCCTTGTGCGTCGGCAATTCCGCGACGCCCCATTCAAATCCGCGCGCGGCGCGGAAGGTGCCGAGGCGGAATGAGCCGTCGATATGCTGCGCGGCGCGGCCGGCGCGGAACGCAGCCTGTCCCTCCGAGAGGAAGCCAGCCTGCGCCACCTTATGCTTGCGCTGGAGATCAGTGTACCAGGCGATCGCCGACGCGCCCGCGTCATTGTCGTAGGTCACCTTGCGAAAATCGTCGGTGTAGGGCTTCGCGCCATGCTGGCGGATCAGCACCTCGCGCCACCAGTGATAATCCTGACCCGGCACGCCGATCGTCGCGCCAGCCTGCGTGAGGTTGCCGCCGCCATCGCGCTTCGCCGTCGCCAGCGCATATTTCACATAATCATCGAGCGTGCCGGCCGGCTTCTCGCCGAGATTGGCCTCCTTCATGAGGCGCTTGTTGTAGAACATGCCGAGGCTGCGCACCGCGGTCGGCAGCGCCCAATAGCCCTCGGAATTCTTCATCATCTTGACCACGTCGAAATATTCGCGATCGACATCAGCCGTCTTGAACATGTCCGAAGGCAGGGGCTGAATGAGCTTCGCCTTCGCATATTCGCGCATCCAGCCGAAGAAAAGCTGCAGCACGGTCGGCCCCTCGCCCGCGGGAACCGCCGCCGCCGTCTTGGTGCGATACTGCGCATAGGGGAAATGCGTGTGCTTGACGGTGACGCCGGGATTGGCCGCCTGGAACTGCTTGATCAGCTCGTCCATCGCCTCGACGCGTTCCTTGAAGAAATACTGCCAATATTCGATTTCGACGGCCTGCGCGCGCAGCACAGACGGCGCGGCGACAGTGAAACCTGCGGCGGTCGCGCCAGCAGCGAAAGCGCGGCGACTGAGCTTTATTGACGTGCTATCTTTAGCCATAACCTTCTCCCTTATGCTTTGGCTGATGACAGGCGACCGGAGCGCTTCGCGCCGTCGCGGGACTGCGGAATGATGTGATGAAGCGCGTGGAATTGAAGAACGCCACGGTGTTCCGGCTGATCGACGCATCGCCGCCGCCGGCCGACTGGGCTTACGCCTTCGCGGCGCATGCAGCCGAAATCGACGCGACGGCGCGCAGGCGCTGGGCGCCGGACGGGCTGTTCCATACGAATTTCAGCGCCCACGCGATCGTCAGTGAAGGAACAGTTGCGTTGATCGACGCCGGTCTCGGGCCTGAGCCCAGCGCCTATTTCAACGGGCTGCGCGGCCGCCTCGATCAGGAGCTGTCGGCCGCATCGCTGACGCCCGACATGGTGAGCTGCGTGATGTTCACGCATCTCCATCTCGATCATGTCGGCTGGGCGAGCCGCGACGGACAACCCTGCTTTCCCAATGCGCGCTACGTCATTCCCAAGGCCGAACTCGCGCATTGGAAAAGCCGCGGCGCGGAGGCGGCCCTGCCGCACCATGTCGCCGCCTTCGAACGACATATCGCGCCATTGCTTGCGCGCGGCCTCGTCGATGAGCGTGGCGACGGCGAGCGCGCGCCCGGCGCCATCCCCCTCGCCTACCGCCTGCTGCCTGGCCATACAGCCGGCCACTCCGCCGTGATGCTTGAAGGCGGCGATGCGCCTCTCGTTATCGCTGGCGACTCCTGGCACAGCCCCGCCCAGATCGAGCGGCTGGACTGGAGCCACAGGGCCGACCACGATCCCGAGGCGGCTGTCAGTTCGCGCATGCGTCTGGCGCAATGGGCCTCGGGCACGAATGCGCTCATCGCGGCCGGTCACTTCCCTGAGGACGCGGGCTTCGGCCACGTTGAAGCTCGCAGCGAAGGTGGGTTCGTCTGGCGGCCATTGCGATAGTCGGAGCCAATCGCGCCTGCGATCGGGAGAAACGAATCCGGAAAGCGACATCCCAGCCTGTCTGACGGCCGCGCCGCCTGTTTGGTTCTTGCATCATGGCCGGGCGAACATGTTAGATCAACATGACGGATGTCGTCGATCAAACGAATGCGGGGGGATATGCGGCTGGGCGGGACCATGACGATCGAGCGCAAGCTTGCGCTGCGCGCATGGGCCTTCCTGGCCGCGCCAATCGTCTTCTTCTGCCTGATCCGCTTCTATCCCGCCTTCGAATCATTCGGCATCGCCTTCAGCGAGTGGAACCTGCTGTCGCCGCCAAAATTCGTGGGCTTTGCGAATTTCCAGCGCATGCTGGGCGACCCCGTCTTCTGGATCGCTTTCAAGAACACCTTCCTCTATCTCATCATCGGCGCGCCTGTCAGCCTGCTGCTCGCCTTCGTCGTCGCCTATTATCTCGATCAGGTGCGCTTCGCGCATGGGCTGATCCGCGCCTGCTATTTCATTCCGCATCTCACCACGACCGTTGCGATGGCGTGGGTCTGGCGCTGGTTCTATCAGCCGCCGCCGGTTGGCCTGTTCAACAATCTGCTGAACACCGTCGGATTCGGCACCCAGCCCTTCCTGCGCTCGACATTTCAGGCGCTGCCGGCGGTGCTCGCGCCCGCCATCTGGGCGGGCCTCGGGTTCCAGATCGTGCTCTTCATGGCGGGCCTGCGCGCGATTCCCTCAAGCTACTACGAAGCGGCGCGCATCGACGGCGCCGGACGCTGGATGGTGCTGCGCGAGATTACGCTTCCGCAACTTCGCCCGACGATCGTCTTCCTCGTGGTGATCTCGTCGATCGGCTTCCTGCGCATCTTCGATACGGTCTTCAACATGACCGACAATGGCGCCGGGGGCCCGCTCAACAGCACCAAGCCGCTTGTGCTCTATATCTATGAGAGCGCGTTCCGCGCTTATCAGATGGGCTACGCCGCGGCGCTGACGATCGTCTTCTTCCTCATCCTGCTTGCGGTCAGCCTCGTGCAACTCAGGTTGATGCGATCCCAGTGACGTCATGAGCGCAATCCCCTTCGACGACGGTCAATCCTGGCGCACGCGGCTCGCCGCCTCGCCCGGCTGGATCGTGATCTGGACGCTGCTGGTCATCGGCGCGATCGTGATGATGACGCCGCTCCTCTATATGATCGCGACCTCGCTGAAGCAGCCGCACGAGGTCTTCGAGGTCAACATCATCCCGCATGAGCCGACCTTCGAGAATTACACCTATATCTTCCAGAACAGCCCGTTCGGCCGCTGGTTCTTCAACTCCTTCGTCACCAGCACGATCGTCACTCTCTCCGTGCTCTTCTTCGACTCGCTGATCGGATACACCCTCGCGAAATTCGAGTTTCGCGGCCGCAACATCGTCTTCATCGCAATCCTGACGACTTTGATGATCCCGACCGAAATGCTGGTGGTGCCCTGGTATGTCATGGCCAAGAATTTCGGCTGGCTGAACAGCTATTGGGGGATCATGTTTCCCGGCCTGATGACCGGCTTCGGCGTGTTCCTGATGCGCCAGTTCTTCATGGGTGTTCCGAACGACTATATCGACGCGGCGCGTATCGACGGGCTCGGCGAATTCGCGATTTTCTGCAAGGTGGCGCTGCCGCTGGTGACGCCGGCGCTCTCCGCGCTCGCGATCTTCACCTTCCTCGGCAACTGGACAGCGTTTCTCTGGCCGCTGATCGTCACCAGCGACCGCGCGCTCTACACATTGCCAGTGGGCTTAGCCTCCTTCTCCAGCGAGAACCTGACGGCGTGGGAGCTCGTCATGGCCGGCGCGACCATCGCAACGCTGCCGACGCTTATCGTCTTCATCATCTTCCAGCGTTACATCATCCGCGGCGTCGTGCTCGCGGGTCTCAAGGGTTGATCATGTCCGCTCCGAAAGCTGAACCGGCGTCCGCGCATATGGGCGGCGACAATAAATTCCCGGCGCCTGAATATGCCGAGACGGTGCTGGGCCCGGCCTTTGTCCATGCCCAGGAGCATCACCTCGCGCATCTCTTTCGCTTGCATCGCGCGCACGGAACAATGCTCGCCGAGCAGGGTCTGCTGACGAAGCAGGAGATTTCGTCCCTGCTCGCGGCTCTCGACGCCACCGAACGCGATCTCGCGGCGCGAGGCCCGAGCGCCTACACTGGCGAACATGAAGACCTGTTCTTCTTCGTGGAGAGCGAGTTGAAGCGCCATGTCGGGCCTGAAGTCGCGGGGCGGCTGCATACCGGCCGATCGCGCAACGACATCGACCACGCGCTGTTCAAGATGAAATTCCGCGAGCGAGTCGATTCGCTCGTCACGCATCTTGCCAAGCTCATCGAAGCGCTGATCGCGCGCGCCGAAGCCGACGCGGGAACGATCATTCTCGCCTACACCCATGGCCAGCCGGCGCAGCCCTCGACATATGGCCATTATCTCGGCGCGGTCATCGAGACTTTGCTGCGCGACGCCGAACGCCTGGAGCAGGCGCGCGCCGTGCTCGATCTCTGTCCCATGGGCGCGGCCGCGATCACGACAACAGGCTTTCCGCTCAACCGCCAACGCATGGCGGAATTCCTGGGTTTCGCGGACATCCTGCGCAATTCCTATGGCTGCATCGCCGGCGCCGACTATGCGGCCGGACTGTTCGCGGCGGTGAAGGTGCTGGCGCTCAATCTCGGCCGCGTCGCACAGGACATGGCGTTCTGGACCTCGTTCGAGGTCGGCCAACTCCGCTTCTCCGACGGCTTCGTGCAGATCAGCTCGATCATGCCGCAGAAGCGCAATCCGGTTCCGGTCGAGCATATGCGGCTGATGGCGTCGCTCTGCGCCGGCCGCTGCGACGCAGTGCTGACGGCGCTGCACAACACGCCCTTCACCGACATGAACGACAACGAACATGAAACGCATGGCCAGGGTTATGAGGCGCTCGACATGGCGGAGCGCGTGCTGACACTGATGGTTGGGGTGATCCGCAGCGCCAGCATCGACGAGAAGCGCGCGCGCGTGAACATCGAGCGTTCCTTCGCGACGATCACGGAGCTTGCGGACACTTTGGTGCGCGAGGAGCGCATTCCGTTCGTCGCAGCTCATCACATCGCCGCCAATCTTGCGCGCGCCATGCAGGCGAGCGGCGAAACGCTGTCGACCGTTCCTTACGCGACTTTCTCCGCGATCTTCGAGAAGCAGATCGGGCGCGCGCCAACCCTTGCTGAGGCGCGCTTCCGCCACGTCGTCACGCCGGACCATTTCGTCTCGGTGCGCACGCTTCCCGGCGGGCCTGCGCCGGCGGCGCTGGCCGAGAGTCTCGCGATCTATCGCAAGGGCGCTGACGCGGTGCGCGCGCGGCTTGCCGCACATGCCGGCGCACAGGCGCGCGCCGAGGCGACGCTGAAGGCTGCGGCCGAACGCTTCCGGAGCTGACGATGGCCAGCCTTTCGCTTCAAAGCATCGTCAAGCGTTACGGCCAGACGACGGCCGTTCACGGCATCGATCTCGACGTCAGGGACGGCGAATTCATCGTGCTCGTCGGCCCCTCCGGCTGCGGCAAATCGACGACGCTGCGCATGATCGCGGGTCTCGAAAGCGTCACGCAGGGAACGCTGAAAATCGGCGAGCGCGTCGTCAACACGATCGAGCCGAAGGACCGGAACATCGCCATGGTGTTCCAGAATTATGCGCTCTATCCGCATATGACGGTCTATCGCAACATCGCGTTCGGCCTGCGCGCGGCGAAGCGGCCGAAGGACGAGATCGACGTCAAGGTGCGCAAGGCGGCGGAGATGCTGGGGCTCGCCGCGCTGCTTGAGCGCAAGCCGCACGAGCTCTCAGGTGGGCAGCGCCAGCGCGTCGCCATGGGCCGCGCGATCGTGCGCGATCCCGAGATATTTCTCTTCGATGAACCGCTGTCCAATCTCGACGCGCAGTTGCGCGGACAGGTGCGCACCGAGATCAAGCGCCTGCATCAGACGATCGGCACCACCATCGTCTATGTCACCCATGATCAGGTCGAAGCCATGACGCTCGCCGATCGCATCGTGATCATGCGTGACGGGCGGATCGAGCAGGTCGGCGCGCCGCTCGACGTGTTCCACACGCCAGCGACCATGTTCGTCGCAGGTTTCATCGGCACGCCGAAGATGAACTTCGTGGAAACCGCGGTTGAGCGGAGCGGAGATCGAATCGCGCTGCCGCTGCGCGGCGAAGCCGGCGATGCGACCTTGATCGCGCCGCCGCCGGAGCGCGTAAGCGCGCTCAACGGGCACGAGCGCATCGTTATGGGTTTGCGTCCTGATGACCTTCGCGTGCATCAGGGCGACGCGCAGGTGGAAACCGGTGTGACGCTTCCGGGAACCGTCGTCATCGCCGAGCCGCTTGGCGCGACGACGCAGGTCACTGTGACGGCGCATGGCCACGAACTGGTCGGGATGGCGGACGGCCGGTTCCTTCCAACCGCCGGCGAGAAGGTCTCGCTCTCGATCGATCCCGCCGCGATCCATCTCTTCGCGCCGGACGGCAAACGTCTGGGCGCGTGATCGCGCGCGGAAGACGGGCGAGCCAGCGCCGCGCTTTTCCGGATAACATCCGTTTGGAAATTTCGCGCTTTCGCCTTTCAATGAGCGCCTGTCTGGAGAATCAAGATTTGTCCTGCCGCGCCCGGATTAGCCATGGCCGCCCGCGCCGATCATAGTTCGACCAACGCGATCGCCGCCGATCTTATCGCGGTCCTCGTCGCCGTGACGAATGGCGCGCCGCAGGTCATGACGATCGAGGAAGGGCAGGCGCTTCCCTCAGGCCCGTTCGAGCTCGGTCATCGCTCGCTGCAAACAGGCTTGCGCGCCTGGGTCGAGGAGCAGACGCATCATCCTCTCGGCTATCTCGAGCAACTCTACACGTTCGCCGATCGCGACAGGAGCGAAACGGCGCAACGCATCATCTCGATCAGCTATCTCGGGCTCACGCGCGAGAAAACGCAGGAAGGCGCGCGCGAGGCCGGCTGGCGAAACTGGTACGAATATTTTCCATGGGAGGATCATCGCACGGGGACGCCGGCGCTGATCGCAGACCTGTTGAAGCCGCGGTTGCTGGCCTGGGCCGACATGGCCGACGATGTTCGCCTTCGCGAGGAACGACGAAGGCGGGTTGCGATCGCCTTTGCGCTCGAAGGCGCAAGCTGGAACGAGGAGCTGACGCTGCAGCGCTATGAGCTGCTTCATGAGGCGGCGTTGACGGACGAAGCGCGACGCGGCGGCCGCGTTCCCCAAGCTTCGCTCCTGCCCGGCCGCGTGATGTCCGGCGACCATCGCCGAATTCTTGCGACGGGCGTCGCCAGATTGCGCGCCAAGATCAAATACCGGCCGGTGGTGTTCGAGCTGATGCCGCCTGCCTTCACGCTGCTGCAGCTTCAGCGCGCCGTGGAGGCGCTGGCCGGCCGCCTTCTGCATAAACAGAATTTCCGCCGACTGATCGAGCAGCAGGAATTGGTCGAGGAAACCGGCGCCAGCACCGCCGATACGGGCGGGCGTCCGGCCAAACTGTTCCGGTTCCGCCACACGGTCCTCGCCGAACGAGCCGTCTCCGGAACCAAACTTCCGCTCGCCCGGCCTTGACATCTCTTATACTCAGGATAAGTATAAGCCATCTTATGCTCATAGAGAGTATAAATTATGGCCGCCTTATCCCCCGCCCTGGCGAGAACCGCACCGCTCTACGACCGCGTCCGCCGCGTCATTCCGCCGATCGAATGGCCTGCTTTCGCCGATGACGCGGACGCCATTCTCGAGCTGAAGCGCCGGCGCAACGCCGTCATCCTCGCGCACAACTACCAGACGCCGGAAATCTTCCACTGCGTCGCCGACATCGTCGGCGACAGCCTGGCGCTGGCGCGCAAGGCGATGACGGTCGACGCCAACGTGATCGTGCTCGCCGGCGTCCATTTCATGGCGGAGACGGCGAAGCTCCTGAACCCCGACAAGACGGTTCTCATTCCCGATCTCGCGGCTGGTTGTTCGCTCGCGGAATCGATCACCGCGGCGGATGTGCGCCTGATGCGCGAGCGTTATCCCGGCGTTCCCGTCGTGACCTATGTGAACACGTCGGCGGCGGTGAAAGCCGAGTCCGACATCTGCTGCACCTCGGGCAATGCGCGCGCGGTTGTCGAGTCCCTCGGCGTGAAGCGCGTGATCATGTTGCCCGATGAGTATCTCGCACAAAACGTCGCCGCCGAAACAGATGTCGAGATCATCGCCTGGAAAGGCCATTGCGAAGTGCATGAGCGCTTCAGTGCGGACGACATCAGGCAACTGCGCGAGGATCACCCTGATGTGACCGTCCTCGCCCATCCCGAATGTCCGCCTGACGTCGTCGCCGTCGCCGACTTCTCAGGTTCAACCGCCGCGATGTCCGATTATGTCGCGACGAGAAAGCCGCCGCGCGTCGTGCTGATGACCGAATGCTCGATGAGCGACAATGTCGCCGTCCAGCATCCCGAGGTGGATTTCATCCGCCCCTGCAATCTCTGCCCGCACATGAAGCGCATCACGCTGAAGAACATCCGCAGCGCGCTGGAGAAAAATGAGCATGTCGTCACGATTGATCCTGCGGTCGCTGAGCGCGCACGGCGCGCAGTCGAACGGATGCTGGCGATATGATGCGTGACATTCATTCGCGCGACGACCGGCCCGCCATCATCGGCGCCGGCGTCGCGGGCCTGATGACGGCGCTGCATATGGCGCCGCAGCCTGTCCTGCTGCTGTCGAAAGCCCCGCTGGGGACGGAGGCGTCGAGCGTCTGGGCGCAGGGTGGGCTCGCGGCCTGTGCCGGCGACGATGATGATCCTGATCTCCATGGCGCCGATACGATCGCCGCCGGCGACGGGCTTTGCGATCCCGATATCGTGCGTAGGACCACGCAGGCTGGGCCGGGCGCCGTCGCGACGCTGGAGCAGCTTGGCGTCCGCTTCGATCGTGGGCCCGATGGCGCGTTGCGGCTGGGGCTCGAAGCGGCGCACAGCCGCCGGCGGATCATTCACGCCGGCGATTCCACAGGGCGCGAAATCATGCGCGCGCTCATCGACGCCGCGAGGCGAACGCTATCGATCACGATCCTTGAAGGCGTCGAGGCGCGCCGGCTACTCATCGAGGACGGCGCCATCGTCGGCGTGCTTGGCTGCGACGCAACGCAACGCGCGATCACGTTCAATACAAGTCGCGTCGTCATTGCGACGGGCGGCGTCGGCGGGCTGTTCCGCGACAGCACCAATCCGGCGGGATGCTTTGGACAGGGGCTCGCGCTTGCGGCGCGCGCCGGGGCGAAGCTCGCCGATCTCGAATTCATCCAGTTTCATCCGACGGCGCTCGACGGGCCGGCGCGCCCGATGGCGCTGATCAGCGAAGCCGTGCGCGGTGAAGGCGCGACGCTGATCGATGAAAATGGCGAGCGTTTCATGGCCCATGAGCCAGGCGCTGAGCTTGCGCCGCGCGATGTGGTTGCGCGCCGCGTCTGGCGTCACCTCATGGCGGGCCATCGCGTGTTCCTCGACGCGCGCAATGCGATCGGCGCGAAATTCCCGCAGCGCTTTCCGGGAATCGCCGCGCTCTGCGCCGCCGCCGGCGTCGATCCTGTCGCGCAGCCGATCCCCGTGCGCGCCGCGCAGCATTATCATATGGGCGGAATCGCCGTGGATCGCTCCGGCCGCGCGTCGATCAATGGCCTCTGGGCTTGCGGCGAAGCAACCTCGACCGGATTGCATGGCGCGAACCGACTCGCGAGCAATTCGCTTCTCGAAGCGATCGTCGCGGCGCAATGGGTCGCCGAAAGCATTGGCGGCGAATCCGCGAAAGTGATCCGGCGCGTGTCTGAATTCGCGGCGCCGCCGGCGCCCGACGCGGCGCCGGTTCGGCCCATCTTGTCACGCGCTCTGGGCGTTCTCCGCAATCGCGCGGGATTGATCGACGCGATCACTGCGCTGTCGCCGCTTGCTTCGGGCGGTCGCGCCACAGCCGATCCCGCTTCGGTCGCGCTGATGATGGCGGTCGCCGCCCTGCGACGCGAGGAAAGCCGCGGCGCTCACGCCAGAACTGATTTTCCCGATCACGCGGCCGCAGCGTGGCGCTCTTTCCTCCATCTCGATGACGCGCTCGCCGATGCGCGTGAAATCACCGCGACCGCCGCGCCAATCTCTATGAAAGCCACAGCATGACGACTCTCTCGCCCCTGCCCGCTATCATGATCGAGCCGCTCGTACGCGCCGCCTTGCTCGAAGATCTCGGTTGCGCCGGCGATCTCACCACGGACGCCATCATTCCCGCCGATCATCGAAGCACCACAGTGTTGGCCACCCGCCAGCCCGGCGTCATTGCAGGTCTCGATCTCGCCGCCCTCGCCTTTCGGATGCTTGATCCCACAATCGATATCGCAATTGAGCGCCGCGACGGCGAGCGCGCAGCGGCGGGCGACATCATCGCGTCGATATCAGGGGTCAGCCGCGCGCTGCTCACGGCAGAGCGCACCGCGCTCAATTTCCTCTGCCGCCTCAGCGGCATCGCAACCGCGACCGCGGCGCTGGTCGTCGCGATCCGCGATCACAAGGCGCAGATTGTCTGCACGCGCAAGACCACGCCAGGGCTGCGCGCCGTCGAGAAATATGCGGTGCGCGCCGGCGGCGGAAGCAATCATCGTTTCGGGCTCGGCGACGCCGTGCTGATCAAGGACAATCACGTCGCCATCGCTGGCGGCGTGGCTGAAGCGATCACGCGCGCGCGACGCGGCGTTGGGCATCTCGTCAAGGTCGAAGTCGAGGTCGACACGCTAGCGCAACTCGAAGACGCGATGCGCCTCGGCGTCGACGCTGTTTTGCTCGACAACATGACGATCGATGAATTGCGCCAGGCCGTCGCGATGGTGAACGGCCGCGCGATCACCGAAGCTTCAGGTCGCGTCAACCCAACCACCGCGCCGGAGATCGCGGCGACAGGCGTCGATCTGATCTCTGTCGGCTGGCTGACGCACAGCGTGCCAGCGCTCGACATCGGGCTCGACTATCGCGCCTAGCTTCAGATCACAGTCATGCCGCCATCGACAACAACGACTGCGCCCGTCATGAAGCTGCCGTCGTCGGAAAGAAGCATGCAGATGGGCGCAGCGAGTTCGGAGGGATCGCTCACGCGCTTCTGGATCGTGTCGCCCGAAGACAGCGCGGCCCCCTTCGCATAATCGCCGCCGCCGCGCTCGATATAGAATTTCTCCGTCATGCCGGTGCGCACCGGCCCCGGCGCGACCGCGTTGACCCGAATGCGATCGTCATTGAGATCAAGCGCCATCTGGCGCGTCAGCGCATGAATGGCGCCTTTGACGGCGCAATAGGCGCCGAGATTGCGGCGCGCGATGATCGCCGCCACCGATCCGATATTCACGATCGAGCCGCCGCCAATCGCGCGCATCAGTGGAATGACGGCGCGGCATACGAGAAACGTTCCGCCCGCATGCACCGCCATCATGCGGTTCCATCGCTCCAGGCTGAATTCTTCCGCGGGGCCGCCATCGACATGGCCGGCGGCGTTGAGAACGCAGTCGATGCGGCCGAACTGTTCATGCGCGGCCGCCACGGCCGCAGCGACAGAAGCTTCATCCGAGACATCGCAAGCGAGCGCGATGCAGCCGTCGAGCTCGGATGCGACTTTCTTCGCTGCGTCGAGATTAAGATCGACGACAGCCACCCGCCCTCCTTCCGCATGAAAACGCCTCGCCGTGGCGGCGCCGATTCCCGACGCGCCGCCGGTGGCGAAGAGAGTCTTTCCCTCGAAAGGCTTCATGGGGAGCTCTCCCTTCTGCACGCAAATCGCGCGGTGAGGATCAGCCGAGATAGTGCTCGATCACTTTCGGATCCCGCACGAGGCTTTCACTGTCGCTTTCCATCGCGACGCGGCCCTGTTCCAGAATGTAAGCGCGCGTGGTCGCGCCGAGCGCGCGATGGGCGTTCTGCTCGACAAGAAGGATGGTGAGCCCGTCGCGATTGAGCGCGCCGAGCACGCTGAACACCTGGTCGGTGATCAGCGGCGAAAGCCCAAGACTTGGCTCGTCGAGAAGCAGCATGCGGGGTCCGCCCATCAGCGCGCGCCCGATCGCCAGCATCTGCTGCTGCCCGCCTGAAAGGGTGCGCGCGGGCAAGTTCTCGCGTTCGCGGAGCACGGGAAACAACTGGAACACCTTGTCGAGATCATAGGGCGATGAACGACCCCCAAGAGCGAGCGTTCCCACCTGCAGATTTTCGAGCACCGTCATATCGCCGAGAATCTGCCGGCCCTCCGGCGCCTGCAGCAACCCGGCGCGCGCGATCGCATACGGCGCCATGCGGCCGATCTCGCGCCCGGCGAAGATGATCGATCCCTTGCGATTGCGGATCACGCCGCTCAGGCAATTCAGCAGCGTCGATTTGCCGGCGCCGTTCGGCCCGATCAGCGCGACCATCTCGCCTTCGTCGATGGAGAGAT
The DNA here is from genome assembly GCF_022059845.1 of Terrirubrum flagellatum. GTDB lineage: Bacteria > Pseudomonadota > Alphaproteobacteria > Rhizobiales > Beijerinckiaceae > Terrirubrum > Terrirubrum flagellatum. The sequence continues at coordinate 209,429 of NZ_CP091852.1, read as the reverse complement.
CGACGCCGCGCAGAGCTTCGATGCCATCATAGGCGGCGCGCAGATGGCTGACGCGCAGCATCATGGAACGGCGGTTCCGAGATAGGCCGCGACGACGGCTGGATCGCGCATCACCTGCGCCGGAGCGCCCTGCGCGATCAATCGGCCGGTGTCGAGCACGAAGACATGCTCGCACAGCTTCGAGACGAAGCGCGTGTTGTGCTCGATGAGCAAAAGCCCCATGCCGCTCCGCGCCAGAGAGCGGAAGATTTCGCCGAGTTCGTCGGCCTCGACATCGTTCATGCCGGCGACAGGCTCATCGAGCAGGAGAATGCGCGGCGCGCTGGCGACGGCGCGCATCATCTCGACTCGACGCTGATGACCGTAAGCAAGTGCGCCCGCTGGCGTTTCGGAAAACTCCGTCATCCTGAAGCGCGCGAGAAGATCGTGGCTGCGCGCCTGGAAGTCGCGCGTCTCCGCTCGCGACGCAGGAAGCCCAAGCAATCCGGCGACGATCGAGCTCGTTTCATGCCGATGAAATCCGATCATCACATTTTCGAGCACGGTCGCTTCGGGCAGAAGCCGGATGTTCTGGAACGTGCGCGCAACGCCGAGCCGCACGACCTCTTCCGGCCGCGCTTCCCCGATCGAGCGCCCATCCATGATGATCTGACCTTCGGAGAGGCTGAGAATGCCTGTAATGAGATTGACGACCGTGCTCTTGCCGGCGCCGTTCGGCCCGATCAGGCCGGTGATCACGCCTTCCGGCACGCTCATGCTGAGATCGGAGATCGCCTTCAGCCCACCGAAGCGTTTGGAGACGTTCTCAAGCCGAAGCGACGACACTGCGCTTCTCCACGCTGACGCCGCGTCGCGCCGCATCTCGCCGTCTGCGGAAATAGGCGATCATCGCATCGCCCACGCCTTGCGGCAGAAACACGATGACGCCGATCAGGATCACGCCATTCACCAGCGGGCGATATTCGGCGAGCGGCCGCGCAAGCTCCGGCAGAATGGTGAGAATCGCTGCGCCGAATACGGGGCCGATCAGGCTGCTGCGTCCGCCGAGCACGATCGCCGTCAGCACCGACACCATCAGCGAGAAACCGAATTGCCCCGGCTCGATATTGTAAGCGTAGAGGCTCTGCATCGCGCCGAACAGGCCGCCGATCACGCCGCTGATGACGAAGGCGAGCGCGTGATAACGGGTAATCGAAACGCCGAGGCAGGCGGCGACCGTCTCGTCCTGCCGCAGCGCATCGAAACTGCGGCCGACGCCGGAGCGGCCGATCGCATGCATCACATACATGACCGCGGCGATGACAATCAGGAGGTGCCAGGTGCTGATCGATTTCGGGATACTGTTGATGCCGACCGCGCCGCCGGTCACCGGCTCGGCATAAAGCGCAAGCGAGATGATGACTTCTCCGAAGGCGAGCGTCGCGATCGCCTGGTAGACGCCGCGCAGGCGCGCCAGCGGCGCCGACAAAATCCAGCCCGCAGCGCCGCCGACGAGCGCGCCGATGAGGATCGCCAGGAATGGCGGCGCGCCGTAAGTCTTCACCAGAATGGCGCAGGCATAGGCGCCGAGAGCCGAGAAGCCCGCCGTCGCGACGGAGAACACGCCGGCGCGCAGCGCTGCCTGCTGGCTGTAGGCGAGGCCGAGGCTGAACAGGAAGAAATCGAAAACCGGCTGGTAGGAGCGGAAAAGATCGATCATTGCCGGCCGACCCCGACGCTGATGCGCGATCCCCCGAACAGCCCGTTGGGCCAGAACAGCAACACAATAAACAGGATAGCGAAGATGATGGTGTCGGACAGGCCGGGCGGCAGATAAGCCACCGTCATCGCCTGCAGCATGCCAAGCAGCAGGCTTGCGAATACCGCGCCGGGAAGATTGCCGAGGCCGCCAAGCACGACCACGACGAAGGCGCGGAGCATGTAAGGCTCGCCCATCAAAAAATGAATCGAATTGAAGGACAGGCCAATCAGCACGCCGGCTATTCCCGCCATGGCGCCGGCGATGAAGAAGGTCTGGAAATAGACCGCAGTCGAATTCACGCCAAGCAATGCGGAGGCGCGTTCGCTGATCGCCACGGCGCGGATCTGCCGGCCGAAAGTCGTGCGCTGGAGATAGTAGATGAGCCCAAGGAGCAGGATCGCCAGCGTCGCGAGAATCGTGATCTGCAGAAGCGAAATTCGGAGCCCCCAGAAGCGGAAGAACTCAACTGGAAACGTGCCGAAGGGAAAGCTCAGAACTTTGGTATTCGACAGTTTCTGCGCGAGGCTGATGAGAATGAGATCGACGCCGATCGAGGCGACGATGGCGGCGAATTCCGCATTCGCGTGGCCGCGCGCGCGCAGCGGCCGGAATGCGATGAGGTCGATGAGCACCGCAATGAGGCCTGATGCGATGACCGCGAGAAGAAAGCCGACCCAGAACGGCAATCCGATCACGACAGCGTAATAGGCGATGAAGGCGCCGGCCATGAACACGCCGCCATGGGCGAGATTGAGCACTTTCTGCACGCCGAAGATAAGCGTGAAGCCGAGAGCGAAGAGAGCATAGACCGCGCCGGAGATCAGCCCGTTCAGAAGCTGCTGCGCGATCATGCCGAACTGTTCTCAGCGATCATGCGTCCGTACTTCATCTCGAATTCACGCGCCGGGCGGATTCGTCCGGCGCAGCCGTAAGACGACAACGGAATTCAGGGCGCGAGAACGAACTGGCCGTTCTTGACCGTGAGCACATTCATGCCGGGGCGCGGCACGCGCTCGCCATCGAAGGAATAATCGCCCTGACCGACAACGACTTTAACGCCCTTCACCACGCTGAGCGACTGCCGCACCGCGTCGCGACTCGGATTCGCTCCGGCGGCTTTCAGCGCCGCCGCCGCGACGCGCATGCCGCCATAACCGACGGCCGCCCAGTTATCGGCCTCTGACTTGTATTTCGCCTGAAACGCCTGCGCGAAAGCCTTGCCGAAATCGCTCGAGCCGCCCGGCACCCAGTCCGCGATGAAGTAGGCGCCTTCGACGGCCTTCCCGCCCTTCTCCACGAATTGCGGCGAGGCCAGTGAATTATGCCCGAGAATGCTGACTTTCGGATCGAGGCCCGCCTGCTTCAACTGGATGATGATGTTCGCAGTCTGCGGCGCCGGCGCGGAAATGAACACGCAATCCTGATCGCCATTCGCGACCTTGGTGCTCACTGCCGAGAAGTCTGAATCGGTCTGCTTGATCGCTTCGACCGAGCCGATCTTCACCCCGGCCTGCTTGATATAATCCTCGAACGTTTTCTGCAGCGTGACGTAAGCTTCATTGTCGGCAATGCCGATGACCGTGCAATTCTTCACCTTGAGCTTCTCGACCGCATAACGGCCGATATAGGGAATCGTCACATCAGCCGGCTGCGTCAAAATAAATGACCAGGGACCGTTCTTCAGCACATCGCGCGAATTCGTCGTGGTGACGACGGGGATTTTCAGATCATTCGCGGCGTTGGCGCCGGCGACCGCAACCGAGCCGCTGGTTGGCCCGAGAATCATCAGCACGTTCGGATCGGCGTTGTAGCGCGCGATGAGCGACAGCGTCTGCGCACGGTCAGTTGCGTCGTCAGCGACGATGACCTTCAGCGTGTTGCCCGCGCCCATTTCCTGCCTGGCGTTGATCTCTTCCGCGGCGAGCGTCATCCCGTCTTTGATCGGGGCGCCGATGAAGGCGGCGGGACCGGTGAGCGACTGTAGCACCACGACGGTGTAGTCGGCCGCCTGCGCGAGGATCGTCGAACCGACGAGAGCCGCCGCGACGGCCACGCATCGGCCAAGCTTTCTGCCTGTCATCCATTCCTCCCCTGATCAATGTCCGGCGACCGATCGACGTTCGCGCGATCAAGGGACCGGCGAGCCGCCCAATCGAGCGCCCTGCCGCGGGTTTCCCGCTGGCGAATATGCGGATGTCCAGGCTTTCAGGTCCGAAACCATCCCCAATCGAAAGTTAGCCTAACTCTAATATATACGCAATGCCATCCATCCGGATACAATAGGCTTTCTCGATAAGGCTCATCGGACGGCTGGCCAACCGCCACAGTCGCCGTCTTCATCGGTTGGTCACTGATCTGACCGAGGCGCCGCGATGGCTTTTCGGCGCCGAAGAACGCGACCGGGAATTAGACTTCGACCTCGCCCGCCTCAGTCCGCCGTTTTCCTGCAAGCGCTTTATCGCCTTGCGGAATTTCGCTAAGCGAGCTCAAATTCGCCGCCACGGCGCAGGTCCGCAGCACGAGCGATTGAGAGCTAATTGCCTCGGTCGCGAATAAATTGCATATTTATGGCCTCTTTAAATACAATAATGTTGGCTGCAATCGGCCAACGCGGGTGGAAGGGCCGGCAGATGCTCGATTTCAGGGATTTCACGGCCGTCACGACCCTTGGCGACATGCTGCTGAGAGCCGCGGCCCATCAGCCCGACAAGGATGCTCTGGTTTTCCCGACCGAGCGGCGCAACTATGCCGAATTGGCCGCGGGCGCGACGCGTTGGGCGCGGGGACTTGTCGCGCTCGGCGTGAAGCCCGGCGAGCATGTCGGGCTCCTGCTGCCAAGCTGTATCGAATTCGCGGAAGCCTTCTTCGGCGTGGCGCTGATCGGCGCCGTCGCCGTGCCCGTCAATGCGCGCTATCGCAGCCACGAGCTGGGCTATCTCACAAAGAACGCCGATCTCGTCGCTCTCATCACCACCACGCGCGTCGCCGAGAAGGTCGATTTCGTCGAGCGACTCAACGAAGCCTTTCCCGATCTCGCCACAACTCGGGACGGCGAGCCTCTCGCGCTCGCCGAAGCGCCCGAATTGCGCTCGATCATTCTTGTTGGTGAAGGCGCGGCGCCGGGTTTCACGACGCGCCCGCAGTTCGACGCGCTCGCGGACTCCTGCTCCGCTGAAGAGGCGCTGCGGCGCCGCCGATCCGTCAGTGTGCGCGACGTCGGCCTCATTCTCTATACGTCGGGCACCACATCCAATCCGAAGGGATGCCTCATCAGCCATGAAGCCGTTATCCGCACCGGACAGGCGTTGAGCATCCGCTACGCCATCACGCAGGACGACGTCTTCTGGTCGCCGCTGCCGATGTATCATATCGGCGCGATCTTCCCGATCTGCGCGATCTTTTCCGTCGAGGCGACTTATCTCTCGATGAGCCATTTCGATGCGGGAACAGCGCTCGCGATGCTGGAGCGCGAACGCGCGACAGTCACTTATCCCAGCTTCGGCACTTTCATCGGCGAGATGATCTATCACCCCGACTTCGCAAAGACCGATCTGTCACGCGTGCGCGTGATGAACAGCAATCTCGCAGTGCAGCCGGAAAGCTTTCGTGAAGCGCTGCGCAAGGCGATGCCGCACACGATCCAGGTCGGAACGTTCGGCATGACCGAGACGTCAGGCACGGTCTGCACCAGCGCGCTCGACGACTCTTACGACGAGCGCACGCGCCGGCTCGGGCGGCCATTGCCGGGCCTCGAAGTGCGTATCCTGCGTGAGAATGGTGATGAAGCGGCGAGCGACGAAATCGGCCAGATCGCCGTGCGCGGATTCAGCCTGCTGTCAGGCTATTACAAGGACCCGGAGAAAACTGCGCAGGCCCTGCGCGGCGGCTGGTTCCACACCGGCGATCTGGGTTCGCTCGACGCATCAGGAACCATCATGTTCCATGGCCGCCTGAAGGACATGCTCAAGGTCGGCGGAGAAAATGTCGCGGCGCAGGAGGTCGAATCGATCGTCTCGCTGCATGATGCGGTGAAGCTTTGCCAGGTTGTCGGCCGGCCGGATGCGCGGCTCGCCGAAGTGCCTGTCGCTTTCGTCGAACTGAAGCCCGGCGCCGCAGCGACGCCGGACGAGATCATCGCTTTCTGCCGGCCGCGCATCGCGAGCTTCAAGGTGCCGCGCGATGTGCGCTTCGTAACGGAATGGCCGATGTCCGCGAGCAAGATTCAGAAGTTCATGCTCGTGAAGATGCTCGAAGCGAGCTGACGAACGCTCACGCCGCGTAGCGGCCGGCGACCCAGCTCGGCAGAGATTCCGGAAAGTCCGCCGGGCGGCGGTCTCCATAAGCGCGCTGGCGCAATTTGTCGCCCAGCGCATCGGCATATTCCTGCACCGGCACATAATAGAGGAAGCTCAGCATGCGCCGTTTGAATTTCCACGCGCCGCCGATGCGCCGGTAGATGTCATCATAGCGCAGTCCTGCGACCAGCGTCTGTCCGTTGCGGAAGCATTCGGCATGGCCGGTGACGAATCCCGTCGCAGTGTCATCATCGCTGTCGTCGAACTTCACGACATGATCATGCGTCCAGTGAAATGTCGGTCCGAGCGCACGGAAACGGCCGTCATACATCGTCATGATGGCGTCGAGACCGGACGATTTCATCACGCCATCCTTCGAGAGAACTTCAGCGTCTTCGGTGAACAGCGAGCGCAACCGGTCAACATCGCGATCATCGCATGACACGCAATAGGCGCCGATGATCTCCGCGATCTCGGCGCGCGCCTCAAGCCGCATGATGCGGCGCTCCAGCGTCAATGAATTGCTCATGATGTCCTCCTTGATCCCAGATTTCTAGAGCCGCTTTTCCATCTCGCTGCGCACGATCTTTCCCGATGTGCTGCGCGGGAAATCGGCGAACGCAACGAAGCGAACCTCTTTCGGCCGCTTGTAGCTTGCGAGCGCGCGACGGCAGAGCGTCTCGATCGCCGCTTCGTCCAGTGAGTCATCTGTACGTGCGACGAAGGCGACCGGGACCTCACCCCATTTCGCATCGGGTTTGCGCACCACGATGGCGTCGGAGACGCGCGGATCGGCAAGCAGCACGCGCTCGATCTCCGCGGGATAGATATTCTCGCCGCCCGACTTGATGAGATAGCGGGCGCGATCGACGAAATCATACGCGCCATCAGGCGTTCGCCGGAACAGATCGCCCATGCGAAAAAAGCCGTTCGAGAAATCGCGCGCCGTCGCCTCCGGCGCATTCCAGTAGCCGCTGAACAGAGTCGGCCCGCGCACCGCGCCCTCGCCGACCTCTCCGGGCGCGACTTCGCGGCCCTCCGCATCGATCAATTTGAATTCACAGAGCGTGTTGAGCCGCTTCGACAGCTTCATCGGCGCGACGCCAACAAGGATGAGATCGCCGGACAATGGCGCAAGACCTGTCTCGGTCATGCCGAAGCTGTTGAGGAACGGCGCATTGAACGCCTTCGTCGCACGCGCGATCAGCGCCGGCGGCACAAGATCGGCCATGCAGCCAACAGAAGAGACGCCACGGATCGCGACGCCGCTGCGCTCCAGCTCCTCGACAACGGGCTCGATGATTCCGGGAACCAGCAGCAGCCAGCCGAAACGATGGCGCGACAAGGCGTCGATCAGAGGCGGCGCATGAAATCCGTCGGTGATCACGACCGTTCCGCCCAGCATCAGCGCGGCGAGCGCCTGATCGACGCCGCCGATATGATACATCGGCGCCCAGGCGAACATCGCGTCGTCGCGGCGTCCGCCGAGATCGATGTGCGCGACCGCCATGCGCGCGATCTCGGCGCGATGGCTGATCAGCGCGCCTTTCGGCAATCCCGTCGTGCCGCTGGTGTAGATGAGGATCAGCGGATCTTCCGGATCGACCGAGGAATCGCCTGTGAACGGATCGGCGCCTGGCGCATCATCAGGCGTCGCCGCGATATTGAGAACGGACGCGTCGGCGCAATCAAGCTGCGCCGCCGTCGCCGCATGGCGCGCGGAAACGAAAATCAGCTTCGGCGCCGCGAGCGCGACACAATGCTGGAGCTCAGCGCGCGCGAGGCGCACATTCTGGCAGGCGACGATCGCGCCGATCGCGGCGGCCGCGAGAAGAAGCCTCAGATATTCCGGTCTGTTCTCCGACAGGACGGCGACGCGATCGCCGCGCCGCGACAAATCGAAAGCAAGCCGATTCACATCGCGCAGCAGCTCGCCATAGGAAATGTGCGATGCGCCATGTTCAATGGCGATCGAAGCTGGCGCATGCTCCGCGGTCTGGCGAAAGAGATCATAGACGGTCGATCGTCCGGCGCGCAGGACGGCGGCATCGATCGTCGCGCCATCGCCGCCAGATGTCATGACGCGGCTCCTGCGTGCGAGCCGCCAACTGCCGGTATCGCGACAATCGCCGATCCCTCAAGAATCCGCTCGCCGTCGCGCTCCAGCCAGACGGCGCAATCGATCAGGCGCTCGCCTGCATCTTCGCGAAGCCCTTCGATCTTCCCGCGCGCGACGACGCGATCGCCGGCGAAGACCATGCCGAGGCACCGCAACCGCAATCGCCTGATCGCGCGGCGGTCGCCGGCGAAATCAGCGAGCATGTTCATGATATAGGCAATATTCGCGGGCCCCTGATTGATAGACCTGTCGCCAAGCCCCCGCTTCCGTGCTTCCCCGGCATCCCAATGGATCGGATTGGGGTCGCGCATGAGCGCCGCGATCGTCTTCATGCGCGCAGCGTCGACTTGATCGACAGTGAAAGCAGGAATTTCAGCGCCGACCTGCATCACGCTCAGCCGCGCCGGGGAAAGATGATCGACTGCGTCGAGGTCGCGACGCGGCGCTCGCCGAGGAGAAGATCGACGCGGAAGGTCAGGAGATCGAAGACGCCAAGCGCGCGCCCGCTTTTGCGTTTGACGTCGATGATCTCACCCTCGGCGCGATAGGGAACGTCCGTCTGCAAAGGCTCACGAATCTCGATGTCGATCTCGCCCAACATCGGACCGTCATCCGCTTGCGCGCCGGCGAACGCGAAGAACTCGCCCCATGTGAGGCCAAGGCCCGCCATCGGCGCGAGATAGGCCCAGATCGGATGGGCGCCGTTCGCTGCGGGAACAGCGCAAACCGCATCGCTCATCAGCCAGTCTTCATAAGGAAGGATGCGGGCCGCGCCGCCAGGCAGCACTTTGCCGATCAGCTTCTCCATCTCCGCGAAATCGATCATGACGCCATGCGCGCAAACGCCGCTGCGTTGCGCCCGGCCGCACGACCGAAGATGATCGCATTCGCGATCGACGCGCCGCCGCCGGCGTAGCATTCGCCAAAGGCGCCGCCGGTCGCCTCGCCCGCTGCGAACAGACCGGCGATCGGACGATCCGCTTTCGTCAGCACCCGCGCCTCGCGATCGATGCGCAAACCTGTTCCGGTCCAGCAGATGATCGCGGGCCTGATCCGCGCGGCGTGGAAAGGTGGCGTCCGCACGGGCTGGAGAAGCTCAGGCTTTTTGAAGAAGCACTCGTCGCGGCCGCGATCGCAGCCTGCATTGTAGGTCTCGATCGTCGTCGCCAGAGTCTCCTCGCGGACACCGATCTTGTCAGCGAGTTCAGCAAGCGTGTCGGCGCGCGCGATATGGCCGGTCTCGATGAAATGCGCGAGGCGGTCAGCGGCCCAGTTCGGCGCCGGCGTCGAGCGCGACGCAGCACGCGACTTTTCATCAAAGATCGCGAAACATTCACCGGCGGTCTGCTCCTTCAGAACGGAGGCGAGCACCGAATATTCCGTGCTTTCATTGATGAAGCGGCGGCCTTCGTGATTCACATGCACGACCCAGCCGGGTAAATAGGTCTCAAGCTCCCTTGCGAAGCCGGGCGTGAGAAGCAGCAGACCCTTGTTGACAGCGGCGACATCGGCGCCGACCGCGCGCGCCATCTCCAGCCCGTCGCCGCGGCAGAAGGATGAGCCGATATACCAGGCGAGATCGGGATGACGCGTCGCGTCGGGATAGAGTTCCGCGAGCAAACGCGGATTGGCGCCGAAACCGCCGCTTGCGATGACGACGGCTCCGGCCGATACGTCCTGCCCGTCGATGCGCACGCCGCTCGCGCGGCCGGCATCATCGATGATCAGATCGCGCACGCGCGTCGAGGTCGCGATATCGACTGACTTGCCAGAGAGCGAACCTTCGAGCGCCGCCGCGATCTCCGCGCCATGGCCCTCCGCGCGATGGCCGCGGCGCACGCCGTCGACGCCCGAGACATAGAGATTCGATTCCGGAAATCGCACGCCGAGCGAGATCAACCATTCCAGCGTGTCCGCGCCCTCGTCGCACAGCCGCCGCACGATCGCGGGCGCGAGCTTGTGCTGGTTGGCGTTCATGTAATAGCGGAATTGATCGTCGGGCGTGTCGACGACCCCGGCGCTGCGCTGGACGCTGGTGCCCGCCGCATAGAACACGCCGCCTGACAGGGCCGTGGACCCGCCGACCTTGGGCGCGGCGTCGATCGCGAGAATCCGCGCGCCCGCGTCAGCGGCCGCAGACGCCGCCGCAAGCCCGGCGCCTCCCGCCCCGACGACGATCACGTCATAGTCGCGCGACGCCCGCGCCGATTCCGCCATCTTGCGCTTCCTCTCGCGCGGCTGTCGTCGCGGCCGCGTCGTTCGCGCGAAAGCCGCTGGCTTCATCGCGCAAAAGCAGGAAATCATGATATACAATTTCTTTCAATAAAAATACATTATCGCCACCAAGGGCGATTCCCGATCACTTCGGCCCGAATCCAGCCGTTCAAACGAGGTTTCAGCGCAGAAACTCTGATCGGATGACTCGCGCGACAATCCTCGGTCAACAACCTTCAATTACCTGATTCCGCAACCGATTTCGATCTGTTCACGGCTGTCGCGGCCGGCGTGGTTGCCAGCTTCGACCAAAAAACATATTTTGGCAGACTATGTTGTATACGGACAAAGCCGATCTGGGTTGCGAAAAGAGGGACCGCGCCTCCGCATGGCGTCGCCTCGCGCTCGTATGTCTGTCCGTCGCCGCGACGCCGCGGCCCCGCCAGTCTGGATGATCCAATGCCCCGAGCCGCAAGCCCGACTCATTCCGAAACCGTCCGCCTCGCCATCGAACGCGAGATCTTCGAAGGCGCGCTGGCGCCTGGCGCGCCGCTCGACGAGGAATCGATCGCGCGCCGCTTCGAGGTGTCGCGCACGCCGGTGCGTGAAGCCATGCTCCAGCTCGTGCAGTCCGGGCTTGTCGAGAAAAGGCCGCGTCAGGGCGCCTTCGTCGCGCGCACCGACGTGCGCCACATGATCCAGAAATTCGAGGTGATGTCGGAGCTCGAAGGCCTCTGCGCGAAATTCGCGGCGCGGCGCATGTCTGCGTCGGAGCGCAAGGAGATCGAGGACACGCACAACCGTTCGGCCGCCGCGCTCGCCGCCGGCGACGACGACGCCTATTACACGCTGAGCCGGCGCTTCCATCTCCAGGTCATCGACGGCACTCACAATGATGTGCTGATCGAGATGACGAACAAGCTCGGCATCATGCTCGTGCCCTACCGGCGCTTCCAGCTTCGCTATCCCGGCCGGCGCGAGGCCAATCTCAAGGACCATGACGACATTCTGAAAGCCATCTTCAACGGCGATTCAGAAACGGCCTACGCGCTGTTCCGCAAGCATACGACCGTGCAGGGCGACGTGCTCGCCGACTACATCTCGCAGCCGGACGCAGCGCCACAACGCGTTGCGGCGCAGGCGTAATTTTCAGAGCACGAGCGAGAGCGGATCCTCCGCGATCCGCTTCAGCGCCGACAGGAAGCGCGCCGCGAGGACGCCGTCGATGGCGCGATGATCGCATGACATTGTCGCGGTCAGCACCGAACCGAAAGCGATTCCAGAGGGCGTTTCGCGCGCTTCGCGCCGCGCCGCGCCCAGCGCAAGGATGGCGCCCTGTGGCGGGTTGATGATCGCGTCGAAAGCGCGCACGCCATGCATGCCGAGATTGGACACGGTGAAGGTTGCGCCCTTGAGATCATCAGAGGTCAATGTGCGAGCGCGCGCCCGCTTCGCCAGTGCCGCGGCGCACGCCGCCAGCGCGCGGATGTCGGTCCCATCGACGTCGCGCAGAACCGGGGTCACCAGACCGCCCTCGATCGCGACGGCGATTGCGATGTCGACGCGCGAGAAGCGGCGCACGCCCTCAGCCTCGACATGGATGTTCACGTCGGGCGTCTCGGCGAGCGCGCGTCCCGCCGCCTTGACGAAGAAATCATTGATGGTGACGCGCGCGCCGTTGTCACGGTTGAGCCGCTCGATGAATGGCGACGCCGCATCAAGCGAGATGTCCATCGCGCAATAGAAATGCGGCGCGGTCTGCTTGGCGCGCAGCAGCGCGTCAGCGATGCTGCGTCGCATCGGCGTCCAGGGCGTCAGTTCCGAGCGCTGTTCGGCCGGCCCGCTACGCCGGGCTTCGGCCGCGCGGCGCACATCCTCCTTCTGGATTCGGCCCTTCTCGCCGGTCGGCGCGACGTCGCGCAGATCGACATTCTCCTCGCGGGCGAGGCGCCGCGCTGCAGGGCCCGCCAGAGGCTCAGGAACGGCCGCTGGCGCGGGTTCCGAGAGTGGGGAAGGATCGGGCAGCGCTGCATCGGGAGCCGTCCCCAGCGCCTTCGCAGCGGCCTCCACATCGGCCTGCGAAATGCGGCCTTCCTTGCCGGTTCCCGTCACCTGCGAGAGATCGACGCCAAGCTGATCCGCAAGCCGGCGTGCGATCGGACTTGCATGGGCCGCAGCGTTGCGACGCTTGATCTCGTCGGCGGATACGGCTTCAGCGACCGCCGGAGCGGCGCTGGCGGATGACGCCGCGCTGTTGATTTGCTGTTTGGAGGGCGGCGCAACTTCGGCGCCGGGCTCGAAGGAGGCGTTCACAGGCCGATAGCCCGCGATGAAGGCGTCGATCTCGGCTTCGCTCACATCGGCGTCGGCGAGGATGGCGATCAGCGCGCCGACAGGCAGCGTCGCGCCCACGGACGCGAGACGGCGCCGGAGAACGCCGTCGCGATCAACCTCGAGCGTGTTGACGATCTTCTCGGTCTCGATGTCGACAAGCTCGACGCCCTTCGCCGCTGCAGCGCCTTCTTCAAGACGCCACGCCGCGATGGCGCCTTCCGACATTTCGAGGCCCCATTTGGGCAGCGTGACCGGATGAATCCTCGACATGACGCTTTGCTCAGCCGGCCTTCATCGCGTCGCGGATCGCCGCCTCGATGCGCTCCGGCGACGGCACCCAGGCGCGCTCCAGTTCGCGCGCGAACGGCACCGGCGTATGCGGCGGCGTCACCGGAATGATCGGACCTTTGAGCGAGCTGAATCCTTTATGCGCGACGATCGCGGCGATGTCGGCGGCGAGGCTGCAGCGCGGCGGCGATTCATCCACGATCACGAGACGGCCCGTATTCACGACGCTTTCGAGAATGGTGTCCTCGTCGAGCGGCGATGTGGTGCGGGGATCGATGAGATCGCAGGTGATTCCTTCGGCGGCGAGCTTGTCGATCGCGCGCTCGGCGAAACCCACCATGCGCGCCAGCGCGACCACCGTGACATGCTCGCCCTCGCGCAGCAGCGCCGCCTCGCCAAATGGCGTCGCGTAATCGCCATCGGGCACCTCGCCCTTGCGCGAATAGAGGGCCTTGTGTTCGAGGAACATCACGGGATCATCGTCACGGATCGCACTGGCGAGCAGGCCTTTCGCGTCGGCGGGATTGGAGGGAACCACGACCTTCAGGCCCGGAATGGCGGTCAGCATCGCATAGACCGTCTGCGAATGCTGCGCGGCGGCGTTCATGCCGGCGCCCATGGACATGCGGATCACGGCTGGCGTGCGCGCGCGGCCGCCGAACATGTAGCGGAACTTCGCCATCTGATTGTAGATCTGGTCGAGCGACACGCCGACGAAATCGGCGAACATCAGCTCGGCCACGGGACGCAACCCCGCGAGCGCCGCGCCATTCGCCGCGCCGACGATGCAGGATTCGCTGATCGGCGTGTCGATCACGCGATCGGCGCCGAACTCATGGATGAGGCCTTTGGTCACGCCGAAGATTCCGCCTGCGGCGTCGCGCGTTCCCGAGGTGCCGCCGGCGCCGCCCGACACGTCTTCGCCGAGCACGATCACGGTGGGATCGCGGCGCATTTCCTGAAACAGCGCGGCGTTCAACGCCTCGCGCATCGTCATCACAGCCATTGCGACAGCCTCAGTAACGCACGTAGACGTCTTCGAGCACGCTCGACAAAGGCGGCGGCGGCGCGGACTTTGCGGCGACCATCGCGCGTTCGATCAGCGCCAGCACCTCGGAGTCGATCCCGTCGAGCTCCGCCTTGTCGAGCAGCTTCGCCTCATCGATCTTCTTGCGGAATCCCAGCAGGCAATCCTTCTCCTTGCGGAATCGCTCGACCTCGTCCTTGGCGCGATAGAGCTGCGGATCGCCCTCGAAATGACCGAAATAACGCGTCGCGGTGGCGAGCACCGCGCTCGGCCCCTTGCCTTCGCGCGCATGATCAATCGCCGCTTTCGCCGCATCGCGCACGGAGAAGACATCGAAGCCGTCAGCCTCGAACACCGGCAGGCCGAAGCCCCTGATGCGGCCGGCGAGATCATCACAACCGATGCCGTAGGACGCGCCGGTATGCTCGCTATAGCCGTTGTTCTCGAAGATGAAGACCTTCGGCGCCTTCAGCACCACGGCCATGTTCAGCGCTTCAAATACAGTGCCCTGATTGGACGCGCCGTCGCCGATGAACGAGACCGAGACGCTGCCATCCTTGCGCAGCTTGCAGGCGATGGCGGCGCCGAGCGCGATTGGCGGGCCGCCGCCGACAATGCCGTTCGCGCCGAGCATGCCCTTGGTGAGATCGGCGATATGCATGGAGCCGCCGCGGCCTTTGCATAGCCCGTCGGCGCGCCCGTAGATCTCCAGCATCATCTGCTCGACATCGCAGCCTTTCGCGATGGAGTGCCCGTGCCCGCGATGGGTGCTGATGATGTAGTCCTTGTCGGTGAGGTTCTCGCAGACGCCGACCGCGATCGCCTCCTGCCCGGCATAGAGATGGGTGAAGCCGGCGATCTCTCCGGTCCGGTTCTCGACATGCAGCCGCTCCTCGAACTCCCGGATCAGCCGCATCTGGCGGTAGGTCCGGAGCAGGTCCTCGCGGCTGAGCTGCATCAATTCCTCCCCTGCCGGGCTCTTTCCGTCTGTATGGATGCCTTCATGTCAGATGTCAATTTTGTATATTGCTGGGCCATGTTTTGTATAATAGCAACCTGACAAGGCTCGCGCGACGGGCCGGCGGGAGGGCTGCGCCCATGGATTTCCGTCTCACGGACCAGCAGGTCGAACTGCAGCAGGCGGCGCGCCGCTTCGCGCAGGAGCAGCTGAAGCCGCTCGCCAAAAAGCTGGAGGAGAAGGCCGAGCCGGTCCCCCATGACTGGGTGAAGCGCTACGCGGAGCTCGGCTTCCTCGGCATCAATGTCTCGACCGACTATGGCGGCCTTGGCCTCGGCAATCTCGAAGCGCTGGTGGTGGTGGAGGAATTCGCGAAGATCTCCTCGGCCGTCGCCTTCCCTGTTTTCGAATCCTGCGTCGGCCCGGCGCGGGCGATCGAGCATTTCGCGCCGGAGTCGCTGCGCCGCCGCATCATGCCCCGCGTCTGTTCCGGCGACGCCGTCATCGCCATCGGCATGTCGGAGCCCGACGCCGGCAGTGCGCTCACCGATCTCAAAACCTCCGCCGCAATCCAGGGCGACAAGGTCGTCATCAACGGCTCGAAGCGCTGGTGCTCCGGCGGCGGTCACGCCGACGGCTATGTCGTCTATTGCCGTTTCGACGGCGTTCCCGGCGCGAAAGGGATCGGCGCCGTGCTGGTGGAGAAAGGCGCGAAGGGATTGAGTTACGGGCCGCAGGAGCAGCTCATGGGCTTCCGCGGCGTGCCGTCGTCTGATCTCTATTTCGACAATGTGGAAGTTCCGCTGGAGAACGTCGTCGCGCCCGGCGGCGGCTTCAAACAGTTGATGGAAGCGTTCGATCTCGAACGCTGCGGCAACGCCACGATGGCGCTCGGCCAGGCTTCCGGCGCGCTTGAGGATGTGCTCGCCTATGTGCAGGAGCGCAAACAGTTCGGCCGCCCGATTGTCGAGTTCCAGGCGGTGCAGATCAAGCTCGCTGAAATGAAGATGCGCGTGGAAGCCGCGCGCCTGCTGATCCACCGCGCCGCACGGAACGCCGAGGAAGGGATGCCAAGCGTGATCGACTCTTCTCTGGCGAAATGCTTTTCCAACGAGATCGCGCGCGAGGTGACTGGCGCGGCGGTGCAGCTCATGGGCGGCTATGGCTATTCCAGGGAATATCCAATGGAGCGTCGTCTGCGCGATTCCTGGGGCTGGGGCATCGCCGGCGGCGCGATCGACATCCAGAAAGTGAATATCGCCGCCGCCATGGTCGGCCGACGCTTTGATCAGCGCCGGAGCTAAAACAAATGATTCCGGACCGCCTCTTCGCCGTCATCCCGGGACGCGCGCAGCGCGGGCCCGGGATCCATCGCGCAGTTGGCGTTATGCTATGGATTCCGGGCTCGCGCGTCCCGCGCGCCCCGGAATGACGTGAAAAGGATCACGCGATGATCGGCCCATCCGCCGACGATTACGAGGATGTCGCCGCGCTCCATCAGATTCGCGATGGCGGCGTCTTCTTTGTGGATGCGGGCGCAACCGACGTGATGCTGTTCCGGCAAGGCGACACGGTGCGCGCCTTCGGCGCCAACTGCACGCACGCTTTCGCCAGCCTGCGCGACGGCCGCGTGGAGGGAGGCACGATCACTTGTCTCAGGCATGGCGCGCGCTTCGATCTCACGAGCGGTCGTTCGCTCG
Organism: Terrirubrum flagellatum; assembly: GCF_022059845.1. Lineage (GTDB taxonomy): Bacteria > Pseudomonadota > Alphaproteobacteria > Rhizobiales > Beijerinckiaceae > Terrirubrum > Terrirubrum flagellatum. Next base: position 192,753 of record NZ_CP091852.1, on the reverse strand, counting down.
GCGGCAATTGCCCGAACCTGCCGAGCTACGCTGTCAAGCGTGAGGGCGCGCGCATTCTCGTCAAAGCCTGATCAGAGTTTTTCGAGCGCCCAGCGGATGCCGCGCCGCAAAAGCTCGTGAAAAACCGGAAGCTGCCAGGCGCCACGCTCGACCGCGGGATAGAAATCCGCGATCGGCCGCATGTCGTAACGGCCCCGCGCATGGCCGAGCGTGAGATAGAGGATCTCGCCGCCATGGGCCTTCCTGAGATACATCGCCTGATGCTCCTGCTCGGGCCATGAATCCTTCTCAAACAGCGAGGTCGAGCCGGAGAAGCGCGTCGTCAGCAGAACCTCGTTTCCCGGCAGATATTCCTGCAGATAATGTTCGTCCTCGACGAGGAAATCGCCGACGCCGCTGACCAGCGGATGAGACGGCTGCGCATTGCGCACGCGATAGCGCCCAATGGGCGGATGCGCCATGAACTGGCTGCCCAGCATTTCGTAGAAATCGCGCGGCAACGGCGGAACCTTCACTTTGCCGTCAGTCTCAATTGCGAATGTCGAGTTGGTTCCGTGCAGCGCGAACCAGCGCCTGCCGCGCGAGAGGAACGCTTTCAGGCCCTCGATCTGCTCCTGCGAGGGCACGACGTCGCAGGTGTAGGTGACAAGCATGTCCGCAGACGCGAGTTCGTCAGCTTCGCCGTAATCCTCGGCGATCCGCACGCGCGCGCGTTCATGCTCGCTGAGCAGCGCCAACAATTGCAGCCGCGCATAATCGATATCGTGATATTTTCCGCCAGCGATGAGGCGAACATCGATCGCGTCCGCCATATCAGGCCGCCGGCCTGCGATAGACGAGATCGACGGAGTCGAATGACATCACCACTTCGCCATCCCCGCGCAACACTTCATGATGCAGCGTCGCGACGCCGACATCAGGCCGCTTGCGCGACTCGCGCTTCGACATGCAGCGCGACGTCGCGACGAGAACATCGCCCGGCCGCACCGGGTTCGCCCATTTGACGTTCTCCCATGCGACGCCGCAAACCCAGGCGATATCGCCATTGACCTCGTGATCCATCTGCCGCCACAGCGCGGCGGTGTAGATGCCGCTGCCGACGAGCCCGCCAAACAGGCTCTTCTTCGCCAGTTCGGCGTCGGCGTGGAAATATTGCGGATCATACTTGCGCGCGAATTCGACCATGTCGGCGCCCGACACCGTCTTGGCGCCGGACCGCGTTTCTTCACCGACCGCGATATCCTCCCAATAGCGCGAAGGGAGGTCGCCGCTGAAACCGCCTCGCTCGCTATCGCTTGAGATAGTCATCGATCACCTTGTGGAAATGGCGGATGCGCAACTCCTGATCGCCAATGAACAGGCCCGGAAAACCTTCCGAATGCATGCCGCGCTGCACGCCGGGCAGATTGTAGGCGTCCTGGTCGAGCACGAGGCCAAGCGACTTCTCGCCATGACAGAAATGCTCGTGCGGCGGCGGCTTTGGTTTTTCCTCATCCTTCTTCAGAAGCCGGTAGTTCTGGAGATCATAAAACATCTTGTCCGGGTCGGTCGGATGCGGCCGTTGCCGGAACAGCATGAGATCATCCGCATGAACGTTGAGCGACACGTTCGGGAAGACGAGATAGTGATAGTCGTCAGTGAGTTGGTCGTCGTTCAGATCTGAGTAATCGAGCCCGTCCTTCGGGCCGTGTTCGCGCTTCCATCGCGCGACGGCGCGCCTGACGTCAGGCACGCGGCCGTCGAATTCGGCCGGGTCCATGCCCGCCTCCTTCATGATGTGCTTGATGAGCGGCGGAATCTCCGTCGTCTCGCGCACGCGGTGGCTGATCGTCGCGAAAGGAATGAGATAACGCGAATGCCTGTCATAGCAGTCGATCTGGATGTCGTAATCGTCGAGATAATAGAGAAGCTGCGGGTGAATGCCCTGCACATGGTAGGATTCATTGAAGGCGTCGACCGAGGTTTTCCAGTTGCAATCCCATTCAACCGTATAGTCGCGGATCATCACCATGCGGTCGAGATGATACGGGTCGAGATGCTCCGCGAGCGGATGCATATAGTCTTTCAGCGGCCCGACATCGGGGTTGAGGCTGAACCAGACGAAGCTCCCCCAGAGATCGCAGGGAATTTCCTTTAAGCCCCCGCAGGGCATGCCTTGCGGAAAGGTTTCGAGATCGGGAATGCGATAATAGTCGCCGTCGAGCTTGTATTCCCAATGGTGATAGTCGCATTTGAAGGTCGACGCGTTGCCGCGCCCGACCATCAACCTGTTGCCGCGATGCTGACAGACATTGTAGAAAGCGCGCACGCGGCGATCCGGCTGGCGCACGAGCAGAATCGACTCGCGGCCAATTTCGGTCGTGAGATAGTCGCCGGGCTCCGGAATCTGCTGCTCGTTGCAGCCCATCAGCCAGACCTTGGTCCAGAGATGATCCCACTCCCGCTGCATGAATTCTTTCGAGATATAGCGCTCTTTTGCGATCAGCCCGTGACCGAGATCCGGGGTCGGCGCCTTCTCGACAGGCGTCTGCGTGAAGTCGGTCGGCTTGATCCGTTCGATGCCCATGGCTGTCTCCCGTTCCCGCCCTAGAAATGCACGCCCTTGGTGAAGCCGCCATCGGCGAGAAAATCGACGCCGACGACCCAGCTCGCCGCGGGGCTTGCGATGAACAGAATGCAGTTCGCGATCTCATCCGCCGTCGCCATGCGGCGCGCCGGATGCTTGCGGATGACGCTGTTGTAAGTGCGCGGACTCGCCAGCTGCACCATCTCCCACGCGCTGCCCTCGAAGATCGTCGGCCCCGGCGACACGCAATTGACGCGGATGTTGCGCTTGATGAGCTGCTGGGCGAGCTGCTGCGAATAGGCGACAATCGCGGCCTTCAATGAATTGTACGCCATGGGCGCGACGAAGGTCTCGCGCGCCGCCATCGTGCCGGTCATCACGATCGAAGCCGCCGGAGATTTCTTCAGCCAGGGCAGCGTCGTCTCGACGCCGCGCACCACACTCATGACATCGACATCGAAATTGCGATTCCAGTTCTTCTCGCTGTCCATGCCGCCGCCGGCGCTGACATTGAGGATGAGAATGTCGAGACCGCCGAGAAAATCGCAGGAGGCTTCGAGAAAACCGCGATAGGCGTCGGCGTTCTTCACATGCAGCGCACGTCCGAAGGCGCGCACGCCACGCGATTCCAAGGCTTTCACCGTCTCTTCAACAAGAACGTCATTGCGGGCGCAAATCGCGACGTCGCAACCTTCGTCGGCGAGCCGCTCGGCGACGCGCCGCCCGATGCCGCGGGTGCCGCCGGTCACGATCGCCTTCTTGCCCTTCAGTTGCAGGTCCATTCCGCAGCTCCGGCGAAAACCTAAAGCGTTTCCGCGATTCCCAGGATATTCGTCGCCTGGCTCGAGAACACGCCGCCATTGCCATGACACAAGGCGATGCGCGCATTGGCGACCTGCCGCGCGCCCGCTTCGCCACGCAACTGGCGCGCCGCCTCAACGATCGTGAAAAGACCGTACATGCCGGGATGAACGCAGGACAGGCCGCCGCCATTCGTGTTCACGGGCAGCTCTCCGCCCGGCGCGATCGCGCCGCTGGCGACGAAGGGCCCACCCTCGCCTTTCGCGCAGAAGCCGAGATCTTCAAGGAACAGGATCGTGTTGATGGTGAAGGCGTCATAGAGTTCGACGACATCGACATCGCGCGGCGACACGCGCGCCTCGGCATAGGCGCGCGCGCCGGATTCGCGCGCGCCGGTGATTGTGAGATCGGGCATGTTGGCGATCTCCTTGTGGGTGATCGCCGATCCCGATCCGAGAAGATAGACAGGCTTCCGGCGCAAATCGCGCGCGCGATCGGCGCGCGTCATCACGATCGCCGCTGCGCCATCGGTGACGAGGCAGCAGTCGCGCACGCCGAGGGGATCGGCGACCATGCGCGCCGACAGGCATTGCGCGATGGTGAGATCGTCGCGCGCGAAGGCTTCCGGATTGAGTTTCGCCCATTCGCGCGCAGCGACGGCGACATGGGCGAGATGTTCGCGGGTCGCGCCATATTCATGCATGTAGCGTGAGGCTGCGAGCGCATAGCCCGCGATCGGCATCACCGGGCGATAGACGGATTCATAGGTCGAATTCGCGAAGGCGGAAACGAGCTTTCCCGAGGCCGTGCGCTGATTGCCGCCATAGGCGATCAGCGCGACATCACAGAGACCCGCGTCAAGCGCGAGCGCCGCCCAGACCGTATGGGTGAGGAAGGATGATCCGCCCGTGCGATTGTTGTCGGTCAGCTTCGGTTGCACGCCGAGATATTCGGCGAAGGCGAGGCCGGAAAGCATGTCAGTTGGCAGGCAGAGGAAGAGGCCGTCGACATCCTTGAGCGCAAGGCCCGCATCGGCCAGCGCCAGAAGGCTCGCCTGCGCGGCGAGATCGATCGGTTCGAATCCCGGCGCCTCGCCGATGCCGCAGGTCGCCGCGCCCACGATCGCCGTTCTGCCGCGAAGCGACTCTCTCATGGCGCCGGCTTGAAAATGACGATTGGCTCATCGCCTTCGCGAACGATCGAGGCTGCGACGTCCATGCCGATCGCGACTTTCTCAGGCGCGACGCCTTCGACGCGCGACATCATGCGTGGCCCTTCAGCGAGATCGATCAGCGCGACATTGTAAGGCTGCCCGGGCGGTTTCGGGCGCATCACCGTCGTCGCATGAACGCGCCCTCTCCCAGACGCGAGAATCCATTCGAGATCGGTGTTGCCCGTGGTTGGCTCGCAGATGCGGGGATAGAAGAAGCATTGGCCTGTCCGCCGCGAGCGTTGCAGCATGAAGCGCCCCTCCGCCAGAAAGCGGCGGAATTGCTGCGCCGGACCGACAGCAGTTTGCTCGTCCATCGCCATGTCGCCAAGCTACACGATCTCGGCGCTACGCAGCGCCTCGACCTCAGCCTGCCCGAGGCCAAGCTGCTCCATCAGAATCTCGTCGGTATGTTCGCCGGCGAGCGGCGGCGCCCTGCGATAACTGACCGGCGTGGCCGAGAATTTCAACGGGCTGCCGGCCATCCGCACATCGCCCTTGCCGGGATGCTTCATCGACACGATCATGCCGCGCGCTGCGATCTGCGGATCGCTCTCGATATCAGCCATCGTGTTGATCGGGCCGCAGGAAATCTTGGCGGCGTTGAAGCGCTCCATCCATTCGGCCCGGCCCGCGCTGCGCAGCGCATCCGACATGGCGTCAACCAAAGCCGCGCGATGCTCGACGCGATCGCGCGAGCGCAGGAAGCGCGGATCGCGCGCCCATTCCGGATGGCCCATCGCTTCCGCGACGCGCGCGAATTCGCGGTCGTTGAAAGTCGAGATCAGGATAAAGCCATCCGCCGTTGGGAAAATCCCGTTCGGCACGGCGGTCGGATGATCATTCCCGGTGCGCGGCAGGATCGACCCGCCATTCAACCAGGCCGCAAGCACATTCATCAGGATCGCGACCTGCGAGTCGAACAGGGCTATGTCGATATGCTGGCCTTCGCCGCTCTTCTCACGATGCAAGAGCGCGGCGAGGATTGCGATCGTCGCGTTATTGCCGGTGCAGATGTCGGCGATCGGCACGCCAACGCGCATCGGGCCCTCGCCCGCATGTCCGTCGGGATGTCCGTTGATCGACATCAGTCCACCCATGGCCTGCACGAGATAATCATAGCCGGAGCGGTCGGCGTAAGGGCCTTCCTGTCCGAACCCCGTGATTGAACAATAGATCAGTCTGGGATTGATCGCCGCAAGATCGGAATAACCGAGGCCGTAACGCGCCAGCGTGCCGGTGCGAAAATTCTCCAGCAGCACGTCCGCTTTCGCCGCCAACCGCTTCAGGATTTCGGCGCCCTGCGGTTTCGAGAAATCGAGCGTCAGCGAGCGCTTGCCGCGATTGGCCGCCTGAAAATAAGTCGACTCCTCGCTGTCCGCGCCATGCTTGTCCTTGAGCCAGGGTGGCCCGAGCGAGCGGAGATCCTCGCCGCCCTCGCGACGCTCGATCTTGATCACGTCAGCGCCGAGATCAGCCAGCGTCTGGCCGGCCAGCGGTCCCGCGATCACCCGCGTAAGATCGAGAACCCTGAGCCCGTCCAGCGCGGCCATCTTCCCGGGCGCTGCGGAGGCGTCCGAGGTCGCTGCCGGATGAGAAAGGCGGTCCTGCACGTCAATGTTCCCAGCGTCGGCTACCGTTATAATTTTCTGGCTTCAAAGTATACAAGAAAGCGGCGCGCGACTTTGCCTTTGTGTACGCCCGCGATCAGTCCTCGGGCGCGAGCGTCACCCGAAGCCCGTCAAGTTCATCCGACACCCTGATCTGGCAGCTCAAGCGCGATTGCGGCCGGTGATGCAGGGACTCGCTCACCAGCTCCTGCTCCGATCCATCGGCGGGCTCCAACCGCTCCAGCCAATCCTCGGCGACATAGACATGACAGGTGGCGCAAGCGCAGGAGCCGCCGCAGATCGCCGCGATGTCGAGGCTGCCCTTGAATTTCAGATTCTCCATCAGCGACACGCCGGTTTCAGCATTCACCTCGTGAACCTGCCCCGCCCTGTCGGTTGCGATGATCACCGGCATTCCTGTTTCATCCCTTGTCCCGCGCGCTCACAGCATGCGAACCGGCTCGCGACCGTCCCACTCCCGCGCCTGCGTTTTCACGCGATCGAGGAAACGCCGCATGCCGGGCGAGCCTTCAATCAGCTCCACCATGGCGCCGGGAAAGCCGCGATCGGAATCGAAATAGGCGAAGCGCATTCCCGACGTGACGCTCCCGTGCTGCACGGCTGAGAATCCCTGCGACGTCAGCCGCGCGACGTCGGCGGCGTAGTCGTCGCTGAGAACGCCGGCGTGATGCAGCCCCTCGCCGAAGCGCTGGAGATGATCGCGATAGATCGACGGCACATTGTTCTTTTGTTCGACAAGTTCGATCTGGAGATCGCCTGAGAAGGAGATAGCGACCGCGAGGTCGATGTCGCATGGCGCGCCGCGATAGAGGCATTCCGCGAAAGGGATCTTCGCCGTGACGAAGAAGGGCCCGACGCCCATCGTGTCAGTCCAATGCTTCATCGCCTTGTCGAGATCGCGTACGACGTAGCCGTTTTGCATGATCGGACCGAAGACCCTGCTCATGCCGCCGTTCTCGCTTGCGCTGAAAAGGCCTCGGCGAAAGGGATTTCCCCGTTGCAGGCGATATCGAGATCGATGCGCGCATCGGGATCGGCGATGATCCGGCGCGCCATCATGAAGCTGCGGGGATCGTTGACGGCCTCGATGCAGGTCAGCCTGTTATCGCGGCAATGCAGAACCGCAAGGCCCGGCGCGTCTTCGCGTCGCCGCACAACAGCAACATCGTCGGCGCCGCGAACGCCGGCGATCTGCAGTTTCAGATCGAACTGATCGGACCAGAACCAGGGCGTCTCGTCTGCTGGCGCAGGCTGTCCCATGATCGCCGCGGCGACCGCCTTGCCCTGCGCGACGGCGGCGGACACGGATTCGAGCCGCAGACGCGCGCCATTCACCACCGGCTTCGCTACGTCGCCGATGGCGAAAATCGCGGGATCGCTGCTGCGCCCCTGCTGATCGACCAGCACGCCGTCATCGCAGAGCAGGCCGGCCCCGCGCGCAAGCGAATCCTCAGCCGCTCCGCCTATGCCCGCAATAACCAGATCGGCTGGCGCCGGCGGATGGCCTTCGATCAACACCGCGTCTGGTTCGATCGCCTTCACTTTCGCATTTGTCAGGATCGTCACACCCCAGGCGCGATGAGCGGCCTCGAACAGCTGTGAAATATGTGGCGATGCGATTCTCGCCAGCGCGCGATCCGCCGCTTCGATCACCGTCACGGCCGCGCCCGTCTTTCTGATCGACGCCGCGACTTCGAGCCCTATATAGCCCGCTCCGATCACCACGACGCGACGCGCATTCGCCAGACGCGCGCGGATCACGGCGCACTCCGCGAAAGATCTGAGATAAAGCGCCCGCTCCGCGCCTGCGATTGAATCCGGCAAGCGCCGCACGCGCGATCCGGTCGCGAGCACCAGGCGATCGTAGGAAAGGCGCTCGCCATTCGCGAGCGTCACATGACGCGCGTCGCGATCAATCGCCGTCGCGGCGCTTCCCAATACAAGTTCGATCTTGTGCGAGGAATAAAAAGTGTCGGGATTGAGCAAGAGGCGGTCGACAGGCCCGTCCTGGGTCAGCCGCTCTTTGGAAAGAGGCGGCCGGTCATAGGGAAGCCAATCTTCAGCGCCGACCATGATCAGCCGGCCGTCGAAACCGTTGGCGCGCAACGAGCGCGCCGCCTGCGCGGCGGCGTGGCCTGCGCCGACGATCACGACGGAACAAGTGGAATCCCGATCGCCGGCCGACACCGAGCTGTTTCCCATCCTCGACTATTTCCTTGCCGCGACTATGAAGGCGCGACCCGGCCAAGTCAAACTTGTATACGGATATTGATCTATAATTGTAATTTTTGGCCTAGAATGACGCCTTCAGAAGCTCTTTTCGACGCCGCCAGCCTATATGTTCTGCGCCGACGCTCCGGGCGGCAGGTTTCGCCGACAAATCCTAAATATCTGTAATAGCATCATATTACTTCCGCCGTCGCGCGGCGGCCAGAAGCAGCGGTCATCCCGGGAACGGTCGTCATACAAATACGCCGCTTGTGTATATTGAAGGCCGCGTATAGCCTGCGGAAGCACTATAAGCAGGACGCCCCAGCGGAGGCCGCCATGGATGTCGAGGAGATCAGGCGCATCGAGGGCGGCGCGCTTTATGAAGCCGCACGCACCGCTCCACCAGACCAGTTTCCGCATATGCCTGATATTCCCGGCGGTCGCTATGTCGACCCCGATTTCTTTGCGCTCGAAATGCGCGGGATGTGGAAGCGTTCATGGGTCTATGCGATCCATGGCGACGAGGTTCCAAAACCGGGCTCGTTCCTGCGTTGGGAGCGTCTGGGCGAGCCGCTCTTCTTCGTGCGCGACGAGACAGGCCGCGTGCGCTGCTTCTACAACACCTGCCGCCATCGCGGCGCGCCCGTCGTCACCACTGACACAGGCGAGGCGCGCGGCCTCTCCTGCAAATATCACGGCTGGACCTATAATCTGCGCGGCGAATTGATCAACCTGCGCGACAAGCGCGATTTCGTCGAGCTCGACATGTCTTGCCGCTCGCTGATCGAGGTACGTTGCGAAAATCTCGGCAACTGGCACTTCATCAATCTCGACAAGAACGCCGAACCGCTCGCGGACGCGCTCGGCGAAACCTACGCCGCGCTGAAAGAGATGCAGCCGGAGAATCTCATCCTCGTTGACAAGACGACGATCAAGGTCGGCTGCAATGTGAAAGTGCTGCTCGACGCCTTTCTCGAAGTCTATCATCTCAAATCGATCCACCAGAACACAGTCGATCGCTTTCTCGATCATCGCGGCTCGCTCATCACGCTCTATGACAAGGGTCATTCGCGCATGGTGACGCCGTTCAAGCGTAAAGGCTGGCAGGATCCGGGCATTGTTGGACTGCCGTTGATTCCAACCGCCGATCCCTATCTCGGCGAGACCAATCTTTCGCTCAATATTTATCCCAATATCGTTTCGCCGCTGGCGCCTGCCGGCGCGCCTTTCCTTTGCTTCTGGCCTGATGATATCCGCTCGATGACGATCGAGGTGCATTGGTTCGCGCCAAGCTGGGGCGAAGGCGAGCGCCCGCCGGTTTGGGACGTACGCCTCTCCAACTTCCTGAAGATTCTCGATGAGGATCTGCAATTCGCCGATGCGATCCAGAAATCGGTTGAGTCAAGCGGCTTCACAGGCATGCCGCTCAACTATCAGGAGCGGCGCATTTATCACTGGCATCAGGAGCTCGATCGCCGCATCGGCCGCGACAGGATTGATCCGGCGCTGCGGGTGGAGCCCGTTCTCGAAAGCTACGCGCAGCCGACGCATGCCCCGCCAACCGAAATGGCTTCGTGACAACCTGCGAAAGCGGACATGGCCGACGAGAGCGACAGCCTGCAGATCGAGAAGGCGAACGGGCTTCTCATCCTGCGGATCAACCGGCCGCATGTCAGCAACGCGGTCGACGCCGCGACCTCCTACGCCATCGACGCCGCGTTGTCCGAGGCGGAGACAGATGATTCGATTGGCGCCGTTATCGTGACCGGCGCCGGCGAGCGCGCCTTCTGCTCCGGCATGGATTTGAAGGAGGCCGCGCGCATCGGCGTCGGCAAGGGCCTCGTTCCCGGCCGCGGATTCTGCGGCCTCACAGAGCGTAATTTTCCCAAGCCTCTCATCGCGGCGATCAACGGCGCCGCCGTCGCCGGCGGGCTTGAATTGGCGCTCGCCTGCGATCTCATCGTCGCGAGCGAGACGGCCACATTTGGCCTGCCGGAGATCAAGCGTGGACTTGTCGCCTATGCCGGCGGCGTGCAGCGCCTCGCGCGGCTGGCGCCACGGAGCGCGGCGATGGAAATCATCCTTACGGGTGAGCCGCTGCCGGCGCGACGTCTCTATGAGCTTGGTGTCGTGTCGCGTGTGGTTCCCGCCGCGCGCGTGATGGAGGAGGCGCGCGCGCTGGCGCGCTCCATTCTCGCAAACAGCCGCGTCGCCGCGCGCTATGCGAAGGAGCTCTATGCGCTGTCGCTTGATCGCCCGCTCGACGAAGCGCTGAAGGCGGGCCACGAGATCGGCGCGCGCATGCCGCAGGCGGACGCTGCCGAAGGCGTCGCCGCCTATGCCGAGAAGCGCGCGGCGCATTTCGGCGGCGCGTGATAGAGCGCCGCGCAGGGATGATTTGATGTCGGAACTATCCGGGCCTGTGATCGACGAGGATGTTCTCGCGCGCTGGCGCCAACGCCTCGCGCCGGCGGATCTCGCAGCGCTGCCGACCGTCTATGCGCCTGATCTTCTCAAGGATCAGGTCTATCTCGTCTCCGGCGGCGGCACGGGATTCGGGCGCGTCATGACGTTCCTGTTCGCGCGGCTCGGTGCGAAAGTTGTGATCTGTGGCCGCCGCGAGGACAAGCTGAAGGAAACAGCAGCGGAAGTGAAGGAAGCGCTTGGCGCCGAAGTGGTCTGCAAGCCGATGTCAATCCGCAAACCGGAAGAGATCGACGCGCTGTTTGACGACGTCTTCGAGCAGTGCGGCAGGCTCGACGTGCTCGTGAATAATGCCGGCGGGCAATATCCGCAAAACGCGCTCGATTTCACGGTGAAAGGCTGGAACGCCGTCATCGATCTCAATCTCAACGGCACATGGTATATGACGCAAGCCGCGGCGCGACGCTGGAAAGAACGCGCCGCGCCCGGCGCGATCGTCAACATCGTCGCCACAATCTTTCGCGGCATGCCGCAGGTGGCGCACACCTGCGCGGCCCGCGCCGGCGTGATTTTCATGAGCAAGAGCGTCGCTGTCGAATGGGCGCCGCTCGGCATCCGCGTGAATTGTCTGGCGCCTGGCTCGATGCAGTCCGAAGGGCTCGAAGTCTATTCCGACACGGCGCTGACGCGTTTTCCCAACAGCAATCCGATGCGCCGTCTCGGCGATGCCTGGGATGTGGCGCAGGGCGTCGTTTATCTCTCGGCGCCAAGCGCGAAATTCATCACTGGCGAAGTGCTGACGATCGATGGCGGCGGCCAGATGTGGGGCAACACATGGCCCGGCGGCGTGCCTGACTATTTCAACGTGGTGTGAGCCTTTGTAACTTTGACGTATCTCTCCGCGTCATGGCCGGGCTTGTCCCGGCCATCCACGTCTTCCTTTCAAATAGAAAACAAGACGTGGATGCTCGCGACAAGCGCGAGCATGACGGCCGACATTTGAAGCATCAACGCGAGGCGAGAGGCTTACGCGTTTACAAACTCCGCCGCCTGCGTCGCCGCGTGTTTGCCCGCGAGATAGCCGAACACGATCGCAGGGCCGAGCGTGCCGCCGGCGCCGCCATAGACCATGCCGGTCGGCGCCGCCATCGCATTGCCCGCGGCATAGAGGCCGTGAATCGGCAACCCGTCATGATCGATAACGGCGCCATTGCGATCGGTGCGCGGCCCGCCCTTGGTGCCAAGCGTGCTGCTGTGAATCTGCAAGGCGTAATAAGGCGGCTCTCCGATGCGGCCGAGCGTCGCGCCCTTGCCCGGATATTGCGAGAGATCGCCATTGAATCCGTCATAGGCGCTCTCGCCGCGACCGAAATCATCATCGGCGCCCTTGTCGACCTGTGTGTTCCAGCGCGCGATCGTCGCTTGCAACGCATCACTGGCGATGCCGACCTTGTTGGCGAGTTCAGCCAGCGTGGAAGCAGTGGGAACCCATCCGGGCATCGCGCCGCCCATGGGAACATCGAGAAAACCGTAGCGCTTCACCATTGCTGAATCGAAGATCAGCCAGCAGGGCAGATTGGCGTATTCGAATTTGCCGGGATCGAAATGATGGAAGGCGCCGCCGATCGCATTGTAATTCGTCGCTTCATTGACGAAGCGCTTGCCCTTCCTGTTGACGAGGATCGATCCCGGCAGCGAGCGCTCGCGCAGGATCAGCACAACTTTCTGCTCGCCATATTGCTTGACGCCGGGCAGCAGCGCGACCGGCATCCACCAGGCTTCGCGCATCGCACCCATCTTGGCGCCGGCGCGCATCGCCATCTTCTGCCCATCGCCTGAATTGGTCGGGATCGAGGCGGGATGCTCCATCGGCCCGCGCAGGAAATTGACCGACATTTCGGGGTCCCACTCGAATCCCCCGGTGGCGATCACCACGCCGCGGCGCGCCGTGACGTCAAACTCTTCGCCTTTCACCACGACGCGCACGCCGGCGACGCGCCTGCGCTCCATGATGAGATCGACGCCGCGCGCGCCGGTGACGACCTCGATACCGCGATCGAGACAGGCCTGCAGCAGCGCGCCGATCATGCCGCGACCACGGCCATTGATCTTTGCAACGCGTCGCCGCTGCATTTCGGCTTCATCGATCGCGCCCGTGCCGCCGCCGCGCGGCGACTCGATCGTCGCCATATAGACATGGCCGGTTTCGGGATCAGAGAACTGGCCGATGCCGACGCGATCGCCCCACGGCCCCAAGCGCTCGAACGAGAAAAGTCCGGGCTCAATCGAACGGCCGCCCTTCAGCAATCCGCCGGGATGCTCCGGATGATAATCAGGAATGCGCAGGAGATGGAATTTCAGCGGCGTTTTCTGCTCTAGATAATCAAGCGTCGGCGCGACGCCATCGATGAAGGCCGCCGCGAGCTCGTCCGGGATGAGGCCGTTCGAGAGCGAGCGGAGATAGGCGAGACCTTCCTCGCGCGAATCCGGCATGCCAGCCGCCGCAGCCACGCGGTTGTTCGGCATCCAGCAAACGCCGCCGGACAGGGCCGTCGTGCCGCCGACCACGTCAGCCTTCTCGAAGACGCCGACCTTTGCGCCTGAATCATGCGCTGCGAGCGCCGCGACGAGGCCCGCAGCCCCTGTCCCCAGAACGACCACGTCGAATTGCGTTTCCATCCGCGTCTCCTCTCGGAGCGGCCGCCGGCATGGGGAGGCCTCTTTATTATTATACAATAATGGTGATATCAATATATCTGTGTCAAGCGCTCCGCACATCAGATTACTTGAACCGCCGCGCTGCCGGAGCTCCCTCGGATGACTGCCCGCGACAACCTCCTGTCGCTGCATCATCTGACCGTCAGCGACGTCCCCGCGCCGGAACTGGTCGACATCGCCGCGGCGACGGGCTGCCGGTATGTCGGCGTCTTCGTGCGCGGCGCGCAGCGCGACAATGATCCCTTCCCCGTCATCTCAGGCGATGCGGCGCGGCGCGCGCTGATCGCGCGGCTCGATGCAACCGGCGTGCGCGTCCATAATCTCGAAGTCTTTATCATCAGGCCATCGACACGCCCCGGCGATTTCGACGCGGCGCTGGAGATGGGCGCGGCGATCGGCGCCGCGCGACTGACAGCGCAGATCGCCGACGCCAACGACGCCCGGGCCTTCGACAATTTCGCGGCGCTGTGCGAGCGCGCGGCGAGCTTTGATCTTGCCGTCCATATCGAGTTCAACGCCTTCTCAATCGTCAATTCGCTTCAAGCGACGCAGAAATTCCTGTCGGGCCGGAAACCCGCCAACGCCTCGATCGCGCTCGACGCGCTGCATCTCTATCGCAACGATGGCGGCCTTGATGGGCTGAGCGGCCTTGCGCCCTCCCTCATCGGCTACGCCCAGATCTGCGACGGCCCCTTGCGCATCGCTCCGGAGATGCAGATGGCGGAAGCGATCGATGAACGCGCGATCCCCGGCGAGGGTGAATTCGATCTGACGCGGTTTGTCGCCTCGTTGCCGCCTGATGTCGTGATCGACGTCGAAGCGCCCTCACGCCGCCTGCGCGACAACGGCGTGAGCGCTCTCGAACGCGCCCGCCGCGCGGTCGACGCCGCGCGCGGAATCATCGCAGCCGCGGGAAATCGCGGCGCCAACTCATCATAGATCTGGAGAACGCCATGGGACGCATCGAGGGCAAGGTCGCGGTGATCATCGGCGCCGCCGGCGCCAACAATATGGGCCAGACGATCGCGCGGCTCTTCGCGAGGGAAGGCGCGCGCGTCATGGTCGCCGGCCGCAGGGAAGAGCATCTGGCGCCGCTGGCGGAAGAAATCGGTGGTGGATTTGCCTTGTGCGACATCACCCGCAAGAGCGAGGTCGAGGCGCTGGCGGACGCCGCTGTCGCGAAATTCGGGAAAGTCGACATCGGCGTCAACGCCACGGGATGGGGACTTGTAAAACCCTTCCTCTCGACGACCGAGGAAGAGTTGCAGGCGATGACGGCGCTGCAATTCGTCGGCCCCTTCTATTTCATGCAGGCGATGGTGCGCGTGATGACGAATGGCGGATCGCTCATCCAGATATCATCGGCGACAGCGACGATCATGCTGGAGGATCACGCCGCCTATATGGGCGCGAAGGCTGGCGCCGACCATGTCGTGCGCTGCGTCGCCAACGAATTCGGCGCGCGCGGCGTCAAGGCGAATTCGATCTCGCCGGGAATCACGGAATCGCCAATGACAGCGAAAGCGTTCCGCAATCAGGCTGTCATCGAGGCGTTTCGCAAGGAATATCCGCTGGGGCGCGTCGGCACGCAGGACGACGTGGCGCAGGCGGCCCTCTGGCTCGCCTCGGACGAATCCTTCATCAGCGGCCAGAATCTGCAGATCAATGGCGGGCTGACGCTGCGCCGCAACCCGCGCAATCAGGAAATCATCGATGCGGCGGCGAAGGCGCGCGCCGAGCGCGCCGCATCATGAGGCCCTTTGCTCCGGCGCTACGAGAGCGCGTACATCGATCTTGCCATCCGGCCTGAAATCCTGCGCCAGCCTGAATTTCTGGATCTTCGTCGCGCTCATCGGCCATTCCGACACGAAGCTGATATAACGCGGAATCTTGAAGCTTGCGATCTTGCCGACGCAATGGCGCGCGATCTCCTCGGCGGTCGCCGCTGCGCCCGGGCGCAGCTCGATGAAGGCGGCCGCGACCTCGAACAGATGCTCGTCGGGAACCGCGATCACCTGCGCGATCTGTACGGCCGGATGCGTGCAGAGATAATTCTCGATCTCGATCGCCGCGACATTTTCGCCGCCGATCTTGAGCATGTCCTTCAGCCGCCCGGCATAGGAGACGCGACCGCTTTCATCGACCGATCCGATATCACCGGTGCGCAGCCAGCCGTCGCCGGTCAACGCTTCCGCCGTGCGCTTCTCATCCCTGTAATAGCCCTGGAAGAGGCTCCAGCCGCGTATCCAGAGCTCGCCATTTTCGCCTGGCGGCAGTATGGCGTGCGTCTCGATATCGAACGCCTTGACGTCGAGCCCTTCAAAAGGTTTCCCCGAAGTGACGAGCGACAGATCCTGGGGATCGTCGAGATCACTCCAGACGGGAACGCCTGTCGCTTCTGTCAGACCATAAGCATTGACGATGTAAGTCCCCGGAAACGCGCGAACATAGCGGCGCAAGAGGTCGGCCGGGCCGACGGAATGGAGAACGCGCAGCGACGAGAGATCGCGACGCGGAAAATCCGCGTGATCGGTCATCGCCGAATTGATCGTCGGGAACGATGTGTAGGAGATCGTCACGCGCTCGCATTCGATCGTCTCCAGCGCAAGACCTGCGTTGAAATGCATCTGCCCCAGGAAGGCCGCGCCCGACGCGCGACAGGCCGCGAGCGGCAGCATGGTGGACATGTGAAAGAATGGCATTGGATTGAAGATGCGGTCGCGCTCGCTCATGCGGAAGCGCTTCGCCAACGCCTGCCCCGCAAGCGAGATGTTGAGATGCGACAGCATGCAGGCCTTGGGACGCGATGTGGTCCCAGAGCTGAACATCATGATGCAGGTGTCGCCGGGGCCGACGCTTGCCGCGCAGGTCAGCGCGTCTCCGCGCGAAACTGAATTTGCGCCGGCGAGAAAATCAGCCTCCTGAGGCCATGCATCCTCGCGCGGGTCGGCCAGATTGACGATCGATCGGAGCTTCGGCGCGGCGGCCAGCTGAAGCGGTTCGCACTTCCGCCACTCCGCAAGCTCGGGATAAACGCGCGCCAGCATGGCGCGATAATCGGTGTGCGGCAGCGCTTGCCCGCCGATGAAGAGAAAGCCGACATCGGCGTTGTCGATGACATAGAGAAGATCGTCGTCGCGATAACGCGCATTGATGGTGACGGCGCGGGCGCCGATCATGGTCGCGGCATGGAACAGCAGGAGATATTCGACCGAGTTCGGCATCAGCAAGCCGACATGATCGCCGGGGCCGACGCCGAGGCCGATCAACGCGCGCGCCCAATCGATCGCATTCTCGAAAAGCTGCGCATAGGTCAGCCTTTGCTCGCCGATGAGATAGGCGTCGCGATCGCCCCAGCGCGTCGCAGCGGCGGCGAGCGCGCCGCCAACGGTTTGCAGATGCAGCATCGCGCCGCTTCCCTGCGGCGCGGCGACGAGCTCAGCGGCGGAATTCAGTGCTGTCGCGCCCATGTCAGCGCCTCTTCACTCGTCGCCCAGTCGATCGCGTTGCGGAGAAGCTTCCGGAAACCTTCATTGCGATAGGCGGACGCATCGTTGCCGCACTGGATAGCGACAGCGGGGCTGTTGCGCGCGCGTCGCGCCCAGGCGACGAGATTTGAACCTTCCGGATGCTCCCAGCCTTCGCGCGACCACATCCGCGCCTTCAGCGCCAGAGCGGCGGAATAGAAATTGTCGCGGACGAACCGATGGTCGCTGCGCATCAACGGAACAATGTCGTCTTCGAGCATCTGGAAGAGATAGAGTTCATCCTCGATCTCGAAACCATCTTCGAGGCCTGCCGTGACGGGATGCGCGGCGACGGGCCTGACGCGATGCTTGACCGGAAAGACATAGCCGGAGTCGGGATAGGCGCAGCCCTTGTAACTTCCCGGCTGATAGAAGAAGCGCGCGCCTATCACCTCGGCGTAAGCATCCCACGCTGGCCAGCCCGCCATGGCGTGATGCAGGAAAATCAAGGGATAACCTTGATCCAGCAGCGCCTCGAAGCCGCGTTTGAAATGCTCGGGCGGATCGCGCAACACCGGCGGCTCGGGCGTGCGGAACTCGACGCCCGGCACGTCGTAGAGCACGAAAGCCGCGAACTCCTTCGCGGCATCGGGATGAAAGAGATGCAGCGCCGCAGGCTGCTCGACATGCGTCCATGTGAGGCCGCGCATGGAATCGAACAACTCAGAGAAGGCCGGCTTGTCGAACGGATGCCCCTTGGTGACAACCAAGATGTTCTTTCGCATGACGGATAGCGCCGCGGCCGGTCAGAACTGCACCCGCTTGGTGAAGCCGCCATCAACAATGAGATTCGTTCCCGTCACCCAGCCTGCCGCGGGACTCGCGAGAAACACCACGCAGCGCGCCACTTCGTCGGCCGTGCCCATGCGGCCGTTCGGCTGCTGCGCCAGAATCGAATTGTAGAAATCAGGCTGCTGCGCGCGCGTCTGATCCCACGCGCCGCCATCGATCATGATCGGACCCGGCGACACGACGTTCACACGGATATTGCGCTTGAACAGGGTCTGCGAAAGCTGCTTTGCGTAAGTGATCAGCGACGCCTTGAGCGCATTGTAGGCCATGGGCGCAACGAAGGTTTCGACGGCTGCGGTGGTGGCGATGAAGACGATTCCACCTGCCTCAGAGTTCTTCAGCGCCGGCATGAGCGCGTCGCAACCGCGCACCGCGCCCATCAGATCAACTTCGAAATTACGATACCAGTTCTTCTCGCCGTCCATGCCGCCGCCAGCGCTGGCGTTGGGCACGAAGATATCGCAGCCGCCAAGATCCTCGGCTGCCTTTGCAAGCCAGGCCTTGTAGCTCTCGCCGTCCTTGACGTTGACGACGCCGCCGACCGCCTTGACGCCGAGCTTCCGCAAGGCGCCCACCGCCTCCTCGACCTCTTCCGGCTTGCGGGCGCAGAAGCCGATGTCGCAGCCTTCGGCGGCAAGAAGCTCGATCGTCCGCCGCCCAATGCCCCGGGTCGCTCCGGTGACAATCGCCTTCTTGCCCCTGAGACCCAGATCCATGGCGACGCCTCCCGGAATTGTCTTCTCGGCCGAGACCTACACCCTCCATGCATCCGCGGCAACGTATTTGTATATTTATGGAAGGATATTGTGTTATTAGTGACCGCTCATCCGGCCTTAAGCGGGCCCCCGCAGCTATTGAGTCGGCGTTTCCTCGATTTTCAACCGTCGGCCCCATTTGTCGAAGAAATGGCCCTCATTGAGAACGAGACGGTCGTCATCGAGTTGCTGTTCGAGCGCGCGCAGCCGCCATCGCGCCGTGGCGTTGTCGAGCGCCCCACCATCCCTGGCGGTTTCTGGAAAGAAGCAGACGCCATCCCACTCCTGCCCGGAGGCGGCGAGGAGCGCGACGATCTCGGCCCACTCGACCTCGTCGCCCATAACGTTCAGATGAGTGGAGCAGAGCGGCCTGACCTTCGTCTCGCCGATCGAAACCAGCACCACCAGCGCCGTGAAATCGCCGGCGCGCGCGAACTCCTGCCTCAGCCACAGATCGAAATCCGTGCCGCGCGGATCAGAAATCGACAAGCGGCGTCTCCGGCATGACATTCTCGAACAGCGCCCAGAACGGAACAGGATGCGTCGCGGCATACCAGTCCTCGAATTCCCTAAGCGCGGCGCCCAGGTCGCGCGGCGGCCGTTCTTCGTCGGCCGGCGCCATTTCATCGAACATCGCCTGAGCGACCGGGGCGAAGCGTTGCAGCACTTCCGTCCTCGCTTCACTCTCGCTCGCCCATCCGAGACGTGCGCGCAAAGTCGCCGCCGCATAAGCGTCAACCGCTTTTCTGTCCTCGATGGTCGCGATCGCGTCCGCCACGGCGCGCATCAGATTGAGCCGGCGGAAAGCGAAGGAGCGCTCCCGCTCCAGCTCTTTCGCGCGCGTGACGATCTCGCGGCGAAACGCGTCTTCGGCTGCATTGGCGCGAGCGGCGTCCGCTTCGAGCGCATCGAGCCACGACGAGAGCGGAGCCGTCATCACGCGACCTTCGGCGATGCGGAATTTGGCGGAAGAGAGAGGGAGTCGAACCCACCAAGGACCGTCTCGCGGCCCTTCCCGGATTTGAAGTCCGGACGCCCCACCGGGGACGCATCTCTTCCATGAACGGTTGTGTTTTCGTCTCCGACGACGACACGAAACAGATCAAGTCGATGTCGATTGACGCGGCGCAGATCGCCGCGCCGCAACGTGACGCCGTGACGATCGAAGAATTCGAGAATCTGGATGGCGACCTTGCGCCCGCTCTCGACGCGATCGCGAAACTGCGCCGCCGTGAATTGTCCGCCTTCGGCGCCGGCCGCGATCCTGGCGATGATATCCACCATCTCGGCGACCGTCGGCCTCCGGAAGAAATGATCATGGGCGATCTCGTCGACGCGGCCCATGCGGCTCAGGATTTTCAGAATGCGACGGATATCCGCCTCATGCGCGGCAAGGAGATTGGCGATATCGCGGACGCGCGGCGGTCGAAACCGCTCATCCCCCGAGAGAAGCGGCTCGATGCGGGCCCAGATTTTTTCGTCCTCGGGCGCTAACCGCGTCTCATGGCCTGCAAGCCTCACCCAGGCGCCGTCGAGCGCGATCGTCGCGTCCTTCGCCAGACGGCGGAGAAAGGCGCGAAAAACCGGCGCCGGCAGGCGAGGCTCAAGCTGAAGCTTCAGCCGCTCAAGGCCGACGCCAGGCAGGTCGGGATTGTCGCTGTGAAACCTTCCGAGAACAGCATGCAGATTCGCAACAAAGCTCCGCCAGATCGCAAGCGAGAGAGCGATGTCGCGCCCTTCGACGGTCTCACTGATCACCTCGAGCCTCTCAACGATGCTCTCGATCTGCATGGAGGACAGAGCGCGGTCGCGCGCGAAGCCTGTCAGATCGACGGCGAATGGCGCGCATGTGAGAAGCGCCGCCAAAGCTTGGGACGGTTCGCGCAGAGCGGATGCGCGCAATTGCGCAAGGCGTTCAGGCGTGCGGCGCTTACGCGCCGGCGCGCGCAGATCGATGAGGGCGCCGCCGCCGATCGTGCGTTGCGCCGTCGTGTCGCGAATGACAAAGCGATCGCCAACTGCGGCGCAGACTGGCCGTTCCAGAACGAGTTGCGCGAACGCTTCCGATCCCGGCGCGATGGGCTCATCGCCGAGCAACACGATGCGCGCGCCGACTTCGACCGCTGCATGATGGAATCGCACCGGCGTCCATTGCGCGAGCGGCTTCGACTCCGAGGATAGATGCCGCAGCGTGACGTCGATGCGATCGGTCGGCGCATGCAGCGCCGGATCGACGATCATGTCGCCGCGCGCGATCGCTTCTTTCGTGATTCCATCGCCGGCGAGATTGAGCGCGCAGCGCTGGCCCGCGACGCCGCGCTCCGAGGCGCGGTTCTGCGCATGGATCGAACGCACCCGCGCTTCAAGCCCGGAGGGGCTGATCAACCCCTTGTCCTGTACCGTGATCGCGCCTGAAAGAACCGTGCCTGTCACGACGGTTCCAATCCCGGCCAGCGTGAACGAGCGGTCGACAGCGAGGCGGAAGCGGCCGTCGGCGGGCTTTGTCGAAGTCGCGCGCGCCGCGTCGAAGAGCCGCTCGCGAAGATCATCAATCCCCTCGCCTGTCACGCTCGACACGGGGATCACGTCACTGCCTGCGAGCACCGTGCGCGCGAGCAGCCGTGCAATATCGATGCTGACCTCGGACAGCTGTTCCGGCGATACGAGATCGCTCTTTGTCAGCGCAACGACGCCGCGCCTGACGCCGAGCATGTCGAGGATGGCTACATGTTCCGATGTCTGCGGCATGACGCCATCATCGGCGGCGACAATCAGCAACGCAAAATCGACGCCGCTCGCGCCGGCCAGCATGGTGTGAATGAATTTCTCGTGGCCTGGCGCATCGATGAAGCCAATCACGTCGCCGTCAGGCGCGGGCAAATAGGCGAAGCCCAGCTCGATCGAGATGCCGCGCGCTTTTTCTTCCTTAAGCCGATCGGTGTCGACGCCGGTCAGCGCGCGCACGAGCGATGTCTTGCCGTGATCGATATGACCCGCCGTGCCGACGATCATATCGCGATCTCGGGTAGAGGCGCGCTGGCGCGAAACTCGGCCTCGCGCAGCTCGATGTCATTCAATGCGCGGCGCGCAACATCGAAGAAGGGATCGGCAAGCGCGCTGCCACCCTTTCGCGCGCGCAGAAGAAGCGCGAAAGCGGCGACGGCGTCCTGCGGGACGCCAGCGCCGAGATGGAACGCAGCCCCCAGCATCGCCTGGCCGTCGGCGTCGCCTGCGGCCGCGCCCTTCGCCCACCATTCGGCGGCGATGCGCGCGTCGCGCTCCACGCCGAGCGCGTTGTGATAGATCATGCCGAGACGCGTCATGGAGGAGGCGACGCCCTGCGCCGCGGCGGCCTCGGCCCAGCGGCGCGCTTCGACCGGATCGAACGCGATCGTTTCGCCTTCCAGCAGCATCCAGCTCAGCATGTCTTGCGCCGGCGCGTCGCCTGCCTCGGCCGCGGCGCGATAGAGCTCCGCCGCGCGCTCAAGATCAGGCTCCGTCGCATCGCCACGGAAATAGAGAGCGGCGAGATTGCGCTGGCCGACAGGATCGCGATTCTCCGCGGCGAGCGTCAGCCATCTCAGCGCCAGCGCAGGGTCGCGTTCAACTCCCAGCCCTTCGGCGAAGCAGGCGCCGATATTATTCTGCGCGCGCGGGACGCCGGCATGAGCGAGCGGCGACCAGATCGCCAGCGCCGCTTCATGATCGCCGCGCGCCGCCAGATCGAGCGCCTCAGCCATCTGCGCCCGCGCGTCCGACGGCTCGATTCGCCGCTTTCTGATCGCATCAAGCCAGCGCATCGCGCGGCTCCTTTATGTCGATCGAGGCGAGGTTGGCGGTGAAGCCCGCTTCATCTTCGAGGCAGCGCAGATCGAACACGAGCGCGCTCTTCTCGATGCGTCCGATCACGGGAATGGGAAGCCGCCGGAAGGCGGCGCTGACCGCGTCGAGCGCCCGCCCGCCTGCTTTTGACGCGGGCGCAATGCGCAGCCCCGCACTCGGCGCGCTGTCGACCGGCAAGGCGCCGGAACCGATCTGGCTGGCGCACTCGACGACCTCGACGATAAAGCGATCGCCGACCGACTTGCCGACAGCAGGCGCGATGCGCGCGGCGAGCGCTGCAATGTCGGCCTTCGGCCGCGCCAGCAGACGCATCGTCGGCAGGCGCTGCGAAAGACGATCGGGATCGCGATAGAGCTTGAGCGTGGCTTCGAGCGCCGCGAGCCTGATCTTGTCGACGCGCAGCGCGCGCTTCATCGGGTTGCGGTTGATGCGCTCGATGAGATCCTTACGCCCGACAATAAAGCCGGCCTGCGGCCCGCCCAGCAGCTTGTCGCCGGAAAATGTAACGAGATCGGCGCCTTCGGCGACAGCTTCCGCGACAGTCGGCTCCGGCGCGAGGCCCAGCCTGCGCAAATCAATCAGCGTGCCCGAGCCGAGATCATTCATCAGCGTGACCCGATGCTTCACCGCGATTTTCGCGAGATCGCGCGCCGGCACCTCCGTCGTAAAGCCTTCGATGCGATAGTTCGATGTGTGGACCTTGAGGATGAGGCCCGTCCGTTCGCTGATCGCGGAAATATAGTCCTTGGGATGCGTGCGGTTTGTCGTGCCGACTTCGATCAGCGCCGCGCCCGCACGCGCCATGATGTCAGGCATGCGGAACGCGCCGCCGATCTCGATCAACTCGCCGCGCGAAACGATGGCGTCGCGCGCCCCGGCGAAAGTATTGAGCGCGAGAAGCACTGCGGCGGCGTTGTTGTTGACGACAGTCGCGTCCTCGGC
Source organism: Terrirubrum flagellatum (assembly GCF_022059845.1). Classification (GTDB taxonomy): domain Bacteria; phylum Pseudomonadota; class Alphaproteobacteria; order Rhizobiales; family Beijerinckiaceae; genus Terrirubrum; species Terrirubrum flagellatum. The sequence goes on along the minus strand of NZ_CP091852.1, from coordinate 169,333 downwards.
GCCGGTAAGCTCACGCAGGAGCCCACGAAGATGATCATCGCGCTCGCCGCGTCGGCCGCTGTCGACATCGAACTCCAGCGCGACCGCCGAGCGCATGGCGGCGACCGCCGCCTCGATCGCCTCCTCCGCGATCAGCGCGCGTCCGAGATTGGTGTGCAGCACCGTGCCGGTGAGATTGAAGACAGGACGCAGATTCAATTGTGAATTAATCGCTACGCGCTCTGTCGCAATCGCTGCAAGACGTTCTGGTTCGGTCGGCGCTCCCGAGGCGCGCGCGGCGGCGATCGTCTGGCGCACCGCTTCAACCACAATCGGCCTGCCATATTGCGCCGCCGCCGCCATTGCGACCGTTGTGCGCATCACTGCGTCGACCGAAGGCGGACGCTTGGCGACAGGCTCTTCTTTTGCGCGCGCGCTCATGAAGCGTTCCGCTGTCGCTAGTAGCCTTGCAGGAAGGCGTTGACGCCTCCCCGCCGATAGCCGGCCTCTCGCACGAGAAGATCAAGGCCCAGACTTGCAACATCGTCCGCGACAGGATCGACAGACGGCTCCTTTCGCTGCTCGAAAATCTTCATGTAGGAATGGCAGGACTCGCAAGTCTCGGCCCGGATGATCCCGGAGCCCGGCCCCTTTTCGATCTCGCGATAGGCGATCCCTTTCGTCGAGGCGCAACACGCGCACTTGATGCGCACGACATGCCAGAGCGTCGCGCATAGCGAGCAGGCGCAGAAGCGGGTGTTGCTGGCGCCGCGCCAGTCCACCACCATGCTGCTGACCGGCGGCGACGCGCAGACCGGACAGACGCCGTCACCGACCGGAACGAGCCTGTCAGCGTCGAGCCGGGCCGCAAGGCGCGCGAAATGCACCTGCAACGCCGCCGCGAAGAACACGCGTTCGCCAAGCCGCTCGACAGCGGTCGCGTTCGACAGGATGTCATCGATCATCACGTTGCGCGCGGCAACGTCCATGCGCGTTGCGCGATCAAGCGCCTCGCGCGCCGCCGCGGGCATCTCGATCTCAGGCGCAAGCGAGAACAGCGAGTCGAGCGTGGCCTCGAATGTCGCGTCGATCGACTTTGCGCGATCGAGCGGCGGCATAGCGTGCTGACGGGCGCGCTCCCGAAGCTCCTGTTGAGGCAGCCTCGGCTCCGGCAGGCCGGGCTGACAACGATGCTGCGCTTCAGCGAGGCCAGCCATGAAGCGCAAATAGGGTTCGAGCTGATGTCCCTGCGAGAGCAGGGCGAAACGTTGGGCGCGCAGACGGAAATGAGTTTCCGGTTCGGGAAGCCGCGCGAAAGGCGGAGCGGCGATCTCGCCGATGGGAATGGGCTCGCGCGATGGCGCGCCTGACTCACTCAATTGCTACCTCACGAACCACACGGGCCACGTTCAGCGCCGAGCGCCCGCCGGACGCGGGCGCGCGCTCATTCTGCCGGGCGAGGACCGCCCGTGACAAGCTCCCTCAGCCATTTGCGATGATGCCGCCACGCCCAGCCGCCGGTCACCTGGCCCTTCGTCATGGCGCTGATCGTGCCGCGCACCCAAATCGCGGCGTAGACATGGACGATCCAGATGCAGATGATCGCGACCGCAGCGCCGGCATGGAGCAGAACCGCGAGGCGCTTCTGCGTGATCGTGGTGTAGGATGCGAAATATTCATCCCAGATCACGAGACCGCTGCCGATCAGCGTCAGGATCAACAGCGTCATGCCCCAGAAGACCATCTTCTGGCCGGCGTTGTATTTGCCGATCTCGACGAGATCGGGATCTTCGTGATCGCGGTTGCCGAGAACCTTGTTGAGGCGCGCGAGCCACGTCGTGTCGGCGCCTTTCCACAGATTGAGCCGCCAGAAACGCAGGAACAGGCCGGAGAAGGAGAAGAACAGCACTACGCCGATCCAGGGATGGATCGCGCGCGTCGCCTGGCCGCCGCCGAACAGAGCGGTCAGCCCAAACAGGCTCGGATGAAACAAAGCCATCCCGGAGATCGCCAACAGGATGAGGCAAGCCGCCGTAATCCAGTGATTGATCCTTGCGCCGGCGGTGTAGCGATCGACGACAACGGGGTCGCCGCGATGAACGCTCTCTCCCGGTTTCGCCTCGTCAGCGCGCATTTCGTCAGCGCTCATGACTGCGTCTCCGTGAGCTGTTTGGCGGCGCTTTCATCCTCGCGCGTCACGCGGTTCGGACCCATCACGGCGTGATGCAGCACGCCGAACACGGCGAAAGCGCCCATCACCGCAAGCCCCGCATATTTCGCCACCCCTTTCCAGATCTCGACCAGCGGGCTGATGCGCGGATCCCTGGGCAGGCCGGCGTAAATCTCCGGCTGATCGGCGTGATGGAGCACATACATCACGTGGGTGCCGCCGACGCCCGGCGGATCGTAAAGCCCGGCGTTCTTGTAGCCGCGCGACTTCAGATCCTTGATGCGGCCGTCGGCCCACTGCTTCATCTCGTCCTTCGTGCCGAACACGATCGCCTGCGTCGGGCACGCCTTGGCGCAGGCCGGACCCTGGCCGACCGAAACGCGATCGGAGCACAGAGTGCATTTGTAGGCCTTGCTGTCTGCCTTGGAGATGCGCGGGATGTTGAACGGGCACCCCTTCACGCAATAGCCGCAGCCGATGCAGTTCTCATGCACGAAATCGACGATGCCGTTGGAGTATTGCACGATGGCGCCAGGCGCCGGGCACGCCTTCAGGCAGCCCGGATCGGCGCAATGCATGCAGCCGTCCTTGCGGATCAGCCATTCCAGATTCCTCGTCTCCGGATTTACCCATTCGGTGAATTTCATCACCGTCAGGCTGGTCGGCGTCAGATCAGGCGGATTGTTGTAGGTGCCGTCATTGAAGCCGACCGGCTCGCGCAGATCGTTCCATTCGAGACAGGCCGACTGGCACGCCTTGCAGCCGATGCATTTGGAGACGTCGATGAGCTTCGCCATCGGCGTCAATTTTTGCGCAGGCTCCGCGACGCGCGACGCGGAGCGGCGGATCAGATCTTTCTCGCCGAATTTCGTCGCCGCCTTCAGGTCGGGATTGGGGATCGGGGGAAACATGATCGATCTCCTCCCTCAGACAGACGCCGGAGCCGTCGTCGGCTCGATATTGACGAGGAACGCCTTGAACTCCGGCGTCTCGATATTCGCGTCGCCGACGAAGGGCGTCAGCGAATTGGGACCGAAGCCCTTCCTCGCCGCGCCGACGAAACCCCAATGCAGGGGGATGCCGACGACATGCACAGGCTTGCCGTCGCAGATCAGGGGCGCGATGCGCTTCGTCACCACCGCCTTCGCTTTGATCGAGCCGCGCTTCGACCAGACGCGGACCCAGCCGCCGCGCTCGATATTCTTCTCTTTCGCCAGCTCCTCGCTGATCTCGACGAAGAATTCCGGCTGGTTCGAAGCGTTGATCTGGACATGCTTGGTCCAGAAATGGAAGTGCTCGGTGAGACGATAGGACGTCGCTGCGTAGGGGAATTCCTTCGCATCGCCGAACTGCTCCATGTCGCCCTTGAACACGCGCGCCGCCGGATTGCCCCGGACTTTCGGCGCGACGAGATTGGCGATCGGCGCTTCGAACGGCTCGTAATGCGCCGGGAAAGGCCCTTCGCGCATCATGCCGCGCGTGAACAACCGCGCCGTGCCCTCCGGATTCATGATGAAGGGCATCACGAGATCGGGCTTCGCGTTGGGCGCGATGTCGGGCACGTCGTAGCCCGCCCACCTCGTCCCGTCCCATTCGATCAGCTTGCGCGTGTCGTCCCACGCCTTGCCGTTGATGTCGGCGGAAGCGCGGTTGTAGAGGACGCGCCGGTTGGCCGGCCAGGAGAACGCCCAGTTGGGATAGGCGCCTGTGTCATCACGATCGGTGTTGTCGCGACGGGCCATCATGTTGCCGGCCTGTGTGAAGCAGCCGGTATAGATCCAGCAGGCCGCCGCCGTCTTGCCGTCGTCGCGCAACAGCGCGAACGCCGCGAGCTGCTCGCCTTTCTTCAGCACGACCTTGGTCGGATCGTTCGGGTCCGCGACATCTTCAAGGACCGATCCGTTAAGCTCCTTGGCGAGTTCTTCCGGCGTCGGCTCGTTGGCGTCCTTGTAGTTCCAGGTCAGATTGAGGATCGGCTCGGGAACCTTGCCGCCCTCCTTCTGATAGAGGGCCTTCATGCGCAGATAGATCTGCGACATGATCCAGACGTCGCTCTTGGCTTCGCCCGGCGGCGTCGCGCCTGACCAATGCCATTGCAGCCAGCGGCCGGAGTTGACGAGAGAACCTTCATCCTCCGCGAAGCAGGTCGATGGAAGCTGGATCACCTCTGTCTGAATCTTTGAGGATTCGACATTGTTGAACTCGCCGTGATTCTCCCAGAATCGCGCTGTCTCCGTTTCGAGCGGATCCATGACGACGAGGAATTTCAGCTTCGAGAGCGAGGCCGTCAGCTTCGGCCTGTTCGGCGCTGACAGCAGCGGGTTGAAGCCCTGGCAGACATATCCGTTGACCTTGCCCTGATGCATCAGGTCGAAGATGCGCAGCATGTCATAAGACGGCAGGTCGAGCTTCGGCAGCCAGTCATAGCCGAAATTGTTCTCCGCCGTCGCCGCTGCGCCCCACATGGACTTCTGGAACGAGACGAAGAATTTCTTGTAGTTCTGCCAGAAGCTCGTCTGCCCCGGCCTGAGCGGCTTGAATCCGCGCGTCGACATATAGGAGTCAAACGTCGCCTCCCGCTCCGTCGGTATCGTGAGATAGCCGGGGATGAGGTTCGACATCAGGCCGATGTCGGTCAGCCCCTGGATGTTGGAATGGCCGCGCAGCGCGTTCATACCGCCGCCGCGCACGCCGATATTGCCGAGGATGAGCTGCAGCATCGCCATGGCGCGGATGTTCTGCGAGCCCTTTGAATGCTGCGTCCAGCCAAGCGCGTACATCGACGTCATGGTCTTGTTCCTGGTGGAACATTCGCCAATCATCTCGGCGACTTTCAGGAACTTGTCCTTCGGCGTGCCACAGATGCGCGAGACCAGATCAGGCGTATAGGTCGCGACGTGCTGCTTCAGGAGATTCCAGACGCAACGCGGATGCTGAAGCGTATCGTCGACCTTGACGAAGCCGTCCTCGCCGATCTCGTAATCCCATGACGACCGGTCGTAGTCGCGTCTCTCCTCGTTATAGCCGGTGAAAAGCCCGTCCTGATAACCAAAGCCCTCCTTCACGATGTAGGAGGCGTTGGTGAACATCTTTGTGTAGTCCCACTGCACCTTGTCGTTCTGGATGCAGTAGTTGATCACGCCGAGCAGGAAGGCGATGTCCGTGCCCTGCCGGATCGGCGCGTAATAATCCGCGACCGAGGCCGAGCGCGTAAACCGCGGATCGACGACGATCAGCTTGGCGCCACGGCTGTGCTTCGCCTCGGTGACCCATTTAAAGCCGCAGGGATGCGCTTCGGCGGCGTTGCCGCCCATGATGACGACAAGGTCGGTGTTCTTGATGTCGGTCCATGAGTTCGTCATGGCGCCGCGACCGAATGTTGGAGCCAGACTGGCTACCGTCGGTCCGTGTCAGACACGCGCCTGGTTGTCGAACGCCACGATCCCGGCGCTGCGCACCACCTTGTAGGTGCACCACGCTGTTTCGTTGGTGGTGGCGGACGCCGCAAGGACGCCTGTCGTCGTCCAGCGATTGACCGTCACGCCGTCATTGTTCTTCTCGATGATGTTGGCGTCGCGATCGTCCTTCATCAGCCGCGCGATGCGATCGAGCGCCTGATCCCAGCTGATGCGCTCGAACTTGTCGGAGCCCGGCTTGCGCAGCATCGGATATTTGAGCCGCGTCGGAGCATGGACAAAGTCAAGCAGCGCAGAGCCTTTCGGGCAGAGCGTGCCGCGATTGGTCGGGTGATCGGAGTCGCCCTCGATATGGATGAGTTCGGCTTTCTCGCCCTTCGTGCGATCGCCTTTCGAATACATGATGATGCCGCACGCCACCGAGCAGTAGGTGCAGGTGTTGCGCGTTTCCGTCAGGCTCGCGAGCTTGAAGGGGCGGATCGCCGCGGCATAGGCGCTTTCGATGTCTCCAAAACCAAGCGCCCCAAGCGTCGTTCCCACCACCCCCGCGCTCGCGCCGACGACAAACTGGCGCCGCGAGAGTTCGATGGTCAATTCGGCTTCCTCCCTAATCAGCGCCCCGACCGGGGGCATTTCGGCGAGCGCGCGAGTCACGCGCCACAACTCTTTGTAACACAGCGTAGATTTGAGATGTTCCAATGTCAAAGTGGATGAAAGTATAGGAAGCCAGCGCGGCGACGCCCGTTGACCGCCAGCGCCAACGTCGTCACAGCTGCTGCGTGATCGCACGGCGTGCTCCCGCGGCGCGGGGCGCAACCTTCTGGCGCGTAGCCGCAGCTTTGGCTGCATGCGCTGCAGCATTTTTATTGCCTCTCAACTCCGACGCGGCTGAGCGGTCTTTTCGACCTTGGACGGGAGACGCATCCCCGCGCGCGTTCGCCCTTTCCGCTGTTGACGGCGCTGCAGCAAATCTTGCTGCGCAGCGAGGACGCGTCGTCGTGCTGCATTTCTTCGCCACCTGGTGCGAGCCTTGTCGCGAGGAGTTGCCGGCGCTTGGCCGCTTCGCCGAACGGGCCGGCGACGCGCCGCTCTCCATTCTGGCTATCTCAGTGGCCGAGCCGCAGTCGCGCGTGCTTCGCTTCCTCGAGGGACGGCCGGTGAATTTCCCGGTGCTGCTCGATGAATCCCGCGCCGCCTCGAAGGCCTTGGGCATCACCATTCTGCCATCGACGATCGTGCTCGACGCGCGGCTCGAACCGCGGCTTTGGGTTGAAGGAGATTTCGCCTGGGACGGACTGGCTCCGCGGGAGTTGATCGACCGGATCAACGCCGGCGAACCGGCGGCCATCGAGAACTGACATTCAGGAGGGAACCATGACGCTTCATCGACGCGACCTTCTTAAAGCCGGCGCAGCCTTTTCGGCCGGGGCGGCGCTGCCGCGCGCCGCCGCGGCGCAGACGCCTGATTTCACGCCGCAGCCGGGCGCATGGCGGCGTTTCGAGATTACCACGCGGCTCGACATCGCTAGCGCCGCGGGCGCGACGCAGGCCTGGATGCCGCTGCCGTCGGTGCAGGCGGACGGCTGGCATCAGGCGAATGGCAATGTGTGGCGCACGAACGGGGAAGCCGTCCTTCACCGCGATCCGAAGTACGGGTCGGAGATGCTGCATGTCGTATTCGCGGCGGGCGAGAAGGCGCCTTTCGTGGAAGCGACAAGCCAGATTGCAACGCGCGACCGCGCGACCGATTTCAATCAACCGGGCGACGCCCCGTCACTGTCGGCCGCCGAACGCGCGCTTTATCTCGAAAGCACGGATCTCATTCCGACCGACGGCGTCGTGAAGGAGACCGCCGACCGCATCACCGCCGGCGCCGCGACGGATGTGGAGAAAGCTCGCGCCATCTATGAATGGGTGGTGGAGAACACCTTCCGGAACGCCGCAACGCGCGGCTGCGGCGTCGGCGACATCGCCGCCATGCTGAAATCCGGCAATCTCGGCGGCAAATGCGCCGACCTGAATGCGCTCTATGTTGGCCTCGCGCGCGCCTCCGGAATTCCCGCGCGTGACGTCTATGGCGTGCGCGTCGCCCCGTCGAAGTTCGGATACAAGAGTCTTGGCGCGGGCTCGGAGAACATCACCAGGGCGCAGCACTGCCGCGCTGAAGTATTCCTTGCCGGATTGGGCTGGACGCCTGTCGATCCCGCTGACGTGCGCAAGGTCGTGCTGGAAGAGCCCGCGACCAGTCTCGCCCTTGGCGATCCGAAAGTCGCGGCGGCTCGAAAGACGCTGTTTGGCGCCTGGGAAGGCAACTGGCTCGCCTATAATTTCGCGCATGACATCGCCCTGCCAGGTTCGTCCGGACCAAGGCTGGGCTTCCTGATGTATCCGCAGGCGGAGACCGCCAATGCGCGCCTCGACTGTCTCGATCCGGACGCGTTCCGTTACATGATCCGGTCGAAGGAACTGACTGCGGCGTGAGCAAACACTCTCAGGCCGCGCGGATGGAATATCCGGGAACCCCGACGCCGCCTTGGCGATTTCCTCCGACGGGAGATCGCCATGAAAATCGCCGCCCTGCTTTCAGCTTTCCTGTTGGCGTCCGCGCCCTTCTCTTCGCTGGCGCAGGAGCACATGTCTGCGCCGACCGACGCGCCGACACACAGCGAGGGCACGAAGCCGGACAATCGCGGCAGCACAGGCTGGGGCGGCGGCGCAAAGGAGCCGGACAAGACCGGCTCCATTTCCCCGTCAACGAACAAGAGCGACGCGGCCGATCAACCGCCGCTCGCGAGCGGCGTCGATCTCAAGGGACCGCCTCAGCAGTTTCCTCCAACCAAGACGCCGGAATAATACGGCGCCAAATCGCAGTTCATTTTCGCCAGTCGCATCCAGCCAGGGCGCGCGTTTCATCGCATGAATGCGAGCGCGATCGACGGCGAATGCGACGCGTGCTCCTTTCCCTTTCGATCCCAATAAGGATGAACGCATGGATGGCGCCCAGGTCCGCCTGACAAGTCTCGCCCATGGCGGCGGCTGCGGCTGCAAGCTCGCGCCGGCCGTGCTGCAGACGCTGCTGTCGGGGCAAACAGCGGCTCATCCCTACAAGCAATTGCTGGTCGGCCTCGAGACCGGCGACGATGCGGCCGTGTGGCGGCAGGACGACGGAACCTGCATCATCGCGACCACGGACTTCTTCATGCCGATGGTCGATGATCCCCACGACTTCGGCCGCATCGCCGCGACCAATGCGATCTCCGATGTCTACGCCATGGGCGGCGCGCCGATCATGGCGCTCGCAATCCTCGGCATGCCCGTCGACAAGATCGCGCCTGAGACGGTGAGGCGCATTCTCGAAGGCGGGCGCTCGATCTGCGCCGAAGCGGGCATCCCCGTGGCGGGCGGCCATTCCATCGACTGCCCCGAACCGGTCTACGGCCTCGCCGTGATCGGATTGTGCAAGGCTGAAGAGGTGCGCCGCAACGCCGACGCCCGACCCGGCGACGCGCTCATCCTGACGAAGCCGCTCGGCGTCGGCGTCTATTCCGCTGCGATCAAGAAAAACGCGCTGCCATTCGGCGCCTATGACGAGATGATCGCGACGACGACTTTGCTCAACAAGGTCGGCGCGCAACTCGGCAAGGATCGAGCCGTCCATGCGATGACCGACGTGACCGGCTTCGGACTGCTCGGCCACAGTCTCGAAATGGCGCGCGGCTCAGACGCGACGCTCGTGATCGACATCGACGCTGTGCCGCTGCTTCCGCACGCGGCGGCGCTGTCGCAGCAAAATTTCGTCACCGGCGCCTCGCATCGCAACTGGGCGAGCTATGGCGAGGAGGCGATCGTGCTGCCAGGCGACTGTCCCGACTGGCGCCGCCACCTTCTCACCGATCCGCAGACGTCAGGCGGGCTCCTCGTGTCCTGTGACCCCGATCACGCCAGCGATCTGACGACGATGATCAAGGCCGCGGGATATCCACACGCCTCGGTCATCGGCCGCGTCGACGCCGGGCCGCCTGTCGTGCGCGTTGCGCCCGGTCAGCCGCGCGGCTAACTGCTCCGCGCGCCGATCAGATCGCCGCTGTAGTGACAGGCCGCAAGATGAGCCGCATCGCGCTGGCCTTCCAGGCGCGGCTCGATGGATACGCAACGCGCTCCATCGCTTTTCCAGCAACGCGTGTGGAAGCGGCAGCCTGAAGGCAGATCGATCGGGCTTGGGGGATCGCCTTCGATCCGGATGCGTCGGCTTTCGCGCGCGCGAACGGGATCGGCGACGTTGATCGCCGACAGGAGCGCCTGCGTGTAGGGATGCGCCGGCCGGTCGAAGATTTGCGCCGTGTCGCCGATCTCGACCACGCGTCCGAGATACATCACCGCGATGCGATGCGAGATATGTCTGACCACCGCGAGATCATGCGCGATGAAGATCAGCGCAACACCAAGGCGGCGCTGCAATGACTTAAACAGATTGACCACTTGCGCCTGCACCGAAACGTCGAGCGCCGAGACCGGCTCGTCGCAGACAAGCACTTTCGGTTCGAGCGCCAGCGCGCGGGCGATGCCGATGCGCTGACGCTGGCCGCCCGAGAATTCGTGCGGATAGCGGTTCATCACCGCGGGATCGAGCCCGACAAGCGTCAGCAGTTCCGCGATGCGCACCCGCCTGTCCGCGCGGCCTTTTGCGAGCCCATGGACGTCGATCGGCTCGCCGATGAGGTCGGCGACAAGCATGCGCGGATTGAGCGCCGTGAACGGGTCCTGGAACACCATCTGGATGTCGCGCCGCGCGTTGCGATCGCGCCGCGACAACGAGTGGCCGGCGAAAGCGACGTCGCCGGCGTCAGGCGTTTCGAGACCCACCAGCATGCGCGCCAAAGTCGATTTGCCGCAACCTGACTCGCCAACAACGCCCAGCGTCTCGCCGGCGCGCACAGAGATATCGACATGATCCACGGCGCGTAGACGCTTCGCGCCGGAGAGCAGGCCGCGGCCGATCACATATTCCTTCACGAGGCCGGTCGCAGCGAGCACGCTGTCGGTCATGCGCGCGCCTCCGGCTCGGTGACGCAGCATGCGGCGCTGCGCTCCAGCCCTCGCGGCTTGAGCAGAGGCCGCTCCATCGCACAGCGAGCCACGCGGCGATGGCATCGCGGTTCGAAGGCGCATCCCGGCGGCAAACGCGCGAGATTGGGCGGCGATCCCGGAATGGCGACCAGGTCCTCGCTTTCGGATACGCCGGGGATCGAGGCGAGCAGACCCTCGGTGTAGGGATGCGCCGGTCGCGCAAAGAGATCGACCACAGGCGCCGTCTCGACGATCCGGCCGCCATACATCACCACTGCGCGATCCGCGACTTTCGCCACCACGCCGAGATCGTGTGTGATGAGCAGCACGGCCATGCCGAGCGAACGACGCAGATCATCCAGCAGTTCGAGAATCTGCGCCTGTACGGTGACGTCGAGCGCTGTCGTCGGCTCATCCGCGATCAGCACGTCAGGCCGCAGCGCAATCGCCATCGCGATCAGGATGCGCTGGCGCATGCCGCCGGAAAACTGGTGCGGATAATCGTCGATGCGCCGCTCCGGCGCCGGGATACGGACAAGCCGCAACAACTCGATCGACTTCTCGCGGGCCGCGCGCGCCGTCGATCCCTCATGGATGCGGAATGTCTCGCCCAACTGATCGCCGATGGAGAGCACGGGATTGAGCGCGGACATCGCGTCCTGGAACACCATCGCGATGCGGCGTCCACGCACCGCGCGCCAGCCTTCTTCATCGAGCGCGCCGACATCTTGTCCCGCGAGCGCGATGCGTTCGGCGCGCACCGCAACATTCGGACCCGTCAGCAGACCCATCGTCGCGCGCGCTGTCACGGACTTCCCGGAGCCGGATTCGCCAAGCAGCGCCAGCAATTCGCCACGCGCGAGCGAGAACGACACATCGCTCGCCGCCGCGACCTCGCCGAAGCGGGAGCGGAAGCGGATCGACAATCCCGAAACGGCCAGCGCCGGGACCGTCGCAGCCTGCGGCTGCTCTTCCCGCGCGGCTTCCGAGGTATGTGCAAAAGACATCGCCCTTTGATTGACCGAGCCGCCGGCCCGTTGCAACTTTATTCAGTGACCGAAACGCGATTTCCTCTACTGATACCGAATGCGCGCCTTCGGGACGTCGCAATGGGCGGAGGCGCGGCGTGAGGCTGTTCCACTTTGCGTCGCGTCGGCTGGGGCGAGGCGCTCTCACGCTATGGTTCGCGGTCACCGTGACGTTCCTGCTCGTGCGCCTGTTGCCCGGCGATCCCGCGCTGGCGGTCGCCGATCCCGGCATGACGGAAGCGACGCGGCTTGAGCTTCTGCGCTTCTACGGCCTCGACCAGCCGCTCTGGGTGCAATACGGCGCCTATATGCGCGAACTCGCGCAGGGCAATCTCGGCGTCTCGTTCCGCCAGCAGATTCCCGTCGTGCGGGTGCTGATCGAGCGACTGCCCTGGACGCTGCTGCTGACGGGCTCTGCGCTCGTCGCCACCATCCTGATCGGCGTGCCGCTTGGCGTCGCCGCTGCGACGCGCGCCAACGGGTTTGTCGATCGCGCGCTGCAGATGTTCAGCGTTATCGGCCAGTCCTTCTTTGTGCCGTCGATCGGCATCTTTCTGCTCTATCTCTTCGGCATCATCCTGGGCTGGCTGCCCATCGGCGGCGCGATCGATCGGGACGCGACGGGGTTCGCTGCGGCGCTCAGCGTGCTGCGCCATCTCGCCCTGCCCTGCATGAGCCTCGTGCTGGTGCAGCTTGGTTCTTACGTCCTCACGCTGCGCGCCACTTTGATCGAATGTCTCAAGGAAGATTATTGCGATCTCGCGCGCGCAAAGGGCGCGAGCCGCCGCACGATCGTGTGGAAACATGCGCTGCGCAATGCGCTGCTGCCGACGACGACGCTCGTCGGTCTCCAGCTTGGCTTCCTCGTGTCGGGCGCGGTGCTGACGGAAACGATCTTCGCCTATCCCGGCGTGGGGCGCGCGATTTTCGAGTCGGTCGGCCAACTCGATTTTCCTGTGCTGCAAGGCGCGTTCGTCATGCTGGCGGCGACCGTCGTTCTCGCGAATTTCCTGACCGATCTCGCCTACGGCCTGCTTGATCCGCGCGTGAGGACGGCATGAGCGTCGCAGACGGCGTCATTAGCGTCGAAACCGCCTCGGCGCCTGCGGACGCCAGCGCGGCGCGGCGCACCGCGCGCGCTTTCTTCCGGAATCCGTTGGGCGTCGCCGCGGTCGCGGTTATGTTGGCGATCATTATTCTCGCCATCACGGCGCCATGGCTCGCGGCCTATCCGCGTGGATACGGAACCGCGATTTTCTCACCACCGACATGGGCGCATCTGTTCGGCACGGACGAGCTCGGTCGCGACGTGTTCGCGGAAGTCGTCTGGGGCGGCCGGACATCGATGCTGATCGGGGTTTGCGCGTCCGTGCTGGCGATCCTGATCGGCGTCGCGGTCGGCGTGGGCGCCGCTTATTTCCACTCGCTCGACGCGGCGCTCGGCGTTGTCGTCGATCTCTTCCTGTCGCTGCCGGTCTTGCCGTTGATGATCCTGATTGCGGCGCTGATCGGCCCGAGCATCGAAAGCCTGATCATCGTCATCGCGCTCTTCTCCTGGCCGGAAGTGGCGCGCGTGGTGCGGTCTCAGGCGCTGATGGTGGTTCGGCTGCCCTTCGTCGATGCGGCGCGCGTGATCGGCGGTTCGCATGTCTGGATCATGCGCAAGCATGTGCTGCCTGCCGTCGCGCCAATGATCTCGGTCTCGGTGGTGCTGACCGCATCGCGCGCCGTTCTATCCGAGGCCGGTCTTTCCTTCCTTGGACTTGGCGATCCCGACACCTGGTCCTGGGGCAAGATTCTCTACAATGCGCAACGTTCGGGATCGCTGGCGACGGCATGGTGGACAACCTTGTTTCCCTCGCTCGCGATCCTGCTGCTCGTCGTCTCCGCGACTTTGATCTCGATCGCCTACAACGATGCGCGCAATCCCAAAGTCCGCAGCGAATGAACAGGATCAGGAAAGGCACGCCATGAGCTTCTCACAGCGTCTGAAGCCCGAATTCTTCGCGCAGCTCCAGAAGGAAATGCGCGAACGCCTCGGCGCATCCGGACTCGAACTGCTGATCGTCGATCACTATCAGGACGTCTCATACGCCACCGGCTTCTCGCACTATCCGAACGAGCGGCCGGTGGCCTTCGCCATCACGCAGAAGGGCGCTTATCTCCTCGTTCCCGAGCTTGAGCGCGAATATGCGGGCAAGCAGAAAGCCGCAGCCGAGATCGTCACCTATTTCGAATTTCCCGGACTCGACAAACCGTTCGACGTGCTGTCGCGCGCAATTGGTTCGATCCGCGGCCGCGCCGGCTATTCCGGCGCCATGGAGATTCATCGGCTGCGTCAGCTTCAGAAGGCTTTTCCCGATTGTGTGTGGGAGGAGAGCGATATCATCGACCGGATGCGCCTGCTGAAGAAGCCGGAGGAAATCGTCCTGCATCAGGAAGCGTCACGAATTTCCGACGATATGGTGCGCGCGGGCGCGGAATTCGTGGCCGAGAGATTCCGCGCTGGCGATCTGCCGAGCGAGGCGGAACTCGCAGGCTATGTCGTGCGGCATGGCATGCGCGTCATCCATGAAGAGCATGATGACCTCTTCCTCACGCCGAAGATGGCGGGAGGCCTGGTCTATTCCGGCGCGAACTCCGCCTTTCCCCATGGCATGCCGTCGAGCGACCGGCTGAAACCTGGCGATTGCTTCATGCTCTCGCTTGGCTGCGCGGTCGGCGGCCGCTTCGCGGAAAGCGAGCGCACCTTTTTCCTCGGCGAACCAACTCAGGAGCAGCGCCGCTTCTACGAGGTTGTGCGCGAGGCGCAGCATGAAGGCGTCGAAGCCATGATCGCCGGCAAACCCTGCGCGGCGCCAAACGAAGTCGCGCTCGGAATTATCCGCGGCGCCGGCTTCGGCGACTATATCCGCCACCGACTCGGCCATGGCATCGGCCTCGGCAATCACGAACCGCCATGGATCGAGGCGGGAGATTCATCTCCGATGGAGCCGGGCATGATCCTGTCGAGCGAGCCGGCCGTCTATGTGCCGGGGCTTGGCGGCTTCAGGATCTCGGACACCGTGCTGGTGATCGACAAGGCGCCGCTGCGGATGACGAAATATCCGCGCGCGCTTGATGACGTCGTGATCGCCTGAGCGGAATCTGGAACATGCGCGTTCGCATCAACGACAACGAGCTTGAACTCGAAATCCTGGGCGACAGAGCGGATGCGCCTGTCATGATCGTTCATCACGGCGCGCCGGGACTGGGCTCGCGCGCCGAACCGAAGACGGGTTACGGCGCCTTCGCCGACATCTGCCGCGTCGTGGTCTATGATGCGCGTGGATCGGGCGAAAGCGAGGGCAAACGGCCTTTCACCCATGAGCAATGGGTCGCCGATCTCGACGCTGTGCGTGCTTATATGGGCGTCGAGAGTTTCGTCCTCGCCGGCGGCTCCTATGGCGGGTTCATCGCGATGGAATACGCCGTCCGTCATCCCCAGCGGCTCAAGGCGCTGATCCTGCGCGACACCTCGCCCGACAATTCGCATCGCGATCAATCGACGCAGACTTTCCTCAACAGCGACAAGATCGATCTTGATCCCGAGATGATCATGCGCGTGAAGCGCGGCGAAGTTCGAGACAACAAGGAGTTTTACGAATATTGGCGCAAGGTGCTGCGCATCTATGACGCCAATTACGACGCGGCGAAAGTCGAGGCGCGGGCTGCAGCGACTCCCTATCGCTATGAGACGCATAATTATGCGTTCTCGACCAACCTTCCCGCCTATGATGTGAAGGACAGGCTTGGCGTCATCAAATGTCCGACGCTGGTGGTGGTCGGCCGCCACGATCCGGTGACGCCGGTCTGGTGCTCGGAGGCGATCGTTGCACGTATTCCTCAGGCGCGTTTCCGCGTCTTCGAGAATTCAGGCCATTCGCCGCCAATCGAGGAGCCAGAGGCGTTTCAAGCGGAGGTGCGGGAGTTTTTGAAGGATTCGATCGGGGTAGGGTAAGGAGAGCGTCATCCCGGATGTGGCGCAGCGTGAAGCGGTTCGCTGCTAATCCGTGACCATTGTCGGACGAGCATTTAACTGAAAAAGATTCCGGGTCTGCGCTGCATCACTTCGTGTTGCAGCGCGCCCGGGATGACGTGACCGTTCACGCCAGAGCACGTTTTAAAAACGCCCGCACGGTCGCCTGGAACTTGTCCGCTTCCTCGATCTGCGGCGAATGTCCTGACTTTTCGAAGATCACGAGTTCCGCGTTCGGGATCAGATTTGCGATCTTCTCGCTCTGGAACACGGGCGTGATCCAGTCATGCCGCCCGACCGTCACCAGCGTCGGACATTTGATTCCTGGCAGCCTGTCCTTGAGATCGTAATTCTTGAGATTGACCGAAAACGCATAGTTATGCGTGACGAAATGATAGGGCGTCCTCTCGGCGCGCTCTTCCACCTTCTTCATGTCGAGGTCATGATCGTAGAGCGGAAGGATGTGGCGCCAAGCCGCCTTGAGATCGGCGTCGTCGCGCATCTCGCCATCCATGATGCGATTGAAGAGGTCGAGATCAACCTTGATGCGCGGTGAGGCCAACGCGTTCGCGCGCGCCGCCGGATCATGATCGCGATCGGGCGACGTATCGCGCAGCACTAACGCCCGCACGCGATCGGGATGGCGGATCGTATATTCCATGGCGATGAATCCGCCATAGGAGCCGCCGGCCATGACGATTTTCTCGGCGCCGATCCATTCACGGATCGCATCGACATCCGCCACCCATTGCTCGTGACTGAAGGGCGGCGCGTCCTCGCTCGCGCCAGAACCGCGCGCGTCGAACACGACGACGCGATACTCGTCCGATAAAGGGCCAAAGCTCGTCTTGGGTTCGACGTGCGAACCCAGTCCCGGCGCGCCGTGATGAACGATCATGACGGGCGCGCTGGGCTTCTGACCAAGCACCTCGACATTCAGCATGGCGCCGTTGATCTTGATTTTGGGCATATTCAAAGCTCCATGCCGCATGGCGCGCTGTCGCGCCATACGCAAATCAGAAAAGCGATCTGGCGAAGGCCGGCTAGCCCACAAGCTTCATGTTGGCGAGCGAGCCGGGATTGATGATCGAGAGCAGATCGCTGGGCCGCGGCTCGAGGTCCTGCACGCGCTTCGCGTTGTGGGCGACATTGAACTCCTGCACATAGAGCACATTGTTATACATCTTTTCATGCACGAGCTTCGCCGCCGCGCGCACCGGCGCCAGCGCGGCTTCCGGCGTCAGCGCCGAGGCGCATTGATCCAAGATCTTGTCGAGTTCGGGATCAGCGATGCCGCCATAATTGATGAAGGAGCCGGTGCGGTAGAGCTGGTCGAGGCTCGCTGGCGGATCTTCGAGGATCGACCAGTTGCCGGCGTAAAGATCGAACTCAGCGTTGCGCGCCCGCTGCAGCCAGGTGTTGCGCTCGCTGCCTGAAAGCTTGATGTCGATGCCCGCGTCGCGGCTCGTGTCGCGCACGATCTGCGCCCAGTTCGAGACATAGGGGTCAGCCTGATCGAAGATCATCGACAGGGACAGGCCCTCATACATCCCGCCCCTGCCCTTCTTGAAGCCGGCGCTTTCGAGCAGCTGGCGCGCCTTGTCAGGATTATAGGAATATTCCTTGAGACCGGGATCGAAATAGCGCGCGATGACGGGGCTCAGCGCGCTCGACCCAGTGCCCTTGGCCTGCCCCTGCAACGCGACCGCCCGGATCGCCTCCGGATTGACCGCGTAGGCGAGCGCCTGCCTCACCTCGACCTTGTTGAGCGGCGCGCGCCGCACATTGTAGAGAATGTGGCTCCAGCCCAGCGACGAAACTGTCGCCACCTTCAGCCCGTTCACATTGTCGAGACTCTTCGCCAGCGTGAACGGCAGCGTCGTCGCCACCATGTCGAGATCGCCGCTGCGCAGCGCCAGCGCCTGGCTGTTCACATCAGGGAAAACTCTGAACTCTATCTCCTCGACATTCGCCTTGCCCGCGGCGGCAAGCGGATAGCTCTCGGTCCTGCGCATGACGTAGCGCTGGCCGGGCTCGACGCTGACGAGCTGGTAAGGGCCGGCGCTCACCCAATCCTTGTCGTTCGCGAAGGCCTTCACGCTTTCAGCCTTGCTGAAGATGTGCGCGGGCACGATCGGCATCCAGAAGCCGATGCCGCCGAGAAACGGGCCGCGCACGCCGGAAAATTCGAACTCGATCTCCGTCGGCGACACCGCGCGAGCCAACTTCATGCCTGCGGTATAGCCGCCGGAGACGCCGATCTTTTCTTTCGCGACCGCGTTCACGGTGAACACGACGTCTTCAGCCGTCACCTTCTTGCCGTCGGACCAGGTGAAGTCGTCCCGGATCGTCATCCGAGCCCTCAAGCCGTCGGGGTCATAGCCCCAGGATTTGGCGAGCGCGGGAATCTTGGCGCCGCTGGCGTCCATCTGCATCAGCCGGGGATACATGAGCTGGAGAATCCAGGTGTCGGTGCGGCTGTTGCTGACCAGTGGATTGTAGATCTGCACATCGGCGTTGGTGCCGATTACGACGCGCTTGCGCGTCTGCGCGAGAGCGCCGCCGCCAAGCAGCGCCGCGGTGAACGCGCCTGAAGAGGCGACGAAGCGCCGGCGATCCATCACCGAAACGTCCGCGCCATGCAAGAAAGAGCCGACCGTCATCGCGTCACCAATCTTTCCGGATGATCCAACCGCATCATGATGCGGCGAGGCGAGAAATTACGTGAGATCGCAAGGTGTCCGATCCGTTTTGGACCGTCAACGCGCGCTTTGCAGAGCCGCCATGCTGTAGCGCTGCGAAGGCGCGCGGCAGCGGCGGCTCCGTCGATCCGTAGTCCGTTCAGACGATGATGAAAAACGCTGCTCAGCCAGCGGGACGTTTCGCCAGAGCGAGACCGACGCCGAGAGCAACCATCGCTGAGCCCGACGCTTCGCGAAGGCGGCGGATAAGCGTAGGCCGCGCTGCCGCGCCCTCACGAATGCGGCTCGCGATGAAGGCGACCACAATGTCGGCGAGCGTGTTGAGCGCAACGGAGATGAAGCCGAGGACGGCGAACTGGAAAGCGACGAGACCCCCCGCCGGATCGACGAATTGCGGAATGAAGGCGAGGAAGAAGGCGGCCGTCTTCGGATTGAGCGCTTCGACCAGCACGCCTTCGCGAAAGGCTCGCTGCGGGCCGACCGGCGGCTCCGAGGCGCCATCCTCCAACGCTGTTGGAGCGTTGCGCCGCGCCGATTGAAACGTGCGGATCCCAAGCCAGACGAGATAGGCGGCGCCGATCAGCTTGAGCGCCGTGAACAGCTCGGCGCTTGCAAGCACGATTGCGGAAACGCCAAGGCCGCCGGCGATCACATGGATCATGCCGCCCAATCCTGTGCCCAGGCTCGACGCCACGCCTTCTGCGCGGCCGCCGGCGAGCGTTCGCGCCGCGACGTAAAAGATTCCCGGACCAGGCGTGATGGCGAGAGCCAGCGCCGCCGCAAAGAAAAGGAGGAATGCTTGAAAGCTGATCATCGCTCGCCCATTCGTCTCTTACGCTCGCCCAGATCTACATGCGTATGAGGGCCACGCCGCCCACCAGCATCGCGGCGCCGATGAGGCGGGTCGCGCTTATCGAATGCACGGGAACGCCGAGCAGGCCAAAATGATCGAACAGGAGGGATCCGAGCATCTGCCCTGCAATCAGAAGAGCGAAGAAAGTCGCTGCGCCGAGTTGAGGCACAAGCAGAATGCCGAGGCCGATGAAGATGGCGCCGAACAGGCCGCCACTCCATGACCACCAGGAAATGCGCGCGACTATCACTCCAGACGGGAGCGGGTCCTGAAGAAATATCGCGAGCGCCGCCATGCAGATGACGCCGACGAGATAGCTCATGAATCCGGACCACGCCGCTGAATGCAACGCTGTGCGAAGGTTCGAGTTCAGCGCCTGTTGCACCACCAGACTCATTCCCGCTCCGACCGCGAGCATCATTGGAAAGGCGAGTTTCAACATGCCAGCTCCAAAACATCAGGCGCTTGCGCCGCTCGCACCCTCCTTCGCCAGATGACTGGCGAGATTCAAGTCGGAATGAGCGAAGCCGCCTCCCGATCCCGCGGCATTTCGCTTGCGCCAAGGCCGGCGGCGACTCCGATGCGATCAGCTTCGTTGCGGTTCTGACTCATCTTGCGCTTTCCCGAGAGCTTCGCGATCACCATCCTCACGCCGACGATCCCGCGCAGTTGAGACGCGATGAAATCCGCGGGAGCGTCATCGACAGCCCAGGGCGCTGATCTCGGGCTTTCATGAAGATTGGTCAGCCTCGTCACGACCTCCAGCAGCCGATCCGGCTCATGAAAGAACTCGACCGGACCTTGCGCCTGCACGGCGACATAGTTCCATGTCGGCACGACCTTCCCGGTCTCCCGCTTGGTGGCGTACCAGGAGGGACTGACATAGGCCTCCGGGCCCATGAAGATCGCGAGCCCCTCCCCGACGGGCGCTGAGCGCCACTGCGGATTGGCCTTCGCCAGATGGCCATAGAGAACGCCGTGTTCGCCTTCGGTCGCATCAAGGAACAACGGCAGCGGCGTCGCGAAGAGCCCGTTTGCGGTCGACGTGACGAGATTGGCGAGGCGTGCGTTCCGCATCGCGGCGCGGACACTCTCGACGTCATCGTCTTTGAATGCGGGCGGCGTGTACATTCCGGTCTCCTTGTCCTGACCAAGTTATCGGCGCATTCTGGCCCTGAGAAAATGGCCAGTTCCGAGCAATTCGAGTGTACCAGTTGGAGCCCCGGCGGGTCGGGCGAAAGATCGTCGAGGCGATCAAGGCGCAGATTCAAGACGGCGCGCGCCAGCCCGGCGATCGCCTTCCGTCGACAAGGGCGCTTGCCGTGGAGTGGGGCGTCTCGCGCACGACCATCACCGCAGCCTACGAACAGCTCATCGCGGAAGGATATCTGGAAGCCCGGCAGGGCGCGCGCGCGACCGTCGCGGCAGGCGTGAGATCGACCGCGAATTCGATCGAGAGGGAGATCGCCAGTCCGGTCAATCTGTCGATGTTTGGCCGCAGAGTTCTCCAACTCGCCAGATCGGGAGCGCCACTCGCGCCGGTCACGTTCGATTTTCGATATGGCGAACTCGCCGGCGTCGATTTCCCGACGCTCGCATGGCGTCGCTCTCTCGGTCGCGCCGTGACGCGCCGACCCCCGCGTCTTCGCTATGACGACCCGCAGGGATCGCCGGCCCTTCGCGTCGCGCTTCAAGGTTATGTCTGGCGAGCAAGAGGAATCCACTGCGACGCGGATCAGATCATCATCGTCAACGGTTCGCAGCAAGGCATCGATCTTTGCGCCCGACTGCTTCTCGACGCTGGCGATCGATGCGTGATCGAAAATCCCGCCTACAACCTCGCCCGGGCGAGCTTCGCCGCAAGCGGAGCGGCGCTCGTCCCCATTCCCGTCGATCGCGAAGGAATCCGGTCCGACGATCTTCCCGACGCGCGGCTCGCCTATGTCACGCCATCGCACCAGTTCCCGCTCGGGCACATGATGTCGGCGGCGCGCAGATCGGCGCTGCTGGCATGGGCGCAGCGCGTCGGCGCCTACATTGTCGAGGATGATTATGATGGCGAATATCGCTACGATGTTGCGCCGGTTCCGCCGCTTCAGACCATGGGTCCGGATCGCGTCATCTATATCGGCACGATTTCCAAGACGCTTTCGCCAACGCTGAGGCTTGGCTACCTCATCGCGCCGAAAGGTCTGCGTGCGCCCTTCACCGAAGCGAAGCGCCTTGCCGATCGACACGCTCCAACCTTTGAGCAGGAAGCGCTGGCTGATTTCCTCGCAAGCGGAGCTTACGAACGGCACGTCCGCGCCGCGAGACGACGCAATCGGGATCGTCGCACGGCGTTGGTCGACTCGCTTCGACGATTGCTGGGAGATCGAGCGATCGTGACCGGTTCGGAGGCCGGCCTGCATCTGATCGCTTGGCTGCCGGATGTGCCGGCTGAGGCCGAAGCGGAATTCCTGCAAACAACGCGAACAGCGGGGCTCGGCCTCTATCCGGCCTCTCCTCTCTACGACGCCGCATCGGACAAACCGACGCATCTTGGCGTTCTGCTCGGATATGCCGCGCTGTCGATCGAGGAAATCGAAAAGGGCGTACAAATTTTCGCACGCCTGTTGACCGATTGGACCAAGTCAAGGCCCGGCTTCCGCGCATCGCGGTGATGAGCAGGAGCGCTCGAGCGTGGGCATCGACCGGAAAATTCGATCGGTCCTGGCGGCGAAGTCAGCCGCGCATTGTCCACTGCGCCGTCATCCCAATGTCATTTCGCGCAGCCATCAACGCCGCCGCCTTACGGCGCGTCGACCGGCGCGGGCCGTCGCCCTGAAATCCCATTCGGGGCGGGTCGTTGGTTTGACAGGCGCAGGCGGCGGGGGGAAGCTCAGGCCAGACGCACGATGATCGCGCCTTGTTTGCAATGCGCGGTCGAGGAGATGTGTCAGCGGCGGGCAAGCTCTTCCGGCTTTTTCACAATCCGCGCAGGGGGAAGAATCATGAAATATCTGTCAGTCATGGCGGCTGCGCTGTTCGCCGGCGCGACGCTTCTGGGCTCCACCGCGGCGAGCCGCGCCGAGGAAGTCGTCGTCAAGCTCTGGGCGCGCGCCGATCGCTCCGGCCCGCTCCGCGCCGGGAATATTGTTGCGGCCGCAGAACCCCTCAACGCCGCGCTGAAAGCGGCGGGCTCGGACAAGACGGTCAAGGTCGAGGTGTTTGAAGGGCCGGCTTCCGGTTTCGACGCCGACGCGCTCGACATCCTCAAGGCCTTCGCCGTCAATCAGGGGCCGGACGTCTATGTCGCCGCGCATGAGTGGGTCGGCGAATTCGCGAAGTCCGGTTACGCCATGGACCTCGACGCCTTCGTCAAGAAGAACGCGTGGGCGTTCGCTGACGTGATCCCGGTGCTGTGGGAGTCGACCAAATACAAGGGCAAGATCTACGCGGTTCCGCAGGACTCCGAGATCCGCATGTTCTTCTACAACAAGGACATGCTGCGGAAGATCGGCAAGGACGAAGCGTTCATCGAAGGTTTGCCCGCCATGGTCGAAAAGGGCGAATTCACAATGGACGATCTCTCCAAGCTGACGAAGGAGGTTGTCGACAAGGGCGCCGCGCAGATGGGCATCGTGCATCGTCCGAACGCCGGACCGGACTACCTCATGACCTTCGCCGCCTTCGGCGCGAAGTTCGTGGACGAGGCGTCCGGACAGTTGCTTCTGCCGAAGGCCGAATTGCGCAAGGGGCTTGAATGGTTCGCGTGGAACGCCGCGAACGGCGTGACGCCGAAGAACAACACGTCGATGTCGTGGGACGAGATCCAGGGAGCCTTCAAGACCGAGAAAGCCTTCATCTATCACCAGGGCGTCTGGGCGGTGAATGAATGGATGCTCGGCGATGCGAAGGGCGCGAACTGGCCGAACGACAAAACCTTTTACTTCAAGAAAATCGGCTGGATTCACGCGCCTGCCGGCGCCAAGGGCGGCCAGCCTGCGAATCTCTCGCATCCCATCGTCTATGTCGTGAATCCCAAGTCAAAGAATGCGGAACTCGCCGCGATGCTCGTCGCCTATGCGACGCTGCCCTACTACAACACCAAGCACGCTGCGACGACCGCGCACACGGCCGTTCTCAATGGTCAGCGTTCCATGCCGGACTACGCCAACGCATGGTATCTCGATGCAGCGACGCCGATGCTGGCGCGCTCCACCTTCATTCCCAATCATCCTGACTTCGGCCGCTATAACGGCGTTCTGTTCAAGGCTCTGCAGGGCGTCGAAACCGGCCGCCTGACGCCCGCGAAAGCCATTGAATTCCTCGAGGACGAGATGACCAGCGAATTGAAGGGCAGCGTGAAAGTTGTCGAGAAGTTGAACTGAGACCAATCGACTCCCGTCGCCATGGCTGACGGGAGTCGTAATCTTTCATCGCAATCTCACCTCTCGAACGACCGTCGACCCCTGATGTCGGCTTCTCGCATCCGCAGCCGGACCTGGCTCGACCGCGCGCTGTTCCTCGGCCCCGCAGTCGTGCTTTTGATGCTGTTCTTCGTCGTGCCCGTGATTGTCGACGTTGGCATCGCCTTCACCGACATGGGCCGCAACCTCCAGGTCACCGGCTTCACAACCGAGAATGTCCGGCGCGTGCTGGGCGGCGACAGCCGCCTGACCGGCGTGATGGTGACGACGCTCGTCTATGTCCTGTGCACGCTGGCGATTTTCAACGTCACTTACGGATTGCTGCTGGCGCTGTTGACGACGGCATTGCCGGATCGTGCGGGCGCCTTTTTTCGGGCTGTCTGGATTCTTCCGCGCATGAGCCCGTCCGTGGTGTATGCGCTGCTCTGGACCTGGGTGGTGGCGCCGACCGACTACGGGCTCTTGAATCAGGCTCTCGGCGCGCTCGGCTTTTCTCTTGTGGACGCCAAGAGCGACGCGCCGATGCTCGTCGTCGTGCTCGCCAACGGCTTCATTGGCGCCTCATTCGGGATGATCATCTTCACAAGCGCGATCCGCTCGATCCCGCAGCATCTCTTTCACGCGGCCCGCGTCGACGGCGCCGGGGAGCTCGCAATCGTGCGCCACATCACCCTGCCCGCCATCCGCTGGCAGCTCAGCTTTGTCACGATCTATCAGGCGCTCTCGCTGCTCGTCAGTTTTGAATATATCTGGCTCATCACCAATGGCGGGCCGTTCTTCGATACGACGGTTTATGCGCTTTATGTCTATCGCCGCGCATTCGAGAACGGGCAATACGCCTATGGCGCCGCGCTCGCTCTCGGTCTGGTAATCGTCGGCGCGGCGCTGGCGCTCGTCCTCTGGCGCTTTTTCGACATGCGCGCGCTGCTGCAGCGCCCGCGGATCGAGTCGCAATGATGGACGCGGCCCTCACCCTCCCTTCTGCGACCGCAGCGGCCGCAGCCGATTGGGACCGGCTGGCGAAAAAGGCGCGCATCCGCCGTCGCGCCACGACGACGCTGCTCTATTCCGTGCTCGTGCTGGGGTCGCTTCCGATTGTGGTCCCCTATCTCTGGCTGTTCACGGTCTCGATCTCCGGCCGGACGGGCGCGACCACAGTGGTGCTCTGGCGAACGCTCGCCATTCTCATGCCGGCGCTGCTCGTCTGGTCGGTTCTGCGCGTCGGCGTTGAAGATTCGCGACGGCTGCGCTGGTGCGAACTGGTTCTTGGCGCCGTCACCATTGCAGCGCTGGCGTTCGTCACCGGCCCCTATCTTCACATCCAGAACTGGCGGTTTCTCTGGAACGCCAATATCGCCGACACGCTGAAGGGCGCCGGCGGCGTCGGCTCTACTTATCCCAGCGTCTGGACCGCTTTCGGCAATTCGCTGTTGCTGGCCTTCATGCAGATGGCGCTCGTCGTCAGCGTCAGCACGCTCTGCGGCTACTACCTCTCGCGCTTCGATTTCCCGGGACGAGCAAGCGCGCTCAAGGGACTTCTTGTCCTGCACGCCTTCCCGGCCATGACCCTGATCATTCCGATCTTCCTGCTGATGTATTGGGTCGGCCTTCTCGATACGTTGACGGGCGTCATCCTCGTCGTCGTCGCGCTTGAACTGCCTTTCGCGATCTTCGTGATGAAGGGATTCTTCGACGCGGTTCCCTGGGACATCGAGATGAGCGCCATGACCGACGGCGCCTCGCGACGGCAGGCTTTCTACATGGTCGTTCTGCCGCAGGTGAAAGCCGGCATGCTGGCGGTCGGCGTGTTCGCATTTCTTCGCGGCTGGGAAGAATATGTCTTTGTGCGCACCCTGCTGTTCCAGAAGTCGAACTGGACGATGAGTCTCTATCTCTTCTGGATGTCGGAGGACGTGATGGGAACCGACTACGCCATGGTCTCGGCGATCGGCGTTCTCTATGTGCTGCCCTCCATTATTCTTTACACCACCTGCCAGAAATATCTGACACAGATGTCGGTTGGCGGAATCAAGGGCTGAGGCGAACGGCAAGGGATGTGAATGTCCAGGATTGAGCTCAGGCAGGTTGCGAAACGATGGGGCGACGTCACAGCCGTCGAGCCCACCGATGTCGCGATCGAAGACGGCGAGTTCGTCGCAATCCTCGGCCCTTCCGGTTGCGGAAAATCCACCACGCTGTTCATGCTCGCGGGCATCTATACGCCGAGCGAAGGCGAAATCCTGTTCGACGGCGCGGCTGTCAACGAAGTCGAGGCGCGTGACCGGAATGTCGGCATCGTCTTTCAATCCTATGCGCTCTATCCGCACATGACGGTGCGCGACAACATTCTCTTCCCGCTTCGATTCAAGAAGGTGTCGAAAGAGGACGCGGCGCGCAGGGCGGATGCGGCGGCGCGACTCGTGCAGGTGGGCGAGCTGCTCGACCGTCGTCCGGGTCAGCTCTCGGGCGGACAGCAGCAGCGCGTCGCGCTCGCTCGCGCGCTGGTGAAGGAGCCCAAGCTTCTGTTGCTCGACGAGCCCTTATCGAATCTCGACGCCTCGCTGCGGCTGACGATGAGGAGCGAAATCCGCAATCTGCAGCGGTCTCTCAAGGTGACGACCCTTCTGGTGACGCATGATCAGGTCGAGGCGACGACGATGGCGGACCGCATCATCTGCATGAGCAAGGGCCGCATCGAGCAGATCGGAACCGCTGATGACCTCTATCACCGGCCCGCGAGTCTTTTCGTCGCGAGCTTCGTTGGTTCGCCGCCGATCAATCTCCTCAATGGCAACGCGGGCGCGGGAAAACTTACCGTTGGACAAGCGAATCTTGCGCTCTCCGGAAATGCGGCCGGCGCCGTCGTGCTTGGCGTCAGGCCGGAAACTGTGACGCTGGGCGCGGGGCCGCTGCAGGGCAAAATCGAAGATCTGGAGCCGCACGGGCGCGAAACCTTCTATCATCTCGCCACGCCGCTTGGCGCGCTGCGCGCGCTTGAGCCCGGCGCGGTCGCGCGCTTTCGCGTCGGCGAAACCATTTCATTTGCGCTTGGCGATGGTCTGCTGTTCGACGCGAAGAGCGGCCGACGTCTCGACGGGTGTCGCCTCGAAGGCGCCGTTCAGTGAAATCAGGCGTTCCCCGGCTCAAATGGCACATGCTTCGCCGCCGAAGCGGCGATCCGCCGTTCCTGCGCGATAATCTGAAGGCCGCCTTGCAGGAGGGCGCGGCTTGCGAAGTGGACCTTGTGATGACGGCCGACGGACATGCGGTGTGTCTGCACGATCTCATGCTCGACCGCGAAACGACCGGAACCGGCCCTGTCAGCGAGGCGACGCGCGCGCAGATCGAACGATTGCGGATGCGCGGTTTGGACGGAGCGCCGCTTCCTTATGCGCCCTTGTTCCTCGACGAGATCGCCGCCACGGTCGAGGCACTTGGCGCGCGTGCCCCCGCTATCGTCCAGCTCGATATCAAATCGCCCTGGTCTGATATCACTGGGGATGCGCTCAATCGATTCAGCGCCACATTGGGCGCGACGGCTCCCGCCTTCATCGCAGGCGGAGGCGACTGGAGCATCATCGAAGAGCTGGCCGCCGCGGTTCCCGGTCTGCACAAGGGGTTCGACCCGCTGCTTCACTATCCCCGCCATTGCGACCTCAGCGAATCGGCGTTTCGCAGCCTCGGCGAATTCACGTTCACGACCGCGCCGGACGCGAGCATCTTCTATCTCGAGGCGAAACTCGTTCTCGCCGGGCTCGCGAAGGAGGTAAATCTCGTCGAGATGGTCACGCGGAATGGCGCCATGGTCGACGCCTGGACGATCGACGCGAACCGCCCTCACCTGCGCGACGATCTGCGGCGGCTCATCGAGGCCGGATGCGGACAGATCACCAGCAACGATCCCGACATCCTGTTCCCGATCATCGAGGAACTGGCTGTCGCCAATGTGAGATGACGGATGCCTTATCGCCCATTGGCCAGTGAAGCAGGCTTCGTTCATATCTGCGCGCATCGCGGGCACAGCATTGGCGCGCCAGAAAATACCTTGCCGGCGCTCACTGAGGCCGCGCGGCTTGGCGCGACGGTATGCGAGATCGATATCGTCCTGACCGCCGACGATGAAATCGTGCTTCTGCATGACGAGATTCTCGATCGCACCACAAATGGCAAGGGCCGCGTCAGCTCATACAATCTCGCCGATATCAAGGCGCTCGACGCCGGCTCCTGGTTCGACCCGCGCTTTGCAGGCGTGCGGCCGCCCACTCTGGGCGAGGCGTTGGAAACGGCGAAGGCTCATGGCCTCGCGCTGCTGGTCGAAATCAAGGAACGGCAACGGCCTGACGTGATGATCGAGAGGCTGGGCGCAGTTCTTAAGGCGCAGAACGCCGTCGACGACGTGCTCGTGATCTCGTTCGATCATCCTTCGCTCGTGAGAGCTCGCGAGCGAATCCCCGGCCTCAGAACCGAAATCATCACCCATGCGCGGCACGTCGATCCCGTGGCGATTGCGCATAACGTCGGCGCGACATCTGTCGCGATCGAATGGGACATGTTCCATCCAGACGACGCACGCGCCCTTCATGACGCCGGCATTGCAACGCGGGTCACGATTCCGCGCCCGGATCGCATCGCATTCCGCGCCAATTATGGCCTTGATCTCACGCAGTCGATCACCGCCGCGCTCCGCCTCGGACTGATCGACGTGCTCGCGGGCGACGACACGGTCGCGGTGCGGAATCTGACAGTCGCAGCAAAAACATAAGAGGATATCTCGCGATGAAATCAGCGGCGACGAACGCGGAAAAGTCCGACGGCGCGGCTTTCGCGCCACGTCGCAAAGCGACCTCAGGCGCCTTTCGCGTAAGCTTTTAGCCGCGACAAGACGACCGCAAGGATCGTCTCCCTGGTCGGATCGCGCGAGCTGCGCAGCCATGCCGCCGCCAGCGGCAGACGCCCCGCAGGACCTTTCTCGCCGACCTTCAATGGAACGTAGCGAACGCCTGGAATCGCCATCCGCGACGTCCAGCGCGGAACGATCGCTACGCCAAGCCGCGCCGCGACAAGATTGACGATCGTCTGCTTTTCATCAGCGACCTCGGCGATGCGGGGAACGAGACCCGCCTGATCGAAAAGCTTGACGGTGAGATCGTGACTGTGGGGGCGGGAGCGACGATCGGGAATGATGAGCGGTTGGGAGGCGATCTCGGTGAGAGAGACCGACTTGCAGCTTGCGAGCCGATGAGTCTCGGGAAAGGCGACGACAGCGGTCTCCTCGAGCAGAGACTGGAATTCGATCCGTTTGTCGGGGCGACTAGGCGGCCGCACAAATGCGAGATCAAGCGCGCCCGATAGAATTTTCGGGAGAAGGCGAACTGTCTTGTCCTCAAGCAACTGAACGCTGATCGCAGGATGCTTCTTGCGAATGTCCTTAAGGAGCTGAGGCATCAACCCCGCCGCGGCGCTGTCGATCGCGCCGATCCTGAAACGACGAGTCCTGATCGCATGTCGTTCGTTGCGGAAAGCATTCTCAATCGACTCGGCCCTCGCCAGAAGATCGCGCGCGGCTCGACGCAAGGTGGCCCCGGCTTCGGTAAGCGACACCGCGCGGGTCGTCCTGGCGAAAAGCTTTGCGCCAAGATCCTCTTCAAGCAGCCTGATGTGACGGCCAAGCGCCGACGGCAGCATATCAAGCCGCTGCGCCGCGCGCCCGAAATGCAGTTCCTCGGCCGCGGCAAGAAAACACCGCAGTTGATGAAGCTCCACCGCAACCCTCATGCCCACCGCCACATTATATCAATTTTTTGTATAAACCAATGAGTGTTGAGCCTCCCGCGACCGGATTGTAGGAGGCGAGAATCAAAGCTGCGTGCTCGCACTGTTCACGAGAGTCATCATGAAGACCTACAAGATCGCAGCGATCCCCGGCGACGGGATCGGGACGGAAGTCATCGAGGCTGGCGTCGAAGTGCTAAGCGCGCTGGCCAAACGCGATGGAACGTTCGCGTTCCATTTCGATCATTTCGATTGGGGCGGCGAATATTACAAGAAGCACGGCCGGATGATGCCGGAGAACGGCCGGGAGCAGATCAGACATCATGATGCGATCCTGTTCGGCTCCGCGGGCCATCCTGAGATTCCCGACCACATCACGCTCTGGGGCCTGAGGCTCGCGATCTGCCAGCCTTTCGATCAGTACGCCAATGTCCGCCCGACGCGCATTCTCCCCGGCGTCGTTTCGCCCCTGCGCAACGTCTCAGGCCCCGAGCTCGACTGGGTGATCGTGCGTGAGAATTCCGAGGGCGAATATGCCGGCGTCGGCGGCCGCGTGCATCAGGGCCTGCCGGAGGAAGCCGCGACGGACGTGTCCCTGATGACGCGCGCCGGCGTCACCCGCATCATGCGTTTCGCATTCAGGCTGGCGCAGAGCCGGCCGCGAAAGCTGCTGACGGTCGTCACCAAGTCGAATGCGCAACGCTACGCCATGGTGATGTGGGACGAGGTCGCCAACGAGGTGGCGAAAGAATTCCCCGATGTGACATGGGACAAGATGCTGGTCGATGCGATGACCATGCGCATGACGCTGAAGCCGCAGACCCTCGACACGATCGTCGCGACCAACCTGCACGCCGACATCCTGTCGGATCTGGCGGCGGCGCTTGCCGGCTCCCTCGGCATTGCGCCCACCGCCAATCTCAATCCCGAGCGCAAGTTTCCATCGATGTTTGAACCGATCCACGGTTCTGCCTTCGACATCATGGGCAAGGGCGTCGCAAATCCCGTCGGGACCTTCTGGTCAGCCGTCATGATGCTTGAGCATCTCGGCGAGAAGCCCGCCGCTGCGCGTCTGATGAAGGCGATCGAGCGCGTCACCGCCGACCCCGCGCTTCACACGCCCGATCTCGGCGGCGCCGCCAATACGCGCAAAGTGACCGACGCGGTGATCAGCGCGATCCACGGCGAGAACGCTTGAGCTCTGCGCGCGCCTTGCGACGCAGCCAATGATCGGCGGCGCGCCACGTCCATCGCCTGCGCTCAGGCCGCCTGTTTCTCCACACCCATGCGCGATGTGAACGTCGGGATGAGGTTCAGGCTGTTGCGATGGGCATAGATGAGCGGAAGATAGCCCGCGCGCCGCAATTCGAGGAACTGCTCGTCGGTGAGACTGGCGAGACGTCCTTCGTCGACGGCCATCAGCCCATGGATCGCGACCGCCTTGCCATGCACGTTCTGGAAATCGATCGTCACCGGAGAAAGCAATTTCAGCTCCATGAGTTTCTTCGCGAACGCTTCGGTCGCGCGGCCTGATGCGGCGTATTGATTGACGAAGTCGATCGTCGCGTTGAAGAACGGCGTGTTCTCGCCCTTGTCGTTGAACAGGGGCTCGCCATCCGCCGCGCTGAGCTGATTAATGTCGGCGCAGATCACCGACTGCTTGTCGTCGATGTCGCCGACAATGAAGGGCATGCGCCTGATATAGGCGGGGACATAGCGGCCCGCCCAGGAGCCGTCCGGCTTCACGAAGACGCTTTTGCCAGCTTCGCAGCCTACAAGGAAGACAGCGGTCGCCGTGTCGTTCGCCGGCGCGAACAGGATCGGCATTTCAAGTGAGCCGACGCCGAACTCATCGATCACGCAAGCGAGAAGATGGGTTCCGCCGGCGAAGCCGAAGCGGGCGACGCCGGCCGGCGCCTTCAGCTTCTGGTGCTGCTCGCGATTGAGCGGCGTGATGTCGGTGTAGAGCTGCGGCAGAACCATCGTTTTCCTCTTTGCGTTTTGGCGGAGCCGACATGCGGCTCCGGGATCAGCATCCGGACCTTAGAGAACCGATTTGCGGGAGCGGCCGGGAGGGGCCGCCCGGATAATAAGCGCAGAGATCGCCAGAAGCGACGCGGCCATGATCGCAAACATCGCCCAAGCCCCATCATGGGTGAGGATCGGCAGGAGGGCGATCGGCACGATCGCCGACACAATGCGCGTGAGTCCCCAGGCCCCGGCGGTGACCGAGGCGCGCTGCTCAGTCGGAAAGATTTCGGCGGCATAGATGGCGAGCGTCGCGCCATAGACGGCGCTGGCGAAGTTGAAAGCGACCCCTGCAACCATCAAAAGCTCAAGCGTCGCCCCGGCTGCGAAAAGAAAGCCGGCGGCCGCCATCACGCAGATACAGCCGAGGAGAACGTATCGCCGCTCGACCCGGTCGATGAATGTCGCTGTGGCGAGCGTGCCGACGGTCGGGCCCAGCATCGCGACTGCGGCGAAAAGCAGGGAGTCGCCGACAGCGAAGCCCTTCTGAACCATCGCCGCCGCGCTCAGGAGTGGAAAACCGATCATCGTCCAAGGGCCGAGCAGATAGAGCGCCGCCAGAACCATGGCGCGCCTGAGATGCAGCGGAGACGCCGCCAGCGCCCGGAAGCCGTTATGACGTTGTCCAGCCTCGGCCATCGTCGTGGCGAACGATGGAGGCGCGTCGCGCCCCGCTGCGCGCTCGAAGCGCCAGCACGCCGCTTCCGCAGCCTCGCGCCGGCCTGTCGCAGCGAGCCAGCGCGGCGACTCCGGCGCGCTCGCAAGCAGAAA
The DNA here is from genome assembly GCF_022059845.1 of Terrirubrum flagellatum. GTDB lineage: Bacteria > Pseudomonadota > Alphaproteobacteria > Rhizobiales > Beijerinckiaceae > Terrirubrum > Terrirubrum flagellatum. The sequence goes on along the minus strand of NZ_CP091852.1, from coordinate 137,117 downwards.
TGCTGCAATCGCCGCAACGAATCCGCCGAGCAGCAGCGCCCATCGCCAGGGCTCCACATCAAGCGGCGGCGCCGGCGTCAGTCCGCGGATCAGAAAGAGGATCGCCGGCGCGCCGAGGAACGCAAGGGCGGCGCAGAGCGCCATCAGGCCGCCGCGTTGCCTTGGCGGCAAGATGTCGGCGAGATAAGTCGCCGTCAGCGGCGGATAACCGCCAATCGCCAGACCCGAAATAACGCGAAAGAACGTCATCCAGCGCACATCAGGGCTGGTGGCGGCGGCGATCGAACTTACGCACATCACCGCCAGCGCGGCCTGCAGCGCAAGGCGCCGCCCGAAGCGATCGCCCAGCCAGCCGAGCGCCGGCGCGCCAATTGCGCCGCCGGCGAAGACCGCGGCGAGCAGCAAAGAGAGCTCCTGCTGCGGAACGAGGTGCGGCGGCGCAAGAAAGACCGCGGCCAGCGCATTGCTCAACGCGACCTCGGCGATGTCCGTGAACAGGCCGAGCGTCGAGATCGCGATAATCGCGATGTGAAGCCAGGCGATGGGAAGCCGATCCAGGCGGTCGGCGATGCTGATCGCTTCACGATGCGGATCAACTCCGCCCGACGACGCGTTGGCGTCGCGCGTGGGCGCCGCCGCGCTCGGCGAAGAGGCAAGACCTTCGAGAGCCTCCGCCACGCTCATCGCCCGGTCTCAGCCGTGGCGGTCCAGCCGCAGAGAAAAACGACGCACGGTTCCGTAACGCACATTCAGGGTCTCGGCCATCCTCCGGCGACTGAACAGCGACTAACGCGCGCGGCTGCGCCACACAAGAAGCCGCGCCTCGAGAAGGCCGATGGCGATCGCGGTGAGATAGCCGAGCAGGCCGAGCAGAATGACGCCGGCGTAGAGGTCGGGCGCGCGAAACGAGCGCGCCGCAAGCAGGATCCAGTTGCCGAGACCATCCCGCCCCGCGATCATTTCGCAGACCACCGACAGGATGAGCGCGACCGTGAGCCCAAGCCGCATGCCGGCGAGAATATCCGGGCTGGCGGAGGGCAATGCAATCTTGCCTATCACCGCCGCGCGCGACAACCGCAGAGCGCGTCCGACTTCATAAAGACGCGGCTCGACAGCAGAGAAACCGTGGATCGTCGCCAAGAGCACCGGCCAGAGCGCGCCAAAGGCGATCACCGCGAGCACCATGCCATCGGAGAGTCCAAGCAACGCGATCGCCACTGGAATCGTGGCGGAGGCGGGCAGCGGCCGCAGAAATTCCAGCATGGGCGCGAGATAGGCGCGCAGGCGCGGCGAGGTTCCGATGCCGGCGCCAAGCGCGACGCCAATGAGAGAGGCTATCAGCCATCCCCAGAACATGCGTTGGACTGTGGCCAGCAATTTCGCGGCGAGATCGCCTGTCGTGAAGCCACGCATGAGCGCGACCCACGCGCGGTCCGGGCCCGGCAGGAAGACCGGATTGACGAGTTTGTAATTCGCGAGAAGCTGCCAACCGACAACGAACAGCGCTGCAACGGCGAAACTCGCCGCCAGCCAAAGCGCGCGCGACGGTTTCACGCCGGAAGCTCCACGCGGGCAGCGCGGCCGAACAGCCGGCGCTGGGCCATCGACAGGAGCGTGTTGAGACCCCAGCCGACAAGTCCGATCCAGACGAGATAGGCGAGCATCGCCGCGGGCTGCAGGCCTTGCTGCGCGACAAGAATGCCATATCCAAGTCCGAGCGGATTGGCCGCGATTTCGACTGTCACGGCGACCACAAGCGCGATCGCCGCCGCGAGACGAAAAGCGACCATGATGCGCGGCAGCGCGGCGGGCAGAATGATCTTGCGCACGCGGTCCCACGCGGACAGTCGAAGCGTGCGTGACACCTCCATCAATCGCGGCTCGATCCCGCTCATCGCCGCGCGCGTCAGGATCATGATCGGCCACAGACAGGAAAAGGCGACGATCGCGATCTCCATGCGATAGCCGAAGCCGAAGACGAGCATCGCGATCGGCAGCACCGCGACCGATGGAATCGGCCTGATCGCCTCGATCGTGACCTCCAGCAATCGATCAAGCTGCTTGACGAGGCCAAGCAGCACGCCAAGCGCAAGACCGATGACGCCACCAAGCACGAGGCCAGTTCCCGCAGCGATCAGCGTGTCGCGCGTGGCGGCGAGCATCGATCCGTCAACAACAATGCGCGCGAAGGCGGCCAGGATATCGCTTGGCGCGGCGAGCGACATCGACGACGAGCCAAAGACGCGCATGGCGATCTCGGCGGCGAGGATAAGCGCCGCCGGGACGACAAGGCCCTTCCACCAGCCGCTGTTCATCGCTCCGCCTTCTCGATGAAATCGAAAAGCTGGCGACGCAGCCGCAGAAATTCCGGCGCCTCGCGCGTTTCGAGCTGGCTGCGAGGGCGCGGAAGATTGACCCTGAGATCAACGCCGATGCGGCCGGGATTGGGAAGAAGCCCGATCACCCTGTCGCCGAGATAAACAGCCTCTTCGAGATCATGGGTGACGAAGAACACCGTGGCTTCCGTCTCCGCGACGATCGACAGCATCTCGTCCTGCAAGCCTTGCCGCGTCATCGCATCGAGCGCCCCGAAAGGTTCGTCCATCAGCAGCACAGCAGGCTCCTGCGCGAGGCAACGCGCGATCTGGATGCGCTGCTGCATGCCGCCGGACATTTCCGTCGGATATTTATCGGCGTGATCGGCGAGGCCGACTTTCGCGAGCAGTGAATCAATGCGCGCTTCGCGTTCATCACGCGCGACGCCCACGGCTTCGAGCGCGAGCGAGACGTTGCCAGCCGCAGTGCGCCAGGGCAGCAGCGCCTTGCCATAGTCCTGGAAGACGATCGCCACGTCGCGCCGCGGCTGGGTCAAGGGTTCGCCGAGCAGCCGGACCGCGCCCTGATCGGGACTGACGAGGCCGCCCGCCATGCGCAGCGCCGTCGTCTTGCCGCAGCCAGACGGCCCGATGATGCAGACGATTTCGCCGCGGCCGACATCGAGCGAGAGATCGGAGATGATCGTGCGTCCGCCATAGCCGAGACTGACGTGATCGAACGCGATCACCGGCGGCGCGAGTTTCACATCGCGAACGGAGATGGTCATGGTTTCGCGCCGGCGGTCGCGCCGCCATAGACGATGTTGAGCGTCTGTCGGAGGTGTTGAGCGAGTTCGGCTTCCGCTCTCGTCGCATCGCGCGACAACACGGCGTCCGCCAGCGTGCGATGCGCCTCGACGAAGGAGCCATGTTCGGAAAAGCGGCTCATCATCGTACGGCGATAGCGATAGGCCTGATAATAGAGATCGTCATGCAGTCGCAGCAGCCGCTCCGATCCGCAGGCTTCAAGCAGCGAGCGATGAAACGCCTTGTGCAGCCGGTCGAATTCGGGCGTTCCCTCGCGCATGGTTTCGGGATCGCGTTCGACCGATCGCACAAGACGATGAAGCGACGAGATGACGTTCGCCTCCCAATCATCGCGCCCGTCGCGGATCGAGCGCCGCAGCGCCTCGATCTCGACCATGATGCGAACCTGGGTGATGTCGAAGAGATCGGCCTCCGACATGCTGGCGACGCGAAAGCCCTTCTGCCCGACGGCGGAGATGAGATTGCGTGAGACAAGCCGCGACAGACCTTCGCGCAGCGGAGTAGCCCCGACGCCATAGCGTTCGGAGAGCGCCTGGATGCCGAGCCGATCGCCGGGCTGCCAGACGCCGGCGAGAATGTCGTGCTCGACGAGCGCGGCGGCGCGTTCGCTTAGCGTCTCGGAATTCGCGAGATGCGCCGCCTCGCCGAAGAGATCGGCCTTAACAGCCACTCCGGTCATTTCTGGATCAGCGTCGCCGTGTCGGGTTTGCCCTGCAGCATGGCCTGTTCGTTCATCGTGGCGACCCACCAGTCGAGTTGCTCCTTGTCGAGCTTTGGATCAGCCACAGAGAGCTTCATTTTCGACAGCACGTCCATGGGGATCTTGGTGAATTTGGCGATCGACTGACGCCCCTTCTCCGGATTCTCGTTGGCGATCTTCGCACCCTCCTCGATCGAGGCGCGGAACGCCTTCAACGTGTCGGCATTCGCATCGGCCCAGGCGCGGGTCGAGGAATAAACAATGGCCGGACGACGCTCAGGCAGCTTCTGCAGATAGTAGCCGACGACGGCGCCGGTCCCGCTCGCGATAATGCGCGACATGATCGGCTCGGCCGTGACCACGGCGTCGACCGCTCCTGACTTCAGCGTGTCGCTCATGGTCGGGAACGTGACTTCGACGAAATTCACCTGCTTCGGCGAGACGCCATTGTCGATCAGCCATTTCGAGAAAAGCACATGCAGGAACGCGCCGATGCCGGGCGCGCCGACCTTCTTGCCCACGAAATCCTTCGGCCCCTTGATGCCGCTCGCCGGCGAGGCGACGACGCCGGCGGTGTCATAGGTCTTCTCGGACGTCGAACTCGCGCCCGCCACCGCGACGAGATCAAGGCCACCATCCACCGCCTGCAGAAAGACCGAAGGAGTAGGCCCGCCAATCTGGATCGAATTCGAGAACAGCGCCGCCGGGATATTCGAATTCAGGCCGATGAGCGTCATCGTGACGTCGAGGCCGTTTTTCTTGAAGATCCCTTCGTCGAGCGCGACGGCGGCGGAGGCGCAATCGGTCGTCGCGGTGCAGCCGACATTGAGCTTCGTCTGCGCGATCGCGCCCTCATTCGCCGCAGCAAACAGCAACGCCGCGCCGACGACGGCGCTCGTCATCCGAAACATGCCCATCCTCCCGAAAATCCGCCTTCCCAATCGAGACGGTTTATAATATCGATAAAATCACAAAACATATATCATAGCAAGATCAGTGGGAGGCGAGCATGAAGCTGGCGACCTTTCGGCGCCCTGATGGAGCCGTCCATGTAGCGATCGCGCATGACAATGGCTCGACCCTGTTCGACCTGACGGCCGCGGCGAAAGGCGAGAGCGCCTTTGCCTCGATGCTGGCGCTGATCGATGGCGGCGATGCGGCGCTCGAACAGGCGCGTCATCTCTTCGAGAGGCGCCGCAACGACCCCACGCTCAACATGCCGATTGACAAGGCCGAGCTTCTGGCACCCCTGCCGGAGCCGCGCCAGATGCGCGACGGGATGAGCTTTGAAACGCATATCCGCCAGTCCGGACGCGGCATGCGCCGCCTCATGGCTCGCGGGAATCCGGAAGCCGTCGCCGCCATCGACGCCGAGCCTCTGCCGCCGCTCGCCGACATCTATCGCCAGATTCCGATCTACTACATCACCAATCGCATGATCGTGCGCGGGCCGGGCGCAACCATTGTCTGGCCGCGCTATTCCAGCGTCATGGATTACGAACTCGAATTCGGCGTGGTGATCGGCAAGACCGGCGCGAACATCATAGAAGCCAACGCGCGCGACCATATCTTCGGCTACACGATCTTTAATGACTTCTCCGCGCGCGATCAGCAGGGCAAGGAAATGCCGGGCTGGCTTGGGCCGGCCAAGGGCAAGAGCTTCGATGGCGGCAATGTGCTCGGCCCGTGGATCGTTACGAAAGACGAAATCCCCGATCCTTATTCGTTGAAAGCCGCAGTTCGCGTGAATGGCGAGACGCGCTGCGAAAGCACCACGGCGGGAATGCTTTTCAGCTTCGAGAAAATCCTCGCGCATATGTCGCGGGATGAGACTGTCCATGCCGGCGAATTCATCGGCTCCGGCACGATCGGCAATGGCTGCGGCCTCGAAACCGGTCTGTTCCTCAATGACAGCGACGTCGTCGAGCTGGAGATCGAGAAGATCGGCGTCCTGAAGAACAGGGTCGTGCGCCAGAAAGCCTGATACGCCTCACAGAATAATATCGAAGGGAGAAAACATGGCCCGCCGCATCATCGATCTCTCGATTCCAATCGCAAACGACATTCCCGCCGATCCGCCAATCCAGATTCCTTCCGTCACCTACATCGATCACACGCAAAGCCTCGATCAGATTCTGTCCTTCTTCCCCGGACTTAAGGCGGAGGATCTGCCCGACGGCGCCGGCTGGGCAGTCGAGCGTGTCGCACTCTCCACGCATAACGGCACGCATCTCGACGCGCCCTGGCATTATCATCCGACGATGAATCGCGGCGAGCCTGCCTGGCGCATCGATGATGTGCCGCTCGAATGGTGCTATCAGCCTGGCGTGAAGCTCGACTTCCGCCATTTCGCAGACGGATATGTCGCAACCGCCGTCGATGTGAAGGTGGAGCTCGAACGCATCGGTCACACGCTCAAGCCGCTCGAAATCGTCATCGTCAACACGTCAGCCGGCGCGAAGTTCGGCCGGGCCGATTATGTCGCGAGTGGCTGCGGCATGGGCTATGAGGCGACCATGTATCTGCTCGATCAGGGCGTGCGCGTGACCGGCACCGATGGCTGGAGCTGGGACGCGCCCTTCGTCCACACGGCGAAGAAATTCGCGGAAAGCAGCGACGCGTCGCTGATCTGGGAAGGCCACAAGGCCGGGCGCCACACCGGCTACTGCCATATCGAGAAGCTGCACGGCCTCGAAGCGCTGCCTTCGACGGGCTTCACCATCAGTTGCTTCCCCGTGAAGATCGAGAAGGCGTCCGCGGGCTGGACGCGCGCGGTCGCGATCATCGATGAATGAGCGCTGCGACTTGCGGAGATCGCGGGTCGCGGCTCTTCTACGTGATCTGATCGGCAGCGCCCTGATGCGCTGACTCTATCCCTTGAGATAGCCGCGCCGGCGCATGAAGGTCGCGACGTTGGTCTGCATGTCGTTCGCCGCCTGCTCCGGCGTCTTTGTGGCGGCGCAAGCCGCATTCACCTGATCATAGATGATAATGTTGAGCTGTTCGGCTTCCTTGATCGGCGGATAGGTCGCGACCTCGCCCTGCATGCCCTGCAGCACCGCGGGAACTCCAGGATATTTCGCGACGACTTCCGGATCGGTGAAAGTCGAAGTGCGGCAGGGCGAGCCGCTGACAAGCGCGATCTGCCGCGCGATCTCGGCGCATGTCAGCCATCCCACAAACAATTTCGCGACTTCGACATTGCGGCCCTTCGAATTGACGCCAAGGCCCCAGCCGCCCAGCAGCACCGCTTCCGGCGTCGGCGAGAATCCGACCGTCGACGCGACTGCCGATTTCGCGGGATCGAACAGGGTGCTGAGACCGCCGGCCCACATGAAGCCCTGCGCCGCCTGGCCGCTGGCGAGGCTGTTGATCATCTCCGGGAAATCCCATGTCAGATTGCCCGGAGGGCTGATCTTGCCAAGACGTTCGGCCATGAAGCGCGTCGCTTTGATCCCGGCCTCGCTATTGAAGGTCGGCGCGCCCTCGGCGTCGAAATAGCTGCCGCCGAAGCTGTGGAACAAGGTGATCCAGACGCAGGCCGTCTGGATGCTCTTGCCTGCCGGCATGTTGAAGCCATAGCGCTGGCCGCCGACAAGCTTGCCGCCGTTCTGGTAAACATCCTCCCATGTTTTCGGCGTCGACTCCGGCAGACCTGCCTCTCCGAGCGCCTTCTTGTTCCAGATCAGCAGCGAAGCGTCGCCGAGCAGCGGCATGGTCACCATCTTGTCGCCGACATGTGAGTAAGCCTCAAGCGCGCGCCGCGGATAATCGGACAGGTTGAGCGGCGGCAGGCCCTTTATTTCCTGATCGATCTTCGAGAGATCGGCGAAATAGGGCGCGACCTCTTCCTTCCACTGATAGGCCGTGATCGAGACGTCGAAACTATTGGTGTTGCTCGTCGCATCCAGGATCATCTTCTGATAGCGATCCGCCTGTTGCAGCACGACGAATTTCAGTTCGATTCCCGTCGCTTCGGTGAAGCGATTGCAATAGGCTGTGATCTGCGCGTAAGCCGGCGTCGACCCCCAGGTGATGTTCAGCGATCGCCCTGCATAGGTTCGCGGCAGCGCGCGCGTGACATCGTCAGCCGCAGCGTTGGCGATTTTCGATGACAGAAGACCTGCCGCGCCAAGCGCAGCCGTTTGCGTGAATCTGCGACGCGTGAATCCGCCCATGTTGTCCTCCCTAGCCAGTCTGGTTCTCCGCCGGCTTGGTCGAAGCGTGAGGCCGTCGTCATTTCGCGGCAACGGCGGCCAATCGCGGGATTGGGTAATCCGGAGTAAGCGCGCGTGAGATGCTTGGAAGCCTCTCTTGGCGAACGGCGCGTGCGCCACATTTCTCAACTTTACCCATTTCGCAAGCGCCGCCCGCTGTTCCTCGTTTCCGCCGACCCATAGTTTCGCGCGACATCGCCCGGCGAGAGAAGGCGATCATGCAGTGGGGAGAAGAATGCGGTCTCGTCTTTTGTCCGCGATCGGGTTGATGCGCGCATGCATGCATCTCGATCGCAAGAGCGCGTCAGTCCCCGCATCCATTCTCTGAACGCCAATGATCGCCCAACAGGCGCGAGGCGGCCTCATGCTGCAACCGGGACCATGAGCAGCGCCGCCTCCCTTAATCCGCGGGACCGCAGCAGGCGCGTCGCGCTGCTGTTCCTGTTGCCGGCGGCGATGGTTCTCGCGCTGATTTATCTCGGCCCGATGCTGTTCGCCCTGAAAGCAAGCTTCACCGCCTGGGTCATGACCAGCCCCGGCAGCGAGGACATCTATATCGGCGGCGAGAACTACACCGATATTCTTGCAAGCCGCGAATTCTGGTCGGCGGTCCGTGTCACCGTCATCTATGCTCTGTCCTCGATCGTCTGCGGCCTCACGCTCGGCACGACTTTCGCGCTTCTGCTCGACGCCGAATTTCATTTCCGCTCTTTCTTCCGGTCAATCATGATCATTCCGATGGTCATCACGCCATCCGTGATCGGCATCTTCTGGAAGCTGCTCTATGAAGAAGACAGCGGCGTTTTCAACGCCGTCCTGACCTCGCTCAATCTGCCAAAAGTCTCCTGGCTCAATCTCGACATGGCGCTGCCGTCGATCGTGGCCATGGATGTCTGGCAGACGACGCCCTTTTTTATGCTCGTGATTTTCGCCGGCCTGCAGGCGATGGATCGCAGCATGGTCGACGCCGCAAAGGTCGATGGCGCGACGGCGACGCAGCTTTTTCGCTACATCACCCTGCCCCATCTTGTTCCCTATATGCTCATCGCCACATCGTTCCGCGCCATCGCGGCGATGGGCGACTTCGACAAGATCTGGCTGCTGACCGGCGGCGGTCCCGGCGCCCGCACTACGACAATCACGATTTTCGCTTACAAGACGGGCTTTTCCGCGTTCGACATAGGCCGCACGACGGCGATCGCCTGGATCTTCGTCGTGATCGTCCTCGTCGCGAGCTCCCCTCTGCTCTATCGCCTCTTCAAGAACGCCATGGCGGAGCGCTGATGCAAACCGGCGGTCCCTCCATGCGCAAAATGGCGTTCACGCTGCTGTGGATCGTGATCGCGCTTCTCTATCTCTTTCCCTACACCTGGATGGTGCTGACGGCGTTCCGCAATCCGATCGACACGCTGGCGAAGAAATTCATCTTTGCGCCGACGCTCGATGGCTTCCGCACCATCTTCATCGAAAGCCAGTTCCAGAAATATCTCATCAACAGCATCTTGACCGCCACGCCGACAACGGTCCTCGTCGTCTGTCTCGCCGCGCCGGCGGCCTATTCCCTGGCGATGCTGAACAAACGAAGTCGCGTCTTTCTCGCATCGGTGTTGATCGCGCGCATGGTTCCCGGCGTCGCGATCCTGATCCCCCTCTATCTCGCCGCCGCGAAGGCGGGACTGCTTGATCGACGCACGACTTTGGTCATCGTCTACAGCGCATTCAATCTTCCCTTCGCCGTTTGGCTGCTGCGCGGCTTCTTTCGCGAGATTCCTGCAGAGTTGCGCGAAGCGGCGATCGTCGACGGCTGCTCGGAATGGCAGGTCTTCGCGAGAGTCGTCCTGCCACTTGTGACGGGCGGCCTCGTCGCGACAAGCGTGTTCGTGTTCATCGGAGCGTGGAACGAGTTCCTGTTCGCGCTGGCGCTGACGCAATCCGACGCGGCGACGTCGCCGCTCGCCGTCATCGGTTTCCGCAATGAATATGGCGTGCAGTGGGGCGCTATCGGTGCCGCCGCAGTGATGATTTCAACGCCCGTCGTGGCGTTCGCCGTGATCATGCAGAAATATCTGGTGCGCGGCCTGACCATGGGCGCCGTGAAGGGATAGCGAACAACATCAGGATGAATTGAAAACAAGGGAGGATTGCCATGATTGATGTCAACAGGCGGAAATTGGCTCTCAGCGGCGTCGCCGCAGGCCTTGTCAGCGGAATGGCATCGCTTCGCGCGCAGGAATTGCCAAAGACCTATTCAGGCATGACGCTCAATGTCATGTCACGCACCAGCCCGCCTTTCGATTCCACCGTGCAGCTCGGCGATGAGTTCACACAGGCGACAGGCATCAAGCTCAATGTGACCCGCGTGGCGCCAAGCGATCACTACGCCAAACTGATGCTGGACTGGACGAGCGGCACCAACGCTTACGACGTCAGCCTGTTCGTCTATCAATGGAAGAGCGATCTTGCTCCGTTGCTTGCCGATCTGACATCGCTCGAAAAGGATGTGAAGGGCGCGCCCGCGCTCGACCTCGATGATTACGCGCCGAAAGTGCTCGACGTCTATGGCAAGAGCGAAGGCAAGCTCGTCGGCTTGCCGATCCTCGGCGATGTCGCCTTCATGCTCTACAACAAGGCGATCTATGCCGCCAAAGGACTCGATCCCGAGAAGGGCCCTTCAAGTTGGGACGATATCGTCGCGCGCGGCAAGCAGACGGCTGGCGACGGCGTCTATGGCTACGCGCTGCCCGCAGGCAAGACGCCGCAATGCTATGTGATGTGGTCGCTTTTGCATCATGCGTTTGGCGCGAAATTCTTCGATGCGAACGGCGTTCCCGATCTCGCCGGCGACGCAAGCCTGAAGGCCATCAAATTCATGGCCGAGCAGTTGCAACCGATCAGCCCGCCCGGAAATCTCACCTGGGACTATAACGAGGTGTTGAACAGCTTCCAGACCGGCAAGGCCGCGCATGCAGTGATGTGGGCCGGCGGCCTCGGCGCTCTCTCTGATCCCGCGAAATCCGCCGTCGCCGGCAAATTCGACGCGATCACGCCGCCGAGCGGATCGCTGCTGGGCGGAACCTCGATCGGCGTTAACGCCAAGGCGCGCAATCCGGAGGCGGCGCGTCTATATGTGGCCTGGCTGACCTCAAAGGAGGTCGTGCGGCGCACCGCTGCAGTCGGCACGTCGCCGGCGCGTCTGTCGGTGCTGCAGGACGCGGCGCTCGGCGCGAAATACCCGCATTATCCAGCGCTGCGAACAGCGTTCTCCGGCGAGACCTTCGGCTACATCCCGGTCAAGGAGGCCGAGCAGATCCTGCTGATGATCGCGGACGAGGCCAACGCCGCCTGCGCAAGGACGAAGACGGCCGAGCAGGCGGCGACCGATCTTCAGGCGAAAGCCGTGCAGTTCATGCGGCGGCGCGGCTACCTGAAATAGGCCGTCGCTCCTTACCCATAATTGCCCATTTCGGAGGACGGCGTGCGTTGCCCGGCCGGCGCGGGCGCCGCCATCCTGTCGCCGCCGGGGCCGGAGAGCGTCGGCACAAACAGGGAGGAACACATGTGGAAGCGGTTTTCCGTCGCTCTTGCGACCGCATCCATTTTCGCGGCCGGAGCGGCGTTGGCGCAGACCAAGACGGTTACGCTCTGGCATGTCTTCAATCTCGAAACCGACATGATCTATGGCGGCATCGAAGCTTTCAACGCGTCGCAGAAGGAATATCGCATCGAGCCGCGGCTGGTGCCGGCGACGCAGATTGTCACGGAACTGATCAAGGCCACCGCGACCGGCTCCGTGCCTGATCTCGCCACGCTCGATAATCCCGTCGTCGCGAGCTTTTCGGGCCAGGGCACGCTCACCGATCTGACCGATCTCGTCGCGAAGTCGCAGGTCGTTCGGCCCGACATCTATTTCCAGGGGCCTTGGGCCTCCGCGCAATGGAAGGGCCGCACCTTCGGCGTGCCGCGCGACGCCAACACACTGGCGCTCTACTACAACGCCGACATGTTCCGCGCGAAAGGCCTCGATCCGGACAAGCCGCCGAAGACCTGGAGCGAATTGCGCGCCGCGGCAGAGAAGCTCCGCGACCCCGCGAAGAATGTCTATGGCTTCGGCTTCTGCGCGATGCAGGCCGAAGAGGGCGTGTTTCAGTTCCTGCCTTTCCTGACACAGGCCGGCGGCTCAATCGACAAGCTCGATCAGCCGGAAGCAACGGCGGCGCTCGAATTCCTCTCCGCCATGGTGAAGGACGGACTCGCTTCGAAAGACGTGATCAATCAGCGGCAATATGAGGTGATCAACACTTTCATGGCCGGCAACACGGCCATGGCGCTTGGCGGCCCATGGGAATTGCCGCGCATGGAGAAGGAAGCCAAGTTCGACTGGCGCCTGACCCTGCTGCCGGTGAAAGACGACAAGAAAGTCGCCGCGTCCGCGCTCGGCGGTTATGTCTTCGTCGCACCAAAGGGCGCGAAGCAGGTGGAAGGCGCGTTCCGTTTCATCGAGTTCATGTCGAACCCGAAGATCCTGAACGAAGGCTGGAAGTCAGGCCGGCTGGCGCCGCGCACCGACGTCAAGGTCGACAATCCGCTGTGGCCGCAAGCCTACGGCATTTATCTCGAGCAGATGAAGTCGGCCAAGGCGCGCGGGCCGCATCCGCAATGGCCTGACATCTCGAAGGCGATGCAGACCGCGATGCAGGAGGCGATCACCAACGCCAAGCCTGCGCAGCAGGCGATGCAGGAAGCGGCGCGCAAGATTCAGCCTATCCTCGCGAAGACGCCGCTTTGACGACCGTGAAGACCCTTGCGAACCTGCCGGCTCCGCGCATCGCGGGGCCGGCGCAAGCCGGATTTCTCAAGTTCGGCGTGCCCAGAATGCGTTCGCCGCTTCTCTATGTGTTCCTGATCGTTCCTGTCGGCTACCTCATCGCGCTTGTTGGCTTCCCGGTCGGCTACAATCTGCTGATGAGCGTGCAGGAGGTGAATCTCGGCAACATTGTCACGCTCGCCAGGCCTTTCGTGGGGCTCGACAATTACCGCGCCGTTCTCGCCGATCCGTCATTCCAGAAGGTCTTCGTCAATTCGCTGCTATTCGTTGGCGTCAATGTCATCGCCCAGATCGGAATCGGCCTTGCCGTCGCGCTCTTTTTCGCGCGCGGCTTTCCCGGCGCGCAATTGCTGCGTGGCCTGCTCCTCGCCGCGTGGATGCTGCCGGCGCTTGTGGTCGGGGCATTGTGGAAATGGATTTTCGCGACGGAGTACGGCCTCGCCAATGCGGCGCTCTCAAAGCTCGGCCTGATTGGCGCGCCGATCCACTGGCTCTCCGACCCCGCCGTCGCACTCACATCAGTGACCATCGCCAATATCTGGTTCGGCATGCCGTTCAGCATGATCCTGATCGCGGCCGCGCTGATGAGCATTCCGAAAGAGCTTTATGAGGCCGCGTCGCTCGACGGCGCCGGCTCGTTCGCGCGCTTCCGCTATATCACGCTGCCGGGATTGCAGGCGACCCTGTTCGCCGTCGCCTGCCTCGTCACGATCTACACGATGCGCGCGTTCGACCTGATCTTTGCGATGACGCAAGGTGGACCGCTCGACGCCAGCAATGTCCTGCCGCTCCTCTCCTATCAATTCTCGTTCCAGCAATTCAAGTTCGATATCGGCTCGGCGATCGGCTCCTTTTCCTTCGTGATCGTCTTCGTCGTCGCGCTGATCTATGTGCGCACGCTGAAGAAGGAAGCCATCGCATGACGGCGGCTTCTCTCGGCTTTGCGCCTGTCCGGCGCGACTATATCTACACCGTGATCGGCGTTGCGGGCGTCGCGCTCTATCTCTTTCCGATCTACTGGATGTTCGCATCGAGCCTGAAGAACTCGGCCGAGATCTTCGCCAACCCGCCGACGCTCATTCCCGCCAATCCGACGCTCGACGCCTTCCGCCACGTCTTCCAGCGCGAGAACGTGCTGCGCTATCTCCGCAACAGCGTGACGATCGCCGGGCCGGTGACGCTGCTCACCCTCGCGCTCGGCGCGATGGGCGGCTACGCCATGAGCCGTCTACGCACGCGCATCGTCGACGTCGCGGTGATGATCGTCCTCTTGCTTCAGGTCTTTCCGGAAGCGCTGCTGGCGACGCCGATGTTCATCATCTTCCGGACGCTCGACATCCTCAACACCTTCGGCGCCGTCATTCTCGCCACGACCTCGAAGACCCTTGCTTTCGCGCTGATCGTCCTGCGCCCACTATTCCGGCAGGTGCCGATCGAGCTGGAAGAAGCGTCGCGCGTGGATGGCTGCAACGCCTGGCAGACCTTCTGGCGCATCGTGCTGCCGCTGATGCGCACACCATTGATCGTCGTCGGCGCGCTCGCCTTCGTACAGGCCTATGGCCAGTTCGTCTATGCGCTCACGCTGATGAGCGAGCAGGAGCTCCAACCCGCCACAGTCGGCATCTACAGCTTCGTCGGCGCCGAATACGCCGACTGGCATCGTGTGATGGCGTTCTCCTCCGTCTTCGTCCTCCCGGTCATCGCAGTCTTCCTGCTTATGCAGCGGAAGATCGTCTCCGGCCTGACCGCGGGCGCGCTGAAATGAAGGGAGGCAGACCATGACGAGCACCGGCGCGGCGCCTCAAGCGGTCTATGTCGTCGGCACGATCGACACCAAGGGCGCGGAGCTCGCCTTTGTCCGCGACCTCATCCGCGGCGAAGGACTTGACGCCCTCGTCGTCGATCTCTCGACGCAACCACACCACGGACAGGCCGACATCGCAGCCGAAGAGATCGCAGCGCATCATCCCGATGGCGCCAAGGCGGTCTTCACCGGCGATCGCGGAACCGCTGTCGCCGCCATGGCGCAGGCGTTCGCACGATTCATGGCGAGCCGGCGCGACGTCGCCGGCGCGATCGGGCTTGGAGGTTCGGGCGGCGCCGCGCTCATTGCGCCCGGCTTCCGTGAATTGCCGATCGGCGTTCCCAAGCTGATGGTCTCGACGGTCGCGTCGGGACAGGTCTCCGGCTATGTCGGGCCGAGCGACATCGCGATGATGTATTCCGTCACCGATCTCGCCGGCCTCAATCGCATCTCGCGAATTGTGCTCGGCAACGCCGCGCGCGCCATCGCCGGCATGGCGAAAGCTCCGCGCCAAAAGCTTCCGGATGTCGCGGCGACGGACAAGCCGGCGCTTGGACTCACCATGTTCGGCGTCACCACGGCGTGTGTGAACGCGGTCACGGCGAAGCTGTCGGGCGACTATGACTGTCTCGTGTTCCACGCAACGGGGACCGGCGGCAAGTCGATGGAGAAGCTCGCCGATTCCGGCCTCCTTGCAGCCGTCGCCGACATCACCACCACCGAAGTCTGCGATCATCTCATGGGTGGGATCTTTCCCTGCACTGAGGATCGCCTCGGCGCGATTGCGCGCACAAGGCTGCCCTATGTCGGCTCCTGCGGCGCGCTCGACATGGTCAATTTCGGTCCGCCTGACAGCGTGCCCGCGCATTATCGGGATCGTCTATTCTACAGCCACAACCCGCAGGTGACGCTGATGCGCACCACGCCCGAAGAGAACAGCCGCATGGGCGAATGGATCGGCGAACGTCTGAATCGTTGCGACGGGCCAGTCCGCTTTCTCATCCCGGAGAAAGGCGTGTCGATGATCGATGCTCCCGGCCAGGCTTTCCACGATCCCGCCGCCGACGCCGCTCTATTCGAAGCATTGGAGCGCACGATCGTCCAGACGCGCGATCGCCAACTCGTGCGGCTGCCCTTCGCCATCAACGACGCGGGCTTCGCCGACGCCGTCGTCGATCATGTCAAAGATGTTGTCCGGAGCGCCGCCCATGGCCGTTGATCGAAAGATCCTGCTCGACCGCTTTCGCGAGATGATCCGACGCGGCGAGCCTATCATCGGCGGCGGCGCGGGCACGGGTCTCTCGGCGAAATGCGAAGAGGCCGGAGGCATCGACCTCATCGTCATCTATAATTCCGGCCGCTATCGCATGGCCGGCCGCGGATCGCTCGCGGGCGTTCTCGCCTATGGCAACGCCAACGACGTCGTGCTCGAAATGGCGCGCGAGGTGCTGCCCGTCGTGCGCCACACGCCGGTGCTCGCCGGCGTGAACGGCACCGATCCGTTCTGCCATTTCGACAGTTTCCTCGATCATCTCAAGGCGATCGGCTTTTCCGGCGTGCAGAATTTCCCGACCGTCGGCCTCATCGACGGCGTGTTCCGCGCCAATCTCGAGGAAACCGGCATGGGATATGTGCTGGAGGTCGATTTGATCAGGCTCGCCTCGGCCAAGAATATGCTGACGACGCCTTACGCATTCAACGAGAACGAGGCGCGCCTGATGACCGAAGCCGGCGCGGACATCGTCGTCGCCCATATGGGTCTCACCACAGGCGGCGCTATCGGCGCGGAAACGGCGGCTTCGCTTGGCGATTGCGTCGACCGCGTCGCCGCCATCGCGAAAGCGGCGAGATCGGCGCGCGACGACGTCATCATCCTTTGTCACGGCGGACCTATCGCGACGCCTGACGACGCAACATTCATTCTTGATCGTTGCCGCGATTGCCATGGATTCTATGGCGCAAGCAGCATGGAGCGGCTGCCGTCGGAAATCGCGCTGACGGATCAGACACGCAGTTTCAAGACCATCAGGCGGCGCGTCGCCTGAACAAACAAAGGGAGAGACATCCATGGCGAAGGTCTATGTCAGCGGCGTCATCGACGCGCCGGTCGATCGGGTCTGGGACTATGCGCGTGATTTCAACGGCCATGGCGAGTGGCACCCGCTCATCGCCAAAAGCGAAGTCGAGGAGGGAAAGCCGAGCGATCAGGTGGGTTGCGTCCGCAATTTCACGCTGACCAATGGCGGCCATCTCCGTGAGCGCCTCTTGGCATTCAGCGATCAGGAACGCTGGTTCACCTACAACATCATCGTGTCGCCGATGCCGATCGAGAATTACGTCGCGACCTTTGCGGTGAAGCCTGTCACGGAAGGAAACAGGACCTTCGTCGAGTGGCATGCGACATTCGATGTCGGCAAGCAGGACGAAGCGCAGATCAAGCAACAGGTTGGCCGCGACACCTTCGCCGCCGGGATCATCGCGCTGGAAAAGGCGATCAAGGCGCGGTCATAGCTTTCACCCGCCGTCTTGCGAGACTGCAAGACGACAGAGCGATCAGGATTTCTCTATGTTGCGCGCGCGGGGCCGGCTGGCGCGCTCGCGCGCGCCCTGACCAGCGGACAACAAGCCGTAGGCCTGCATCTTGTTGTACAAAGTCTTGCGAGAGATGCCGAGATAGGCTGCGGCGCGCCCGCGCCGGAACCTGTTCTCCTTCAAGCCGTGTAGAATCCAGTCGATCTCGCTTTTGAAATGGTCGGGAGCCGCGCGCTCCGCCGTCAGCGGCGGAAGGTGCTTTTCGGTCACGACATCGCCTGGGCAGCCGAGCACCGCGCGCTCCAGCACCGTCGCGAGCTCGCGCAGGTTCCCCGGCCAGCCATGATCCGCCAGCATGCGGAACGCGGAAGGGTCGAGGCTCTTGCGTCGACTGTTCAACCGCCGCTCGATTTGCCTCAATGTCTCGTCGATCAGCGTCGGCAGATCGTCGAGCCGTTCGCGCAGAGGCGGCAGCTTGATCGTGAAGCAGCCAAGCCATTCCGCAAACCGCGAATCGATCTTCGATGGCGCCGCATCCCGGAGATCTCGCTCCGCCACGCCGAGGAATCTGACATTCAACACATTCGATGTTTCGCCGCCTTGCCGCCAGAAACGGCCGCTCTCGACCGCCTCGATCAGCGCGCGCTGCACGTCGAGCGGCAACTCGTCGACTTCGTCAAGGAGAAGCGAGGAGGCGTGCGCGATCTCCAGCCATCCCAGCCGATTTTTGACGATGCCCGGATGCGCGCCGACCATGCCGCCGAAGAGATCGAGCTTGAGACGCTCTGCGCTCTGGTTCGCGCATTGCAGGACGACGAGATCGCGCGACTTGCGCGCGCTCGACTGGTGAAGCGCGCGCGCCACATCGCGACGGCCCGATCCGGTCTCGCCGACGACCATCACGGGATAATCGGTGTGCGCAAGCCGCGCGAACATGACGCGCGCATTCTCGGCGGCGCGTGAATGCCCCCACAGCGCCAGCGGAAAACGGCGCCGGTCCAGTCGGTTCTCCAGCCCTTCGACCGTCTGCCTGAGAACGCCGATCGCCTTGAAAGCGGCGGTCACGACCTCGATCGCGGCCTCGGATGGGAAGCGATCGATGGTCGAACCGCCGACATAACCGTCGACCTCGGCGATCTGGCAGAATTCCTCGAGCTGTCGCGGACTGACGATCGGGCCGCCCTCGACGACGCAGGACGTCGATGGCGAGACGGCGCGAACCTGTTGCGCGATCCGGTTGACGATCAGCGCCGCGTCTTCGATCCGCAAATCGGAGCGCACGCCGGGCGCCGCGCCCATGTTCCAGCCCAGATCGATATTGATGAGATCGACGCCGCGACGTGCCGCCGCGACGGCCTCCTCCGCAGTCAACGTATAGGCAAGCGTCGCAAGGCCGCGCTCGCGGGCGAGCGCGAGCAGATCGAGCTCGCGGCTGAAGCCGAGACCATTCTGCTCCAGAAACACGCGATAGGCGCCGTCGACAAGCACGGTCGTCGGGAAATTGGCGACGCCGCCAAAGCCGGCCGCGGCGATACGATCCACCAGCCCGGCGAGATCGAGGCGCGGATTGAATGCTGCAGCGCCGAAGAAAACGGGAACAGTCGCCCGCGGCAAAATTTCGGTCGGCGCAAAACTCATCACGAAATCGTTGCTATCCCGCATGGGCAGCATCGCAGCGATCGAAGGCTCGCCGATGCAGCGCATGCGGCCAGCGCTCAGCGCGATCAGGAAATCAGCGCCGCCGCGCGTCGCGGACTGCGCCGCCATGCCCGTGCCGATCGCGGCGCCGACAAGAAACCGCCGCCGCGCCGGACGCGGCGCGGCGAGTTCTGCCCTCAACAACCGCAGGGCGTTCTGCAGAGCGTCCTCCATGGCCGCTCTCCAGTTCTCAGCCGAAGGAGCGGATATAGTCCTGCACGTTGACGGTCTCGCCGCTCCGCGCGCTCTTGATGCCGGCGAAGATCAGCGCCGAGGCGTGAACGTTCGCCGCAACGTTGGTCTCCATTTCCGGACCCCCGTCAAGCCACTTGCAGAACTTCTCGATCAGCCAGGTGTTCAGCCATTTGTCCTGGGTCAGGAGCTGGATCTTCTGTCCCTGGCCCTCGCGGCAGCGCTGGCGCTTCAGGTCGCTGCGGGAGAAAATCTCGATTTCGCGGTTGTTGAGAATCGCGCTCCCGAACTCGCAATCGACCCTGATATATTCCTTCGTCCAGTCATTCAGACCGACCGCGGCAGACGACGATCCTTCATAGACGCCGCGCACGCCGTTGAGGAATTTCATCAGCACGACGCCGTCCGTGTCGCCGGCATATTCGGCCCAGTCGGGCTTCCAGGTGGTCGCGGTCAATGTCTCGCATTCGTCGCCGGCGAGATCAGCGACCAGATCGAGGTGATGCACGGCGCCTTCGATCATCAGCGGATCCTGCATCGTGTGCCGGAACAGCGCGCCCCAGCCCATATGTTCGCGCATATCAGCGAAGTAGCGGCAACTGATATTGTTGACGCGCCCAAGCTGGCCTGACCGGATGATCTGGCGCAGCGTCGTCTTGTCCTGATCGAAGCGGTGGCTCATCGTCACCGCCATTTTGCGGCCGGCCGCCTTGACCTTCCGCGCGATGCGGGCGGACGCCTCCATCGTATCGGCTATCGGCTTCTCCGACAGAATGTCGAGCCCGAATTCGAGCGCGAGATCGACGATCGCTTCGTGATGGTTCGGCGGCACGACAACGGTGCAGAAATCCGCTTCCTTCGCATGCGCGGCGAAAGCTGCGCGCGGATCGGTGTAGGCCCGTTCCGCCGGCAGATTGAGCGCCTTGCGGCCGATCTCGACGCGGACGGGGTCAACATCGACAACGGCGATAACTTCCGCGGTCTTGTCCGCGAGGTTCGGCTGCAGCCACATCGAGCACCAGCGCGCGCCGAACAGCCCGACGCCGACATGAATGATCTTCTTCGTCATGGATCAGACTCTTTCGGGATGGGGCCGCGCCGGCCCATGCGTATGGTTCCAGAGATGGCCGATGCGCTTGTCGCGCTCCAGCGTCGTTTCGAAGAAGACCGCCTTCACCGGCTCCGGCGCGAGCGGCATGTCGTGATGATGGCCCATGCCGATGCTGACACAATCGCCCGGGCGCATGTCCATCGACGCGTCGCCGACGACGACGGTCGCGCGCCCTTCGAGGATGATCCAATATTCGTCGCAGTCGTGATAATGAGAATCGACCCGCGTCTTCTTGGGGTAGCTCACGGGATCACCGGTGTTTGTTGCGTTCTCGTCATTCGCGACGCGGAAGACTCCGCAGCCGGAAATGTCGTCGCCCCAATCGCCTGCAAGCACGACGAGCTGCGCTGTCGGCGAACAGGCGCGAGCGCGCCATTCCTGCGATCCGCCGAGCAGATGCAGATCGAGAAATTGCGTCTCCTTCAGCACGGTCGATCCATCGCCATGGCGAAGCTGCACTGTTCCTCCCGTGCAAAGAGCGCGCGTCTTCGGTCGCTCGCAGCGCCGGACCGGTTCATCGCCCGGCTTGAGATCAAGAATCTCGAAGGCCTTCAATTCGCACCAGCCAGGCGGCGCTTCGTTCTGATGGAAAACGGACATGCGAACCTCTTCGGCCTGGGGATCGGCGATCCGGACGAGGTTCGGCCGCGACGATGCGCGAGCCCGACATCTCCTCCCGGAACGCCTTGATCGTCGGTCTGGCCGCCGACGCGACAGGTCAGTTATTTCGAATGCGCCGTGGGAGTGAAGTTGGCCCGCGGGGTAAATGGGGTAAAATCGGGAACCGCAGCGGATCCATCCGGCCCCGGGCTCACAGGAGCGAATATGTCGATCAAAGCCGTCGAGCGGCGGAAAAGCCGGGATCGCGTCCAGCGGGTTCACATCGTCGAACGACCGCCGCTCGTCACCGACGGCGGGGATGACGTTTACATAGTCTGTCCGTGGATGGAGGGGCTGGCCGAGGACAGCGGCCCCTGGCTCGCCGCTCTCGCCATCCATGATTGCAACGCATTCATTGATAGAGACTGGACGCTCAACGCGCCGCCGACTTTGCGCGCACGGTGCTATGTTGGCGTGTTCGCGCTCGATCGGCTGCGTTCGACCGATGGACTGCTGTCGCTGCTCGGCAAGCGCAGCGTCGAGCGGATCATCAATTTTCCCAGCGTGTCCTTCTTCGACAGCGCGATGGCGAAAACGCTGGGATCGCTGGGGCTCGACGTCGGCGCCGAGCGGGAATTCCTGGCGAAAGCGCAGGCCGCGGGATTTCACGTCGCGCTTTGCGAGCGCGAAGACGAAGTCCGACCGCGCGAGGACGGATTGCGACCGGATTTCCGGCTCACGCATCGCGGGCCGCCGCACCCATTCGCGCTGACAATTTGCTAGGTCGCGAACTCAAAGCCCGCCCGGCTGTTGGCCAGAGGCCGCAAATTCCATTGTAGAAAATGGCGAGGGCCGGCGGCGGCGTCCGCTCGTCTTGCGACAGCAAGTTCTCGGCGGGCGGACGGCGGACGCTATCTGGAACGAGGCGTGTAGCCGACAGCTCATCAAGCTGCATAGCGCCACTGCGCCAAAGCCTGATTACCCAAATCAGGTCAACGTCGATGGCTCCGAGCGACGAATGCACGTCCGGCGTCACCATCTCTCACGAACGTCAGAGCATATTGCATGCAATATTCTTTGTGGTAAAGAAAGCCGGCGCGCCAAGACGCCGGGAGGACGCATGCGCAGGGTTTATGTGGTCGGCACATGCGACACGAAGGGCGAGGAGCTCGCCTACGCCAAGACCGAGGTTGAGAGGGCAGGCGCGCCAGCGATCCTCGTCGACGTCTCGACGCGCGCCGGACATGCCGCCGATGTGAGCGCGGCGGAAATCGCGCGACATCACCCCGACGGCGCCAACGCGGTTCTTGGCAAGGACGATCGCGGCCGCGCCGTGACGGCCATGTCCGAAGCGCTGACGCGATGGCTATCGTCGCGCGACGATATCGGCTGCGTGCTGGGCCTTGGCGGCACCGGCAACACCGCGCTGGTCACTGCGGCGATGCGCGCGTTGCCCGTCGGCGTTCCCAAGCTGATGGTGTCCACAGTCGCATCCGGCAACACGGCTCCCTATGTCGGCCCGAACGATCTCGCGATGATGTATTCCGTCGCCGACATCGCCGGCCTCAATGCGATTTCACGCCGCGTGATCGGCAATGCCGCCCACGCTGCGGCGGGCATGTGTCTTCATGAGACGCCTGCTGCTTCAAGCGACAAGCCGGGCGTGGGCATGACCATGTTCGGAGTCACCACGCCTTGCGTGACCCGCGCGCGCGAAGCGCTGGAAGGCGACTACGAAGCCTATGTCTTCCACGCCACGGGGGCGGGCGGGCAGTCGATGGAGAAGCTCGCGGACTCAGGCTTCGTCAAAGGATTGCTCGACATCACGACAACGGAAGTTCCCGACTATCTCTTCGGCGGCGTGTTTCCTGCAACTGCCGATCGCTTCGGCGCGGCGATCCGCACGCGCCTGCCCTATGTTGGCTCGGTCGGCGCCGTCGATATGGTGAATTTCGGCGCGATGGACGCGGTGCCGGAAAAATTCCGTGACCGGAATCTCTACGTCCATAATCCGCAGGTCACGCTGATGCGCACCACGCCGGATGAGAATCGCGCGATCGGCGCCTGGATCGTCGAGCGGCTCAATCGGATGGAAGGACCCGTCCGCTTTCTCCTGCCGCTGGCGGGCGTCTCCATGATCGATGCGCCCGGCAAGCCCTTTCACGATCCCGCTGCGGATCAGGCGTTATTCGATTCGATCAGAGCAGGCTGGAAGACGGCGCCGAATCGCAAGCTGATCGAGCTTGACCTCAACATCAATGATCATGCGTTCGCCGATGCGCTGGTCGCAGCATTCCGCGAAATTGCAGGCTGAAATCCATCTCAAACGGAAAGATACATCCATCATGCGGTTTAGACGACGCGACATCGTCGCCAGATTTCGGGAAACGATCGCGCGGGGCGAGCCGATCATCGGCGGCGGCGCTGGCACGGGTCTGTCCGCCAAATGCGAAGAGGCTGGCGGCGTCGATCTCATCGTCATCTACAATTCCGGCCGCTATCGCATGGCGGGGCGCGGTTCTCTCGCAGGGCTGCTGGCTTATGGAAACGCCAATGAGATCGTCAAGGAGATGGCGCGCGAGGTTCTGCCTGTCGTCAAACGCACGCCGGTGCTGGCTGGCGTCAACGCGACCGACCCTTTCGTGATCATGGATCATTTCCTGGACGAATTGATCGCGCTCGGATTCGCCGGCGTGCAGAATTTTCCGACAGTCGGTCTCATCGACGGAAGTTTTCGCGCCAATCTCGAAGAGACGGGGATGGGATTCGGGCATGAGGTCGACATGGTCCGGCTCGCGCATCAGAAGGACATGCTCACGACGCCCTACGTGTTCTCGGCCGAAGACGCAGCCGAGATGACGAAAGCAGGCGCCGACATTATCGTCGCTCATCTCGGACTCACGACCGGCGGCGCGATCGGCGCGGAAACCGCGCTGACGCTTGATCAATGTCCTGAATTGATCGACGCTTGGGCCGAGGCGGCGAAGCGCGTGCGCAGCGACGTCATCGTGCTCTGCCACGGCGGCCCGATCGCGATGCCGGACGACGCAAGCCACGTCCTGCAGCGGACAAGACTCTGCAACGGCTTCTATGGCGCCTCTTCAATGGAGCGATTGCCGACAGAGAAGGCGCTGACAGCGCAGACGCGCGCCTTCAAGGAAATCGAATTCAAGGTTCCCGCGTGATGGCCGGATCAGCGGCGGAACGACAAGCACGCCTACTTCGTACTTGCGTATTGCATGCAATATGCTAGTGCTTGGCTATGAGCGCTTCCCGTCACCTCACCCTTCGCGAACGGCTCTATGAAGAGCTGGTTCAGATGATCGTCTCCGGCGAGCTGGAGCCCGGCGCGGCGCTCGACGAACGGGCTCTGATCGCTAAGCTTTCGGTCAGCCGCACGCCGTTCCGCGAGGCGATCGGCACGCTTGAGAAGGCGGGGCTGGTCGAGATCAAGCCTTATCGCGGCTTCTTCGTGCGCGCGCTTTCGCGCAAGCAGGTTGAAGACCTCTACGAGCTCCGAAAGACGCTGGAGTGCTTCGCCGTGCGGCTTGCCGTGCCGAGGATGACGGATGCGGATGTCGATCGCTTCGAAACTGTTCTCGATCGCGCGGTGACCGCGCTGCGTCAGGGCGACATGGCGGCTTACGCCGAACATGATCGCTCCTTCCATGAGGGCGTGGCGACGCTGGCCGATAATCACGCGCTCGTGGAGGCGCTGGAGCGCCTCGCGCTTCAAATCCAGGTGTTCCGCGTGATGGCCAATCGCAGCGCCGATCTGGCCGAACGCGCGGCGCTGGAGCGCGACCGCATTCTCGCGGCGTTCCGCAATCGCGACGTCGAATATGCGTCAGCTCTGATGCGAGAGCATATCGCCGACGTGCAACAGGTCGTCATGGCGGCTCTCGCCGCGAACGAGATGTCGCGTGAGGGCATGACTGGGGCCTGAGACCCCAGAGGAAGAAGCGGCGCCGCATCGCGGGCCGAAATCGGGGAGGAACTTCATGCGAAAGACATGGCTCGGCCTGGCGCTTGCCGGGACGATAGGATTTTGCCTCGCGTCAGGCGGCGCTCAGGCGCAGACGTTGAAAATCTGGGGCCCGGAGCAACTGACCGACCCGCTCGTCGCGCAGCTCTGGAATGAGCTCAAAGCGGATTTCGAAAAACTGAATCCCGGCGTCACCGTGACTTTCACGCCGCCCACCGGCACCATCAACACCGGCGCGGTGCAGGCTGCGATTCAGTCGAACGCCGGTCCCGACCTCGTTCTCACCAATTCCGGCATCGGCCGCGTACAGATCGTAGCGAAGGCCAAGCTCGTTCAGCCATTGACCGGATACTACGAAAGTCGCGGCTGGAAGAACCAGCTTTATCCTTGGCTCTACGCCGAGCTGAAAAAGCAATTCGGTGGCGAAATCTATGAAATCCCTGACGGGCTCGACGTCATCGGCATGTTCTATCACAAGGATATGTTCGAGGAGAAAGGCTGGAAAATTCCGGCGACCTATCAGGATTTCCTGAAGCTGCTCGAAGACATCAAGAAGTCAGGCGTCCAGCCGATCACGGTGGGCCCGCGCAACAACGCCAATGGCGGCCATCTCTTCGGCAATCTGCTGCAGATCAGCGCCGGCAAGGAAATGGTCGGCAAGGCGCTGAACAACGAGGCCGCCTGGACCGATCCTGCTCTCCTGAAAGGCGCTGAACGCCTGCGTGAACTCGTCGATCGCGGCTTCGTCGCGCGCGATATGGCGGCGCTCGATCTCGATGCGGCGGCGCGGCTTTTCTTCACCAGGCGAGCGGCGATCATGGTCGCAGGTCCCTGGTTCACCACCAATGCGCGGCGCGCCAACTTCTCCATGGATAAGGCAGGCTATGCGCCAATGCCGAGCGATCTCGGATCAGCAGAATCCATACCGACGGGAGGCGTCGGCTGGAGCTGGATGATCCCCACGACGACGAAGCAGCAGGACCTCGCGCTGAAATGGCTCGACTTCATTCTCTCCGATGCGGTGATGATGAAGCGCGCGGAGCATGCCAGCAGCTGGATGGTCTATCCCCGGCAGCTCAAATCGCTCACGCCGCCGCAACCCATTCTGAAGAGCGTGTTCGAAGCTGCGGACAAGGGCGTCGGCTATAATCCGAGCGTCTATATGCCCGGCAATGTGCTCGACGCCTATCTCCAGGTGATCCAGGGACTGATCGCTGCGCAGATCGACGCCAAGACGGGAATGGACCAGCTCAAGGCGCAGGCCGAACGCGCCGCGCAGACGCGGTGATGAACGCTTTTGCCTCACGCATCGCTCCGGCCGGAGAGTCCCGGCCGGAGCAGGACGCACGCAAGATGCTATTGCCGGCATGGCTCATGCGATCGAAGCGCGACGTCAGCTATGACGGCCTGCCGCGCGCGATGCTGTTCCTTGCGCCGGCGCTCGCGATCTATGGCCTGTTCACACTGGCGCCGATCGCCGCGACGCTTGGTCTGAGCTTCACCAATTCTGCGGGCCTCAATTCTGTTGCCCGCTTCAACGGCCTCGCCAATTATCTCTCGCTTGCAGGAGATGACATCTTCTGGATCGCGCTGCGACAGACGATCCTCTGGCTCGCGCTGCATGTCATTCTCGCCGGCGGGCTCGGCTTTGCGCTCGCGATCGCCATCGCGCAGTTGCGCGTGACGCAGGTGTTTTTCCGATCGGCGCTCTTCCTGCCGCATGTCGTGTCGCTGGCCGTCGTCGGCGTGATCTGGGCCAAGATCTATGATCCCTTCTTTGGCCTGATCAATGGCGGGCTGGAGACGCTCGGCCTCGGTTTCCTCGCGCGCGGCTGGCTATCTGATCCGGCGCTGGTGCTGTTCTCGGTCAATGTCGCATCGAGTTGGCAAGGCTTCGGCCTTTACATGCTGCTGTTTCTCGCCGGCCTGCAGAATATCGATCACTCCCTTTATGACGCCGCTGACATCGACGGCGCGTCCGCCTGGCGCAAGCTCATCCATGTGACGATTCCCGGGTTGCGCGACGTGATGACCTTCATCGTCTCGCTCGCCATGATCAATGGCCTCAAGGGCTTCGCCACGATCTGGGTGATGACTCAAGGTGGCCCGTTCTATCGCAGCGAACTCATCACTACCTATATCTACAAGCTCGCCTTCCAGTTTCAGGAGCAGGGGCGCGCCGCCGCGCTCTGCGTCATCCTCAGCCTGATCGCGATCGTGATCACCGTTCTGTTCAACAGCTGGCGCGAGAAACAGCCATGAGCGCGCGCAGCCGATCGGAATGGCCCGTCGCTCTTGGATTAGCGGCGCCATTCCTGTTTCTTCTTGGTCCCTTCCTCTGGCTCATCCTATCAAGCCTCAAGACCGAAGATGAAATCGCGACCGGCAATCCCTTCAACCTGCCGCAGGCGGCGATGCTTGAGAATTATCGCGACGCGTGGAATATCGGCGGCTTCGGCGATCTTATCTTCAACAGTCTCGTCAACGTCATTGCGGTCGTTGTCCTTACCCTGATCATCTGCGCGCCCGCCGGATACGCCTTCGCCAAGATGCGGTTCCGGGGCGCGAGCTTCCTGTTCTACGCACTCATCATCGGCCTCACTGTGCCGCTGCAAGCGATTATCGTGCCGCTCTATCAATTGCTCGCGGGGCTCGGCCTGCTGAACAGCTTGCTTGGCGTTACGCTGGCGCAGGTGGGAAATGGCGCCCCCTTCGGCGTCTTTCTCATGCGCAACTTTTTCCGTTCGACGCCGGACGAACTGGTGGAGGCGGCGAAGATCGATGGCTGCGGCCACTGGCGCATTCTCACGAGAATCTTCCTGCCGCTTTCGAGGCCGGCGCTGCTGGCGCTGATCGTCATCAGCGCCATGAGCACCTGGAACGATTTCTTCCTGCCGCTGGTGGTGCTGATCTCACCCGAGGTGCAGACGCTGCCGCTTGGCCTTGTCCGTTTCGCCGGCACCTACACCACCGATCACCGCCTCGTCTTCGCGGGCACCGTGATCTCGTTCCTGCCGATCGTTCTTCTCTATCTCGCGACCCAACGTCGCTTCACGGAAGGCCTCACGCAAGGCGCATTGAAAGGCTGAGGGTTTATGAGCGTTCATCACGAGCAGCGGCGCGTCGCCTACAATTTCGAATATGAAAAGCGCCTGAAGGCCTGCTTCATCGGAGCCGGCGGCCATTCCTATCGCAATGTCTATCCGACAATGCGATATGCGCCAGTCGATCTCGTCGCGGTCTGCGACGTCGATGGCGCGCGGGCGCGCGAATATGCGCGCATCTTCGGCGCGGAGGGCAGCTATTCCGATCACCGCGCCATGCTGGCGAACGAAAAGCCTGACATTGTCTTCATCGTCACGGGTTATCACCCCGATGGTCGCGTTCAGGCGACCGACATAGCGCTTGATGCGCTTGCGTCAGGCGTCCATGTCTGGATGGAGAAGCCGACCGCTGCAAGCCTTGCAGAAGTGAAGCAGCTCGAAGCCGCATCCATCAGGTATAATCGCCAGTGCATGACTGGCCTCAAGAAGATGTTCTTTCCGGCGATCGAAAAGCTGAAGGACATCATCGCATCTGATGCGTTCGGCCGCCTGTCGTCGCTCTATGTCCGCTATCCCCAGGCGCTGCCACGAGAGGCCGATCGGGCGGACCTGCCGAAGATGCAGAGTTTTCTCGATCACATCTATCATCCCGTCTCGATCCTTCATTTCATCGCCGGGCCGGTGGCCCGCGCGAGCTACGAATGGGAGCCCGTCAACGGCGCTTGCGTCGCATCGCTTAAATTCCAGTCCGGCGCGATCGGAACGCTGCATTTCGCCGCCGGCCAGTCGGGATCAAGCCCGCTCGAGCGTGTCGAGGCGATCGGCGAAAAGGCGAACGCCGTTGTCGATAACGGCGTGCATCTCAGATATTATCGCCGCGCCGAGCTGCCCGCCTATGGCCGCGCCGCCTCCTTTATCCAGAATGACGACGCCGCGCCGATCTTCTGGGAGCCGGAATGCTCCCTCGGCCAGCTCTACAACAACAACATGTTCTATCTCGGCTATGCGCCGGAGGTGCTGCATTTCTGCGAGGCGGTGCTGAACGGAAAATCGATCGCCAAGGGAACGCTGGAGACGGCGGCCGAGGTGATGCGCCTCTACGATTTCTTCGCGACCACGCCTGCCGGCGTCGTCAAATCGCTTGCGGCCGAATGAATCCGCATATCGCGAGCAGCGGAACGAACAGGAGAACGATAATGACTCAGGATGTCGTCGCGACGCTTGAGACGGGTGACAAAATGGCCCTCGATTGGGGGCACCTCACCTGGCTCATTGGAGCGGAGAAGATGCCAGGCGCCGAACTGACGGTGGGGCTTGTGCGCATCGAGCCGGGCAAACGCAATCCGCTCCACTCGCACCCCAATTGCGAGGAAGTGCTCTATGTCGTGTCCGGCGCGTGCGAGCACAAGCTCGGCGACGACATGCTCAATCTTAGTCCGGGCGCCGCGATCCGCATTCCTCGCGGCGTGCCTCACTGGGCGCGTTGCACCAGCGCCGAGCCGCTGGTGGCGGTGATCTCGTTCTCGTCGGGCGACCGGCGCACTGACAGTCACGAAGGTGCGGAGGTCGCCTGACTCAAACACCGTGAAATAGCAGGTTGCAGCCGGAATTCCAGCCACAGACATAAAGCGTGATCTTCACTGGAAGCCCATTCCATCAGATCACTTTACCAAGGTTTAGAATGGCGTGGGGATCAAGCGCGCGCT
This sequence comes from Terrirubrum flagellatum, assembly GCF_022059845.1. Classification (GTDB taxonomy): domain Bacteria; phylum Pseudomonadota; class Alphaproteobacteria; order Rhizobiales; family Beijerinckiaceae; genus Terrirubrum; species Terrirubrum flagellatum. The sequence goes on along the minus strand of NZ_CP091852.1, from coordinate 107,560 downwards.
TGATGCGCGCCATCGTTTCGAGTTCGGACGGAGAGCGCGTGAAGCCCAAATAAGGCTTCTTCATGAGGCCGATTCCATGCTCGGCGGAAATAGTGCCGCCTGCGGCGCGCACGGCGCCATAGACCAGGTCGCAAATCTCATCGTGCGGCTGATGCGCGCCCGCCGACGGCACATGCACGACGAGATGCAGGTTGCTGTCGCCGATATGACCGTATGAGAGCGGAATCGCGTCGGGCCAGCGCCGCTTTAGCTCGGCTTCGATCTGTTCGACGAACACGCCGCTTTTCGTGAGGTTGAGGCCAATATCGAACGCGGTGAGCGGGCCGAGAATCTGGCTGTATTCGGAAACCCCTTCCCGCGCCGCCCAGATTTCGAGCGTTTCCCGTTCCGACTGCGCGACGATCACGTCGTTGAGGACGCCGCGTTCGAGCAAACCGGACAGACATTCCTGAAAGCGCTCGACGTCGCGCGCGCCATCGAACCCGCCGATCTCGATGAGGGCGTAGGCTCCATGCCGGTCGGCGAACGCCCGCTTCGCCCCGCGAACGTGAGAAGACATGAAGTCGTAGAAACTCGGCCACATCACTTCAAACGATGTCACCGCCGGGCCGAGCTGCGAACGCGCCTGTTTGAGCGTTTCCAGAATGGAGTCGAAATCCGCAGCTGCGCACAAGGCGCTGGCGAAGATGCGAGGCCGCGCATGAAGCTTCAGGATCACGCGCGTGATCACGCCGAGCGTGCCTTCGGAGCCAATAAACAGCTGCTTGAGATCATAGCCCGCATTGTTCTTGATCAGTTTGTTGAGCGAGCTGACGATCGTCCCGTCTGGCAGCACGACTTCGAGGCCCAGCACATGGTCGCGCGCCATGCCATAGCGGATCACGCGGTTCCCACCCGCATTGGTCGAGAGATTGCCGCCGATCGCGCATGAGCCGCGCGCGCCGAGATCGATCGCCAGCAGCAATCCCGCCTCTTCCGCCGCCGCCTGACAGGCTGCGAGCGGCGCGCCGGCTCCAACCGTCATCGTCGCCATGACCACGTCGACCTCTTCGATCTGACACATGCGTTCCAGCGAGATGACGACGCCATTGGCCACCGGCTGCGCGCCTCCAGCGAGTCCGGTCAGCCCGCCTTGCGGCACGATCGGCACCCGATGGACGTGGCAGAGACGCAGGATAGTTGACGTCTCCTCCGTGCTGCGAGGCCGGAAAAGCGCAAGCGGACGAACCGGGGCGAGCCCGCTCCAGTCGTGATGATGACGTTCCGGCACAGCGTCGCCAAACAAGGCGACATTGCCCGGGAGTTCGCGGACGATCGCGTCGACAAAGGCGACGGGCAGAGCATCGGACGACATTGCGCAACCAATTTGGAGAGATTGACGGCCGATTATGGTAATGCAAACGTACCAAACAACAAGGTCTGGAGGGGTCGATGAACAAGCTCTCGCTGTTCCTGGGAATCGCGGCGCTCGCATTCGGCGCGGCAGGCGCGCAGGCGCAAAACGACATCACGCTCGGCATGGTGGTCGGCACGAGCGGCGCCTTCGCCGGTGGAGAAGCGCCGTTGGTCAACGGCGTGAAGCTCGCCGTCGAAGACATCAACGCCAAGGGCGGCGTCGGCGGAAAGAAGCTTAAGCTGGTGATCGAGGACACCGGGTCGGAGCAGACCGGCGCGGTCAACGCCTACAACCGCATGCTGGCGCAGAAGCCGGTCGCGATCATGAACACGACAGTCTCCGGCTTCGTGCTGTCGCAGCTTGGCGCCATTGAGGACGAGGGCGTTCCGACATTCACCGGCGCCGCCTCCGCGCAGCTTGCGCTCGATCGCAAAGGCGTCGCGAACCTGTTCCGCATCCGCACCAGCGACAGTCTCGTGCCGGCCGCCGCGGTGAAGTTCGCCGTGAATACATTGGGCGCGAAGCGCGTCGGCGTGCTGCGAGTCAACAACGAATATGGCTCGGGCTGGCGCGCCGCGATCGAAGCGACGCTCACGAGCATGGGAACGAAGCCCGCCGCCGTCGAGAGCTTTGAAAGCGCCGATCGCGACGTCACGCCTCAGCTCCTTCGCATCAAGGAGGCGAATGTCGACGCGCTGATCGTGGCCGGCGACCCGCCCAATCAGGTGGTCGCGGTGCAGCAGATTCGCCAGCTCGGTCTCGGCATGAAAGTCATCATGTCGAACGGCGGCGTGCTGCCGTCGACGCTGCGGCTCTATCAGCCGGGGGCGGCGGATGGTTTTTATGGCACGGTCGACTCCGTGCCGGCGCGCGACCCCGCGCAGAAGGACTGGGCCGAGCGTTATCGCAAGATGTTCAATATCGACGGCGATTATTCAGCCGCAGAGTATTATGACGGCGTCTCGATGCTGGCTGACGCGATCGCGAAAGTCGGCGCTGATCCCAAGGCGGTCGCCAAGGCTCTGCGCGAAGTGAAGGACCGCGCCGGCGTCGGCAATGTCTACACCTACGCCAATAAGGGCGATGGCGGACAGTCAGTCGCGATTGTCGAGATCAAGGGCGGCCAGCTCGAACTCGCGGCGAGCGTGAAATAAAGTTCGCTTGCGGTGAGCACGCTTCTTCAGGTTCTCTTCAGCGGCGCGACGATGGGCTGCGTCTATGCCTTCGTCGCGCTCGGCTTCACCTTGACGATCGCGGCCGCTGGCGTCGTCAATTTCGCTTACAGCGAATGGGTGACTTACGGCGCCTATCTCGGCGTAACGTTCGCCGTGATCCTCGGCTGGCCGCTGTGGCTGGCGCTGACGGCGACGATCGCGGCCTGCGTGCTTATCGGTTGCCTGTTTCAGCTTTTCATTTTTACCCCGCTTGAAGGTCGGCACTTCCTGACGACGGTCAGCGCCACCATCGGGATTGCGCTGGCGATGCAGGCTCTCGCGACGCTTGTCTGGGGTCCCTATCCGCTGACGCTGCCGACCTTCTTTGGCGCAGGCGCGGTGCAAGTCGGCTCGATCGCGCTCTTTCCCCACAATCTCCTCATCATCGCGCTCGCCATCGTGATCATCGGCGGGCTTCAGCTTGCGATGACGCGCACGAGCCTGGGGCTGAAGCTGCAGGCGACCGCGCAGGATTCGAACGCGGCGCGGCTGATGGGGATTCGCGTGCGTCGCATGCGCGCCCTCGCCTATTGCCTTTCGGCGGGGATCGCGGGCCTCTCGGGATTCCTTGTCGCGCCCTTGTTCGTCGTCACCAACACGATGGGTTTCGGACTGATGCTCAAGGGATTCGCAGCCACGATCGTGGGCGGCTGGGGAAGCCTCAAAGGCGCCGTGTTCGGCGGACTGCTTGTCGGCCTCATCGAGGCGATCGGCGCGGCGTATCTCTCCTCGGAATATAAGGAGACGATCGCATTCGCGATGATCGTTCTGGTCCTTCTCGTCAGACCGAAGGGCCTTTTCCCGGAACGGATCGCCGAGAAGTTATGATGGTTCGTCCCGCGTGGCGCGTGATCGGCTGGCTCGCGGCTTTTGCAATCGCAATCGCGCTGCCATTTCTGCTCGCCAACAACTATCAGCTCGGCGTCGCGCACCAGGCCCTGATCTTCATCCTCCTGGCGACGGGGTATAATCTCCTTCTCGGATTCACCGGGCTGGTCTCGTTCGGACACACTGCCCTCTTCGCCATCGGCGCCTATGCGAGCGCGATCGCCGTTGCGACCTATGGCGCGCCATTTCTTGTAGGCCTCATCGCAGCCGCGCTCGTCTCTGGCGTCGTAGGCGTTGCGATCGCCGTTCCTGCGTTGCGCATCAAGGGGCATTATCTCACCCTGCTGACGCTTGCGCTTGGCGAGGTGATCCGGCTGTTGATCCGCAGCATGGAGAGCGTCACACATGGTTCGCAGGGGTTTTCCGGCATTCCGCGACCGGAAATCGCCGGCTTCTCGTTTCGCGCTGGCGTTCCACTCTATTATCTGCTTCTGGGATTCGCTGTGGTTGGCGTTCTCTTTGTCTGGCGCGTTCAGGCGACGCGCTACGGCCGAGCCTTCAAGGCGGTGCGCGACGCCGAGATCGGCGCCGAGGTCTGCGGCGTCAACACCGACTATGTGAAGATTCTCGCCTTCGGCGTCAGCGCGATCTTCGCGGGCGTCGCCGGCAGCCTCTACGCGCATACGATGCGATTCATCAGCCCGGAATTCTTCAGTCTAGGTTTAACCATCACGCTTCTGGCGATGGTATTGCTCGGCGGTCGGGGCACGGTGATTGGACCGGTCGTTGGCGCGGCTCTGCTTGTCGCGCTGCCGGAATGGCTGCGATTTGTGAAAGATTACTATCTCATGGTTTTCGGGCTCGCGATCTGGCTCTGCGCGCTCGCACTGCCGGACGGAGTTGTCGGCCTTGCAGGGCGAGCCTTGCAATCTAAATCCGGCCTCGGTGATGTCGCTGCTCGTCGTTAGCGAAATCACAAAGACGTTTGGCGGCCTGAAAGCGCTGGACGACGTATCGTTCTCGCTCGCCAAGAGCGAGATACTTGGCCTCGTCGGTCCGAATGGCTCCGGCAAGTCGACGATGATCAACGTGCTGTCGGGCGTCTATCATCCTGACGCCGGCGATGTGAAACTGTCGGAGCGCAGCTTGCTCGGGCGCAAACCCAGCTTCATCGCCAAATCCGGTCTCGCGCGCACATTCCAGAATCTTCAGCTCTTCGCAGGCTTGTCGGCTGTCGAAAACGTCGTCGTCGGGCGCGACTGCCGCATGCGTTCGGGCCTTCTCGCCGGCGTTTTCGGCCTGCCGGGATCACGCAACGAAGAGCGCGCCGCAATCGATATCGCGCGGTCACTGCTGCGCGATGTCGGACTCGGGGCGATGTTGGACGTCGCTCCTTCGAGCCTGTCCTACGGCCAGCGACGCTTGCTGGAGGTCGCCCGCGCGCTGGCGTCTGAGCCACGGGTTCTGATGCTCGACGAACCTTGTGCGGGGCTCTCCCAAGGCGAAACCGATGAACTCGCCGCGCTGGTTCGCAAGCTTGCGACGAAGGGCATGGCGATCATCGTCATCGAGCACAACATGCGCTTCGTGATGAATCTGGTCGATCGCATTGTCGCGCTGAATTTCGGACGCAAGATCGCGGAAGGAACGCCGGAGACGATCCGCAACGATGCGGCTGTCATCGAAGCCTATCTCGGGAGGCGTGACCATGCTCGCCGTCGATAGGCTGTGCGTCGGCTATGACGAAGCCAACATCCTTCATGATCTGACGCTGCGCGTCGAGAAGCGCGAGATCATCGCTGTGCTCGGCGCCAATGGCGCTGGCAAGACGACCTTGTTGAACGCGTTATCGGGCCTCGCGCCGATCCGCGCCGGAGAAGCATCCTTTGAAGGTCGGTCGCTGGTCGGCGCCGCAGCGGAGGATATTGTCCGCGCCGGCGTGAGCCACGTGCCACAGGGGAGACGGGTGTTTCCTGGCCTCACAGTCGCCGAGAATCTGATCGTCGCGCGCACCGCCGCAACAGATCGCGCAGAAGGCGGCTTTGCACGCGCTGTCGCCGAGGCGGAAGAGCTTTTTCCTCGGCTGAGAGAGCGACGGGATCAACTTGGCTGGTCGCTGTCGGGCGGCGAGCAGCAGATGCTCGCAGTCGCGCGTGCTCTGGTGGCGCGACCGAAACTCATCCTTCTTGACGAACCTTCTCTCGGCCTCGCGCCGATGATCGTCGAGGCGATGTTCGACGCCATCCTTGAGATACGTCGACGCGACGATGTCGCCATTCTCGTCGTCGAACAGAATGCGGAGCAGGCGCTTCGCGTCGCCGACCGCGTCTATGTCGTCGAACTCGGCAGGATCGTTGTTGAGGGCGCGCCTGACGAAGTGGCGCGCGATCCGGCGATCGAGCGCGCCTATCTCGGCGCTTAGGCCATGCAGACGAGGTCGACACGATGACCCGCGCCGAATTCCGCTTCGAACCCCTGAAGATGCTGCTGCCCAGCGAAGAAGCGGCGAGGCGTCTCGCAGACGCCATTCGCGCCGGGCATTTCCGGCTTGGCGATCGCTTTCCGTCCGAGCGCAATCTGGCGGAGCAGCTCGGCGTCAGCCGTCCGACGGTGCGGGAGGCCGCCCGCCTGCTCGTTGAAGCCGGCGTGATCGAGATCAAGCCAGGATCAGGCGGCGGGGCCTTCGTCATCAGCGAACATGTGCCATTCGATTTTCTCGCGCCACGCCATGAGATGAGGCTGGGCGAGATGTTCGAAGCCCTCGAGTTGCGCCGGCTCATTCTGCCATGGGTCGCGCAGGAAGCCGCCTCCTATGCTCAGGACGAAGATTTCGCGAGGATGCGCGATGCGATCTCTTTCGGTCGCGCAGAGCTCAAGCGCGTCACAACAAAGACGATCACGCGAGATCAGGCTCAATTGATCGTCACGGCAAGCATGCGCTTCGACACCGCCATGGCGAAAGCGACCGCGAACGGGCTCGTGATACGATTGATGGATATTTTGCTGGGCTGGGTCGAGCCGCTTCGGCTGATGACGTTACAGCAACGAAGTGATCTCGAACGCGCGATCAATATCGTCGATGAATGCATGCGCGCTTTGGAAAGCGGCGAGCGCAAGCGTCTTGGCGACGTGATCGAGGCGCGGCTCTCGATTCTGGAGATCGCTCTGGAACAGCAGAGCGGCCGCATGCCGCGTGCGAAGCGGCGCGCTTTTGGCGCTTCAAAGGCATGACTTCATGTTCAAGCCTGTTGTTCGCTTTCCCATGCGCGCCAAATTGGCCCTTCGTCTCGCGAACCGATACTCAACGACGCGGGCGCCTGTGAGCGCGTCAGACGCCCAATCAAATAGCAGACAAATCAAGTCATGACTCGCTCGGCGTATAACCTGTGAGAATAGCCCAGGCCCAATTTTGACTTGGACAGCCAGGGACGGCGGCCCGCACTATCCGTTGAGAAAGCGCTGGAACGGGGATGAACGGTGCGGGGAACGCTTGGCGGAATCGTCGGCCTCTGGATGGCGGCCTCTCTGCCGTCGATGGCGATCGCGCAGGAGGTCACTCTTCGGTCGAGCTCGGGCGGCGACATTTCCACGCTCGACGCCCACCGCGCCAGCGCGACGGACGACAAGGCCGTGGTCAGCCTGATCTATAACGGGCTTGTGCGCTTCAAGCCGGGCAGCGCCGATCCCAAGGACCTCGAGCCCGATCTCGCCGAGAGTTGGGAAACCTCCCAGGACGGCAAGAGCTGGACGTTCCATCTCAGGAAGGGCGTGAAATTTCACGGCGACTGGGGCGTTCTCAATGCCGACGACGTCGTCTATTCCCTCAACCGCTCGGCTGATCCGAAGCGCTCGACGTTTTCGTCGGATTTTTCGGCGATCGACAAGGTCGAGAAAGTCGATGACCTGACGGTTCGCGTGACCCTGAAATATCCCGACGTCAACTTCCTCGGGCGCGTCTCCAACTATCACGGCGGCAATATCATCAGCCGCAAGGCGGCCGAGGAGTTGGGCGACAAGTACGGCGCCAATCCTGTCGGAACTGGGCCGTTCTCGTTCGTGGAGCGCGTCACGCAGCAATATGTGAAGCTTGCGGCGCATCCCGGATATTTCCGCGGCAAGCCGAAGATCGATACGATCATGGTCCGCGTCATTCCCTCCGACAGCGCGCGCGAACTGGCGTTCACGTCCGGCGAAATCGACCTGATGTATGGCAAGCGCGAGCAGCGCTGGGTCGATTCCGCGCGCAAGCGTCCCGGTTTCAACGTCGAGATATTCCAGCCAGGCGAATTCCGCATTCTGCACCTCAATCAGAGCATCCCTCCGCTCGACGACATCCGCGTTCGCCGCGCCATCGCCGCCGCGATCAATGTCGATGATCTCGTGAGATATGTCGGCAAGGATGTCGGGCCGAAGGGCTGCTCGGTCGTGCCGATCGGTTATCTCGGCGTCGATTGCTCATTTCATTACAGCTTCGATCTCGCGAAGGCCAAGGCGCTGCTCGCGGAAGCCGGCCACAAGGATGGAATCACGATCAAGGCGATCGTCTCGAACATCTCGGCCCAGCAACCGATCATGGAGATCATCCAGGCCCAGCTCGCCAAGGCCGGCGTCAAGCTCGAAATGCAGGTCGTCGATCACGCGACCTATCAGAGCCAGACCCGCAAGGATCTGAGCGGGATGGTGTTCTATGGCGCCGCTCGCTTCCCGATCGCGGACACCTATCTCAGCGAGTTCTTTCATTCGCGCGCGACAGTCGGCACGCCCACAGCCGCGACGAACTTCTCGCATTGCAAGGTCGCGGACAAGGAAATCGAACAGGCTCGCACGGCGCCCGACGCCGCGAGTCAGATCGCGCTCTGGAAGGAGGCGCAGCGAAAGATCATGGAGGATGTCTGCGCGGTTCCCCTGTTCGAATTGCGACAGGTCTGGGCGCGCAGCGACAGGCTGGATCTCGGCTATGAACTGAAAGGCGCCATGAATCTTGCGCCTCCGATCATCGAAACGAGCACGCTGAAGTCGCGCTGATCAAAGAGCCCGCGACGGACAAGGCTCTCTGATGTCGCATATCATGCAGCGGCTCGCGGACTATGTCGTGGGCGCGCGCGGCCAGAAACTGAGTGATGATCTGCGGAACGCGGCCTGCTGCAATGTCCTCGATCTCATTGCGGCGACGATCCCGGGCGTCCACGCGCCCGGCCCGCGCGCTTTTCGTCAGGCGGCGGGTGCATTCTTCGGTGGTGGCGAGATACCTGTCTGGTTTTGCGGACAGTCGTTCGGGCTTGCCGGCGCAATCGCCTGCAACGCGTCGGCCGCCGCGGCGCTTGATCTCGATGATGGCCATCGCATCGCGCGCGGCCATCCCGGCGCAGCCGTTATTCCCGCCGCCTTTGCCGCCGCGCAGCAAGCGCGCATATCGACTGAGGAACTGCTGAATGCGATCGTCGTTGGCTACGAAGTCGGAGTGGCGGTCGGAGCGGCGCGGCGCTTCTACGCCAACACCGGCATGTGGTCGGGCTACGGCGTAGTCGCTGCGCTAGGCGTCCTGCGAAATGTCGGTCCAGAGGCGCTCGCCCACGCTTTCGCCATCGCTGGCGTCAGCGCGCCCAACCAGCTTCATGCGGGCGCCGGTCCCGTTTTCTCCGCGCAGGAAGGAAGCGACGTCAAGGAAGGCATTCCATGGTCCAGTGTCACCGCTCTGCACGCGCTTCTCCTGGCGGAGGCCGGCCATACCGGACCGCTGGCGCTGCTCGACAATGAAGAGCACTTTCGCGCCGAGCAGATCGCGGACAATCTTGGAACGCATGGCTATGTCGCGCGGAACTACAAGAAGTTTCACGCCTGCTGCCGGCACGCGCATGCGCCCGTCGAAGCGCTGCTCAGCGTTCTCACGAAGCATGATATCGATGCGACGGAGATCGAGGCGATCAAAGTCGCGACCTATAGCGGCGCGCTGCGGCTCGCCAATCGCCCGCGGCCGCTGGGTTTCACCGACATTCAGTTCAGCATCCCCTATTGTCTCGCGCTCGTCGCCTTCGATGCCGCGCAGGCGCTGCTTCCGCTCACAGAAGCAGCGGTCGACAGGCCGAAGATCGTCGCGCTCGCGGAGAAGGTTTCACTCACGCTCGACCCTGACATCGACGCCCGCTTTCCCGCGGAAACGCTGTCTCGCGTGACTGTTATAGCTCGCGACCAACAATTCGTTTCGGAGATCGTCGCGCCGCGCGGCGAAGCCAGCGCGCCGCCTTCATGGCCCGATCTCGAAGAAAAGCTGCGGCAAGCGAGCCGCTTCGTCGCATCACACGCAGAGCAGACGAAAATCATCGAGTCGCTGCGGCGCCTGCGCGACGGCGATCACGAACCTCTCTTCGAAATCCTTGCAGCGATCGATTTCAGCCGGATGTGAGGATCGTCCGCGAAATCTCCGCCGCCGCCTCTCTCGCGCTTTCAAGAAACGCATCGACAAGCCGGGCGTTGCGACTGTCGCGAATCCGGCAAAGCTGAAAATCGAGTTGAACCGCGGGCTCGAACCGGCGGATCGCGAGCTTGTCCCTCAATCCGCCGACGATCAGCGGATGAACGAGAGAAACGCCGACGCCTGCGGCGACAAATTCGCAGAGAGTTTGCGAGACATTCGCGATCATGACGATATCGGGCGCGACGCCATGGGCCTCGAGCGCCTGGCCGGCGCGACGGCTCGTATGGCTTTCCGGATCGAATGAGACGAACGGAACGCCTTCGAGATCGTGCGGCGTAATGACCTCCTTCGCCGCCAGCGGATGCGTCAGGGGCAGGATGCACACGATGGGATGCGCCATCAGCGGCTCGGCGACGATATAGGGGTTGTCGATCGGCGCGATGATCAGTCCGACATCGAGCTTCCGGGTGACGAGTCCATCCGCGACCCATTGCGAGCTGCGCGACTGGATTGAGCAGAACACGCGCGGCTGCTTCGCGAGAAAGCGCGATGTCGCCTGCTGAATGAACGAGCCCGAGAGCGCTGGCATCACGCCGATCAGCAATCGGCTTTGTTCGTCGCGGCGGATCGCATCCACCGCGTTCTCCACCTGCCGCACGCCGGCGAATATCCGGTCGATCTCTTCGTAGAGGCGCATGCCGCGCCGCGTCGGCGCGAGACGCCCCTTCACGCGCTCGAACAGGCGAAGGCCGGTATCCTCTTCGAGATGGGCGATCAGCTTGCTCATCGCCGGCTGCGAGATGTTCATCATCTCGGCCGCCCTGCTGACCGTGCCGAATTCAATGACCGCCTTGAAAGCCTCGACCTGCCTCAGGTTCAGCCGCCGCGCCACCGCATAACTCCTGAGAATAAGGTCGAGAGAAAAACGACTTTGACGAAATACCCTATCGCTTCCAAAGGTCAAAGTCGGCGAAGGGAGCATGGATGCGACCAGACATCGTGGTCATTGGCGGCGGCACGGTAGGCGCGGCCATCGCTTATGGCCTCGCCAGACGCCGGGAGAAGGTGCTGCTGCTCGACGGCGATGACGGCGACTTCCGCGCCGCGCATGCGAATTTCGGCCTCGTCTGGTTGCAGGGCAAAGGGCTCGGGATGCCGGCCTATCAGGCCCTGACGCGCAGCGGCATTGCGGCGTGGCGCGGCTTCGCCGATGCGCTCGAAAGCGAAGGCCAGACCGACCTTCAATATGAGCGGAATGGCGGCCTCGCCTTCTGCCTTGGTGAAACGGGATTCGAGAAGCGTCGCTTCGATCTCCTGCGGCTGCATAACCAGCGCGCAGACGGCGAAGCTGATTGGGAGATGATCGATCGCCCGGCGCTCGAAAGGCTTTTGCCTGATATCGCTCTCGGGCCGGAGGTCGCGGGAGCCAGCTTCGGTCGGCGCGACGGTCATGTGAATCCGCTGCGGCTGCTGGCCGCTCTGCATGAAGGCGTTCCGCGTCACGGCGGCGCGTCTCGTCGTCGGTCGCGCGTGTTCGGGGTCAAGCCTGATGGAGCGGGCTTCCGCATTAGATTGGAAACAGAAGAGCTGACGACGCCGCGCGTCGTCATCGCCGCCGGGCTTGGCTCGCAGGAACTTGCGCAGCAGGTTGGACTTGACGCGCCGCTGCGTCCGGAGCGCGGTCAGGTGCTTGTCACTGAAAGATTCGCGCCCTTTCTCCCGCTTCCCGCAAGCGGTCTGCGGCAGACGGGCGACGGCACCATCATGATCGGCGCGACGAAGGAAGATGCGGGCCTCGACGTTTCCGCGACAATTGAGTCAGGCGCGCGCCTCAGCAGCAATGCGCTGCGGATTATCCCGGCGCTGCGCAACGCCAAGCTCGTGCGGCAATGGGCCGGCTTGAGAATCATGACGCCCGACAGTTATCCTGTCTATGCGCAATCGGAAGGCCATCCCGGCGCATTCGTCGCGATCTGCCATTCGGGGGTGACGCTCGCCGCCTTCCATGCCGAGGCTCTTGCCGGGGCGATCGCTGAAGGCGTCCTGCCGGATGCTTTTTCACCCTTCCATCCGAGACGTTTTGATGTTCCGAAAGCTGCATGATCCGGGGCCGGCCGCGGTGACGATTTTTATCGACGGTTCTCCTGTCGCGGCCGAAATCGGCGAAAGCGTTGCTGCGGTGCTTCTGCGTCAACCCGAAAGCTGGACGCGCACCACGCCGGTTTCGGAAAGCCCGCGAGCGCCCTACTGCATGATGGGCGTCTGCTTTGAATGCCTCGTGGATGTCGATGGAGCAGGCTCCACACAAAGCTGCATGACGCCGGTGCGCGCCGGAATGCGCGTCACGCGACAGCAAGGCCGCAGGACTCTCTCGTCATGAATGAAGGCGAGATCGATCTTCTTATCGTTGGAGCGGGTCCCGCCGGCATGGCGGCCGCGGTCGCCGCGCGCAGCAACGGGCTGTCAGTGCGCGTCGTCGACGATCAGACGGCGCCCGGCGGGCAAATCTGGCGAGCCGTTGAGTCTGTCGCCAAGACCGCGCGTGGCGCGCGTTTTGGCGACGCCTATCGCATGGGCGCTGATCGCGCGGCGGCGTTTCGCGCCTGCGGCGCGCTCTACGAACCTGACTGTCAGCTCTGGCAGATCGAGCAAGGTTTCCGCGCCTTTCTGACAAAGGACGGGCGCGCGCATGTTGTCAGAGCGAAAGCGATTATTCTCGCCACCGGCGCGCAGGAGCGTCCCACGCCTTTTCCCGGTTGGACCTTGCCAGGCGTGATGACAGTTGGCGCCGCGCAGATCCTGTTGAAGACCGCCGACATGGCGCCGAAGGGGCCGGTCTGGATCGCTGGAAGCGGGCCGCTGCCTCTTCTCTACATGACGCAGTTGCTGGCGGCGGGCGGAGCAATCGCCGGCTTTCTCGATACGACGCCGCGCGGACGATGGCGCGCAGCCCTCCCCCATTTGCCCCAGGCGCTCGCGAATTTCAGCGATCTGGCAAAAGGCCTGCGCTGGTCATTGTCGCTGCGACAAGCCGGCTTTCCCATCGTGCGGCATGTTGTTGATATTCGCGCGGAGGGCGAGGGTCGTCTCGAACGGCTGCGCTACCGCGCCGAAAATGGTCGCGAGACAGAAATCCCAGCCAAGGTGCTGCTGATTCACGAAGGCGTCGTTCCAAATATCCACGCTGCGCTTTCGCTGGGCTGCGCGACGAAGTGGCACAGCGAGCAAAGCTGCCTTGTTCCGGTTCTCGATAAGTGGGGTGAGAGTTCGCAGGCGAATATTTTCGTGGTGGGCGACGGCGCCGGAATCGCGGGCGCGGAAGCCGCGGAGTTCCGCGGACACATCGCCGCTCTGCGGGCCGCGTCGCGGTTCGGCAAGATGAGCGAAGCGGCGGCCGCTGCGGCTGCCGCCAAGGAACGCGCGTTGCTCGCCAGGGCGCTCGCCATTCGTCCATTCCTTGATGCGCTCTACGCGCCACGTCCTGAGGTGTTCGCGCCTCCAGATGACACGATCGTCTGCCGCTGCGAGGAGATCAGCGCGAAGGAGTTGCGCGCGCGCGCCGCGGAAGGACGACCCGGACCGAACCAGCTCAAGGCGTTCACCCGCGTTGGCATGGGTCCCTGCCAGGGCCGTCAATGCGGATACACGGTCGCTCACATCATCGCGGCCGCGCAGAACAGGCCGGTTGCGGAAGTTGGCTTCCAGCGGATCAGGCCGCCGCTCAAACCCGTCACGCTTGGCGAACTTGCGGCGCTGGACGAACAGGAACCTGCCGCGTGACGAAAGCGGAATATGACGTCGCGGTCATCGGCGGCGGGCTGCATGGCCTCACGGCCGCATTGCATCTCTCGCGCGCGGGCCAAAGGACTGTCGTGATCGAGCGTCGCTGGATCGGCCGACATGCGTCGAGCGCGACAGCCGCAGGCGTCCGCACGCTTGGCCGCGACCTCGCGGAAATCCCCATCTCGCTCGAAGCCATGGCGATGTGGCATCGCATCGAAACGATCGTCGGTGATGACTGCGGCTTTCATGCTCACGGACAACTCCGCATCGCAGAGACGGAACAGCAAATGCCATCGCTGCTTCAGCGCGAAGCTGAGGTGCGCGCTCTCGGCCATACACATGAGGAAATTATCGGCGCGGCCGAATTGCGTCGACTCCTTCCGAATCTGAGCCCTCACTGTGTCGGCGCTCTCATCGCGCGCAACGATGGCGCCGCGGACCCTCATCGCACCATCGCTGCGTTTCGACGCGCCTGCGAAAGCGCCAGCGTCGTCATCGTCGAGGGCTGCGGCGTCGATGCTGCGGAACGTGATCGTGGCGCCTGGCTGCTGGCGTGTGGCGAACGTCGCTTTCGCGCGCCTGTCGTCGTCAACGCCGCCGGCGCCTGGGCCGGCCGCGTCGCGTCGCTGTTCGGCGATGTTATCGAGCTCGGCGTGCGCGCTTCGATGATGATCGTGACAGAGCGGCTGGCGCCGCTCCTCGATCCTGTTGTCAGCGTTGTCGGTCGCGCGCTGTCCTTCAAGCAATCGGATCAGGGCACGCTCGTCATCGGCGGCGGCTTGCAAGGCTCCGCCGATCTCGAGCGCGAGCGCAGCAGCGTCAATTTCGTCGAGCTGGCGAAAGGAGCGCGGGCTGCAAGCGATCTCTTCCCGGCGACGCGTGGCGTCCGCATCGCCCGCTGCTGGACAGGCATCGAGGCGCAAACGAGAGATCATCTCCCCGTCATTGGCGCGTCTCCCAACACGCCGGGGCTTTTTCATTCTTTCGGCTATTCCGGTCACGGCTTCCAGCTCGTCCCCGTCGTCGGCGCTATCATCGCGGACATTATCGTCAAGGGCGCGACGAAGCGCGACATCACGGGTTTCGCGCCGACCCGCCTCATGCCGGAAAGAGCCGCGGCATGATGAGTTATGTGATCCGGCGCCTGCTGCTCGCGATCCCCACCCTCTTCGTGATGCTGACGGCGATTTTCGTTCTTGTGCGGCTCGTTCCCGGCGACGCCGCCTCCGTGATCCTTGGCGATCAGGCGAGCGCGGCGTCGCTGGCCGCGCTGCGGGCGAAGCTCGGCCTCGATCAGCCCGTCTATGCTCAATACTTGTCATTCATCGGCAAAGTCCTGGTCGGCGATCTCGGACAATCGCTGAGCAGCGGGCGCAGCGTCATCCAGGAGGTTCTGCTCGTCCTGCCTTCGACGATCGAGCTGACGGTCGCGGCGATCGTGATCGGCCTGCTCTTCGGACTTCCGCTTGGAGTCGCGGCCGCGCTCAGCCGCAACGGCTGGATCGACTACGCCTCGCGCGTCGCGTCGCTCGTCGGCCTCTCCTTCCCGGCGTTCGTTTCCGGCATCCTCATGCTGATCGTGTTTGCAATTCAGCTCGGCTGGTTTCCCGTTCTCGGCAACACCGGCGGCGCGAATCTCGTCGAGCGGATGCGGGCGCTTGCGCTTCCCGCCGTCAATCTCGGCATCATCATGATGGCCTATGTCATGCGCGTGACCCGCGGCGCGATGCTGGGCGTCCTGACCGAAGACTACATTCGCACCGCTCGCGCTAAGGGC
This sequence comes from Terrirubrum flagellatum, assembly GCF_022059845.1. Classification (GTDB taxonomy): domain Bacteria; phylum Pseudomonadota; class Alphaproteobacteria; order Rhizobiales; family Beijerinckiaceae; genus Terrirubrum; species Terrirubrum flagellatum. The sequence continues at coordinate 92,147 of NZ_CP091852.1, read as the reverse complement.
GTTGGCCCGGCGCGGCTCGTCGTCACGCACGCTCTTCGCAACAGTCTCATTCCGATCATCACGGTGGTCGGACTTTATTTCGGGACGTTGATTGGAAACTCTGTCCTCACCGAAATCATCTTCAACCGGCCGGGACTGGGCAAGCTGATCATCAGCGCGCTGAATTCACGGGACTACACGCTGCTGCAGGGGCTGATGATCATCTTCGCCATCTGCGTGATCATCGTGAACACGTTGACCGATCTCGCCTATGGGCTGGTCGATCCAAGGGTGAAATATTCGTGAGCGCCGCCGCCGCAACAACCATCGAGCTGCGTCCGGGCGGCCTCTGGCTCGCCTTGTCGGAAAACAAGCTCGCCTGGATCGGTCTTGTTCTGCTGGTGTTGCTGATTGGCGTCGCAATCTCCGCGCCATGGATCGCGCCCTATGATCCACTCGAACAAAATATCATCGTTCGGCTCGAACCGCCATCGGCCGAATTCTGGTTGGGAACAGACAGCTATGGCCGCGATGTTCTCTCGCGTCTGCTTTACGGCGCCCGCATCTCGCTTTTCGTCGGATTCGTGGCGATTCTCATCGCCATGCTGATCGGAACGGCGATCGGAGTGCTCGCGGGTTATGTGGGCGGGGTGTTTGACCAGCTCGTGATGGGCGTGCTCGATGTGCTGCTCGCCTTCCCGACATTGCTGCTCGGGCTGATGATCGCGGCCATGCTCGGCGCAAGCCTCGAAAACCTCATTATTGCAATCGCTGTAACTGAGGTTGCTCCCTTCGCGCGCGTGGCGCGCGCGCCGACCATCGTGCTGAGGCAGCGCGAATTTGTCGAAGCGAGCCGATCCTATGGCTGCGGACCGCTCCGCATCATGGTCCGGCACATCCTGCCGAACATGATTTCGGACGTGGTGGTGATGAGCTCGCTCTGGCTGGCGTCGGCGATCCGCACGGAGGCCTCGCTCAGCTTCATCGGGCTCGGCGTGCCGCCGCCAGCCGCGACCTGGGGCGGCATGATCAGGGAGGGCTTCGAGAACATCCTTGACGCCTGGTGGCTCGCGGTATTCCCCAGCCTCGCGATCCTGATCACCGTGCTCGCGCTCAACTTGCTCGGCGACGCTCTCCGCGACGCTTCGGACCCGAAGTCACGCGCGCGATAATGCGCCTATCGTTTCGATTGAAAATCTGACGACGTCGTGCCGCGTGGACGGCAATGTCGCGCTCGACGTCTCCTTCGCAATTGGCGCATGCGAGATTTGAGGGCGCAGTTCAAGCAGCTGCGCAACGCGCGTCTCAGAACTGCAATTTGAGACCTGCGTTGAAGGCTTTTCCGTGGACCTTGTCGCCGAAGCGATAGTCGCCGCGCACGAAGCCGAGGAAGTTCGTGTCGACGATCTTGAACTGCAGCCCGCCGCCAACCTGGCCGAAGGTGCCGACGCGCTCCGACGTCACGTCGAATGTCGTGCCGATCGTCTGCACCGTCGCCTTCGTGTCGCTGGCGAACTCATGCCACACCGAGCCATGGATGAAGGGCGCGAGAATCAGCTTGTCCTGCACCACGAAGCTCGTGCCGATATTGGCGCCGGCCCGGCCCAGAATGCTGTTGATCGCCGCAAACGTCGCCTGATCGCCCGTCCCCGTCGCCAGCGGCAGGTTGCCGAAGGTGTAGCGCCCCTTCGACACGCCGATCGACGGCTCGACATACCAGCTCTCGAACAGGCTCAAACGGTAGGACATGTTGGCGTTGAGGCTCAGCCCGTCGCCGGTCAGACGCTGATCCCTGGCTGTGAACGCCACGCCGCCGCCCGACGAGTTCACCACCGCGTCGTAGAAATCCTTGCGCAGGTTCACTTCCGCCACGAACGGCCCGTTCGACAGGAAGGCGTACAGCGCGACATAGGGCACGTTCATCTTGATCGACGTGCTGACGCTGGTCGAGCCGCCGCCCGGCGTCGGCGTCACCGAATATGACCGGCCATTGGTGTTGGCGACGCCGCCGAAGACGCCGGTGTTGAAGTTCCAGCCGGTGCCGTGGATGTTGTAGACGCCAAGGTCGGCGCCGGCCCGAAGCCGGTGAAGGTCGATTTGGTGTTGGTCGCGGACTGCGAGACCAGACCCGATCCGGTCGACGAGCCATTGAGATTGGTGGTCGCGTCGCCAGTCGAGAAGCGGATGAACGGGCCGCCGCCGATCTGGTTCGGGGCCGGATCATCCGGCCGCGACACGATCGCCGAGGCGCTCGAAGAAGCCCGTGGTCAGGCTGGAGATCGCGCTGTTGAGCCCCGTGGCCACGCCCGCCACCGGGGCCGGATTGAACACCGACACCACCTGGAAGCGGCCCGAACCCGGCGAACTCTCGGCGAAGTAGTTGATGAAGCCGTTCGTCGCCACCAGCCCCTGATTGACCGACAGGCTCGAGCCGCCGGTCACGGTCAGCACGTCGATCGGCGTCGCGAAGGCGACGGTGCCGGGCTGGACAATGTTGAACACCAGCGACGTCGAACCCGAGCCTGCGCCGTTGACCGTCACCAGATCGGCGCGCGCGCCTGATGCGCGCGACAGATCGATATCAAGCGCGATGCGCGAGCCGGCGACGCCGGTGTAGCCGCCGCCCAGCGTCAGCGAATCCGTGATCGAACCGTTGCGCAGGTCGATCAGGCCGGCCGCCGTATTGACGAAGCTCGTCGCGCCGAGCGTGCGCGATCCCGTCGCCGTCACCGTGCCGCTGTTCGTAAAGGTCGTGACGCCGGTGAAGTTGCCGCCTGTCAGCGCAAACGTGCCGCTGTTGGCGAACGTGCTGTTCGCCGTCGTCGCCCCGTTGACGGTGAAGGTTCCGCTGTTGACGTTCGCGCCATTGAGCGCCCCGCCCGTCGTCGTGGCGATGTTGGAGTTGGTCAGGCCGTTCGACACAATCCCCGAATTCGCGAACGTGCCGGAATTGACGATCGAGCCGTTCCACGTCCCGGCGTTGGTGAGGATGCCGGAACTCGACGCGACATTGCCGTTCCACGTCCCGTTGTTCGTGATCGTCCCGGTGTTGCTCGTGACGTTGGCGTTGTAGGTCCCGTTGTTCGTCACCAGGCCGGCGTTGACGAGATCGTCGGTGATGACGCCATTGTTCAGCACCACGCCGGCCGCATTGTTGGTCAGCCGCGTCGCAATCGAGAAATTGCCGGTTCCCGACACCGTCAGATTGGCGTTGTTGGTGAAGGTCGCGTCGTTCGTCACCGTTCCCGTGACGTTGAATGCGTTGCTGTTGAGGATCGCGCCATTGATCGCGCCGCCGGCCGCATTCACCGTTCCCGTGTTGGTGAAGCCGCCGCTCGACGTCGAACCGGCGGCGGTGGCCCATGTTCCCGCATTCTGGATCGATGAGCCGGAATTGACCGCGCCGCTGTTGTTGAAGTTCGTCCCCGCCGCGGTGGTCACGCCCGTCACATTCTGAATGGTGGCCGCCGCGACATTGATCGTTCCCGTGTTAAGCGTGACGCCGCCCAGACCAAGAGCGCCGCTCGCTGTTGCGTTCACCGTCGCGCCGCTGCCGCCGACGCCAACAACCAGGCCGCCGGTGAACGTGTTGTTCCCGCCGAGATTGAGCACGCCGCCGCCGACGATATTGAGCCGCGAACCGGCGCCGTTCTGAATGACCGAATTGATGGTCGCCGTCACGCCGCTGACATTGATGATCGAGCCGATCGCCGCTGGAGTGCCGGCGTTCGCGCCCGCGACGCCGATCGTGAGCTGGCCGCCCGTCAGAACATAACCGCTCGCGCCCGTGAACTGGATCGTGTCGAAGACTGGCGACTGAGCCGCCGCGCCAACCGTGATCGTTCCCGGGTTCGCGACCGCTTCAGCGCCAATCACAGCAACGGAGCCGCGCCACTGATCGTTGATCTCGCCGGTCGCCGAACCGGTCCAGTTCGTGCCCGTGGTCTGATTCCAGACGCCATTGCCGCCAAGCGGACCGGCATTTGGGCCGCCTGGATTCTGAACGCCCGTCTGGTCAGTCCCATCCCAGAACTGCAGTTGCTGTCCCGCGGCGATGATCGACAAATTCACCTGATTGGCGACGTTCGTCAGGACAGTCGCGGTTCCGGTCGCGGGGCCATTGTTGGTCACGGTGGCGAAGTTCCCTCCGGTCGCCCCTCCAACGTTCATGAGCCGATAATAGCCGGACGTCGGCGCGCTCACGCTCAGAGCGCCTCCCAGCGTGACGTTGCCGCCGACGCTCATCAGATCGTTGGTCGCGCCGCCGACGACATTCGCGACGCCGAACGTGTAATCGGTCGTGCCGCCATTGAGTATCAGATTGCCGTTGACGCGCAGCAGCCCGGCCGTCGAAGGCGCATTGCCGGCCGACAGCGTTCCTGAGTTCATCGTCACATTGCCGGCGATCACGCCCGTCGTTGTTCCGTTGCCCGTCCCGAGCAGCGTTCCACCGCCCACCACCACGTTCGCCGCATTCGCCGCGGAGTCGCCGAAGAGACCCGTCACGACGAGCGCTCCGCCGTTCACGTTCGCCGCGCCCGTGAACTGCGCGCCCGGCCCGTTCGAACCGCTCAGCGTCAGCGTTCCGCCCGTCACACTAAGACTGCCGGCCGCTCCGCCACCGAGGCCGCCATCGGCGATCACGCCGCCAAAGGTTCCGCCGTTCGATACGGTCAGCGCCTTCGAGCCGAGCGCAACCGTGCCGGTCTGTCCCACCGCCGTGCTGTTCAGCGTCTGGATCGTGGCGCCGGTGGTCACCTGAGAAATATCGAACGTGGCGCCGGTCGCCAGCGATACGCCGCTCGAAGTCGCAATCGAGCCGCCGCCGCTCAACGCCAGCGTGCCTCCGCTGATCGTCGTCGCGCCGGTATAGGTATTCACGCCGGAGAACGTCTGGATTCCGCCCGTCACCGTCACCCCGCCGCCCGTCGCATTGACGATGCCGCCCGCGTCCGCGATCACGCCCGAGAATGGACTCGTGCCGTTGGTGATGGTGAGCGTCTGCGCGCCAAGGAACACATTGCCGGAGCTGAACAATGACGCGATCGACGCGCCCGCCGTGGTCTGGGTGATGTCAAAATTGGCGCCGGGTCCTACCTGCAAGATGGACGACGTCGCGATCGAGCCCGTCCCCGACAACGCCAGCGTACCAAAGCTGACCGCGGTGCCGCCGGTATAGGCATTGGTTCCGGCGAGCGTGAAGACGCCCGTTCCGGCCTTCGAAAAACCGCCCGCGCCGCTGATCACGCCAGCGAACGTCGTGCTCGAATTGTTGGCGCCCAATGTAAGAGCTTGCCCCGCCGCAATCGTCACATTGCCGCCGGTCGTGCCGCCGCCGGCGAGCGAACCGATGATCTCGGAATTTGTAATCGCGAGCGTTGCGCCCGCGACGTTCGCAAGCACGACGGCGCTCGTATTGGCGATCGCCGCGCCGCCCTGAAGCTCGAGCGTTCCCGCGCTGATCGTCGTCGTTCCCGTGTAGGTGTTCGTCCCGCTGAGGATGAGCGTTCCCGCGCCAATCTTCTCGAGGGGACGCGGACCCGCGGTCTCGCTGATGTTGCCCGACTGCGTCGCCGTTCCCGTGAGAACCTGCAACTGCGTCGTGTTCGAGTTGATGTTGATCGGCGCGGCGTTGTCGACGCCGGCGCCATAGTCGATCACCGAACCCGTCGTCTGGATCGCACCGAAACCTGCGGCAAGATTGGTCTGCAGGCTCAGCGTGCCGCCCGCCAGCACCATGCCGCCGGAAAAGCCGGCCGTATTGAGCCCGGCCCCGAAGGTCAGCGTGCCGGTTCCGCTCTTGGTCAGCGTGCTGGCGCCCGTCAGCGTGCTGGTCAGGGTCAGATTGTTCGAACCGGTGACGTCGATCGAGCTCGCGGCTGTGACATTGACGACGCGGCCCATCGAGAACGTTCCCGTCGATTGCAGCGTGCCGCCGTTCAGCGTGACGCCGCCGGTCGGGAAGCCGAGATTGGCATTGGCGCTGATCGACAGAATGCCCAGATCGATCCTCGTGCCGCCGGTGTAGCCGCTCCCCAATCCGGTCAATGTAAGCGTGCCGGTTCCGATCTTGGCGATGCCTCCGGTGCCGCCGGCGCCGTTATCGATGATCGAGCCTGAGAATGCCGCCGGCGAAGTATTGTCCGCGCCAATTGTCAACGTCACCGCTGCGCCATTGCCGAGACGAACCGCTCCGCTCCCTGTCAGCGAGCCGATGGTCTCGCTTGCGGCGATGAAAAGGCTTCCGGGAATATTCAGCGTTACGGCGCTGGCGTCGGGGATTGAGTCGCCGGCAGCGGCCTGGAGTTGGCCGGCGGAAATCGTGGTGCTGCCTGTGTAGTTGTTGTTCGTGAAAAACGTGACGGTGCCGCCGGGCATATTCACCGCCACGTTGCCGACGTTTGCGCCGATCGCGGCGCCTACGGTGATAATCGCAGCTCCACCCCCGAACGTCAGATCTGTGTTCGCGGCGGCGCCATTGATGCCGCCATTCAGATCCAGCCGCCCGGCATCCGCAGTAACGCGTGTCGCGGAGCCGAGCGTGATGGCGCCCGAATACGTATTGTTACCCGAAATATTTCTCAGAGCGCCGCCGTTCGACACGCCCGTCCCGACGAGCGTGATAGCGTTGCCGATCGTGACGCCGCCCTGCACTTCGAGCGCGGCGCCGCCGTTGACAAAGACCGAGCCGGACCCGAGCGCGCCGCTATTGCTCACGCGCAGCGTGCCAGCGTTGATGTTCGTGCCGCCGAGATAGCTGTTCGCGCTCGAGAATGTCTGGTTGGCGCCGTTGATGACGACAAGGCCGTTGCCGGAAATGTCGCCTGAGAAAGTCGCCGTGCCGCCGGAAAGCGTCAACCCGAAATTGCCGAGAGTCACTTTGCCGCCGCCGCTCAAGGCGCCGATCGTTTCAGGCGCGGTCAAGGCGAGGGTCGAATTGGTGTTGCCGAACGTGACGATGCTCGCGTCGCCGATGGCGGAACTGCCGCTGGCCGTCAGCGTCACGTTATTGGCGATGTTGGTGGCGCCCGTATAGGTGTTGGTTCCGCTCAGCGTCAGGTTGCTGTTGACATTGACCGCGCCGGCTCCGGCGAGATTGGCGCTGATGAACGCGCTCAGATTGAACGCAGTCGCCGCCGTAATGGTGACGCCCGACGCCGCGCCGCCGGTCATGGTGAAGGTGTCGACGTTGAGATTGCCCGCGCCCGTCAGCGTGCCGGCCGACAAGGTGAAGAGTCCCGGCGTCGGCGGGCCGCCGCTGGTCACGACATTGAGGATGCCGCTTGCCTGAATCGTCAGCGTACTGGCGCCCGACATGGTGACCTGGCCCACGCTGAGATTTTCGCCGCCGTTCACAATCGGCTGGGTGCCCGCACCCGTCAGGAGAGCGCGATCGGCCGCCGTCGGCGCGGTCGGCGTGCTGTCCCATTGCGTGCCGTCGCTCCAGGACGAGCCGGTTCCACCTACCCATGTGGAGTCGGCCGCAATGGCCGGCGCGAAAGCCGCCACGCCAACGAGCGCGGTGCTCCCGAGCAGAAGGGCGATGCGACGCCTGCCCCGTCCGCCGTTCACAATCTTCGAGCCCGACATCCCGACCCCTGAATTTTATTTCTGAACGCATCCGCGGACGCGGATTCGCAAACTCTGAAACGCAATAGCCTTGAAGAGATACAGGGCGGTTTTCCCTGGGGCAACAATTGCGCCGCCCGGTCGCCGCAATCGGCGACGCAGAAACCTTGTGCAACAGATACTCAAATACTTGATTCAACGTATATAATTAACTTTCTCGACTAATCATCCTGAAGTTATCGGCCAAGGCGCGGCGACATTGTGTCGGCGAGTGTCGCGCGGGAGCAACACTACCGGAAGCAGCCGCGGCAAATCTCAACCGCTGAACGCGGCCTGAGCCTCCGGCAATTCCCAGATCCTGTTGATCGCCGCGGCGCCTGCGCTTGTGATTTCCGCCTCGTCGCCACACGCGTATCGCCCGCCGTCGATCAGCACGCGCCCGTCGACGATCACCTGATCGATGTTGGCGCGGTTCGCGAGCGCGATCAGGCCGCGCCTGGGATCGAAGAGCGGTTGCAGATGCGGATGGGAGAGATCGACGACGGTCAGGTCGGCGGTCGCGCCCGGCGCGATGACGCCGAGATCGGGGCGTTTGATGACGCTTGCAGCCGTCGCGGTAACGGACTCGATCAGTTCGGGCGCGTTCGCCACATCGGCCCGTCCCGACGAAATCTTGGAGATGATCGACGCCGCGTTCAGCTCTCCGAGGAAATCCATGTTGTAGCCATCGGTCCCCACCACGGTTTTCACGCCATGGTCGGCGAAGCGCCCGAATGCGGCTGTCACGCCGGCGCGAGCGAACACGCGCGGACAGTTCAGCACCGTCGCGCCGCGCGCCGCCATCAGCTTGAGATCGCTGTCCGAGCTTGAGATGCAGTGAGCGGCGAGAAGATCGGACGCGAGCAAGCCGAGCCAATCGAGATATTCGGCTGGCGTGCGCCCGTCGTAACGCTCGCCGATTGTCGCAACCTCCGCCGCGCTCTGTGCGAGATGCGTCGTGACGGGAATATCGAGCTCGCGGGCGCGCGCCGCGCAGGCGCGCAAAAGATCAGGACCGCATGTGTCTGTCGCGTGCGGGCTCATCGCGAGCCGAATGCGCCCGTCGCCGCGACCATGCCAGCGATCATAAAGCGCATTCCATATGTCGAAATCCGCCTGCCCGTCATCACCGGCGTAACGCACGACGCCGTCCGCACCCGCCTTCGCATCCGACGTCGAAAAGAGATAGGGCGCCCCATAAAATCGGATGCCCATCTCCTCGGCCGCATCGAACATCTCGGGAATGCTGTTGCGGAACGGCTCCATGACAGTGGTGGCGCCGCCCTTGAGCAATTGCAGGACGCCGAGGCGCGCGATCGCCAGACGCTCTGAAGGCGAGAGGATATCGGCGCCGCGCTTCGTCAGCGGCAGCAGCACCGTATAGACGATGCTCTGGTTGTTCTTGCGGCCATTGCCGTCTTCCGTGTGCGTGCGAGCGACAGCCTCGCTGAAACAATGATTATGGAGATTGAGCAGCCCCGGCAGCACGAAGCGGCCCGGTCTGTCGAATATCTCGTCTGCGTGCGGCCGGTCGCGCGTGACGGCGGCGATGCGGTCGCCTTCCAGCAGCACCCAGTGATCGCGCAGCACATTCTGCGCATTGTCCTTGCGTGACAGGACATAGCTGCCGAAGATCGCGATCGAGTTCACGCCATGCGCTCCCCTTCGAATCGCGCGAGGCGGCCGATGGGTCCGCCGATGATCTCGTCATCGCGCATCACGACGTGGCCTCGCACGATCGCGCCGACCGGCCAGCCGGCGATGCGCATGCCGGCGAACGGCGTCCATCCGCATGGCGACACGATCCAGGATTCCTCGATCGTGCGCCGCGCCTTCATGTCGACCAGCGTGAAATCGGCATCGTAGCCAGCCGCAAGCCGGCCCTTGCCGACGAGTCCATAAACACGCGCGGGGCCCGCAGCCATGAGATCGACCAACCGCGACAATGAGAGACGACCGGCGTTGACGTGATCGAGCATCACGGGAACCAGCGTCTGTACGCCAGTGAGGCCGGCGGGGCAGTCCGGCCAGGGCTGCTCCTTCGCGGCGCGCGAATGCGGCGCATGATCGCTGCCGATCGTGTCGACGACGCCGTCGCGCAAGGCGGCCCAGCTCGCCTCGCGATGGCGCTCGCCGCGGATCGGCGGATTCATCACGCCGAAGCCGCGAAGTCTTTCGTAGCAGTCAGGCGCGACCTGCGTCAGATGATTGACGAGCACTTCGACGGTCGCGACGTCGCGATAATCCGCGAGATAGGCGAGCTCTTCTGCGGTCGAGACATGCAGGATGTGAGCAGGGCGGCCCGTCTTTCGCGCGAGCGCCATCAGGCGTCGCGTGCCGAGGAAGGCGCACTCCTCGTCGCGCCATTCCATATGCATGCGATGCGGCATGCCGCGCTGGAACAGCGGCTTGCGCGCCTGCAGCCGATACTCGTCCTCGCTATGAAACGAGATGCGACGCCGGCCCGCTCGCATCAGCAATTCCAGATGTTCGTCATCCTCGACCATCAGCGCCGCGGTTGAACTGCCGGCGAAAACCTTGATCGCGCAAACGCCGGGCTGTCGTTCAAGCTCCGCGAGCAGATCAATGTTCGTCTTGGCGCCGGTGACGTAGAGCCCGACGTCGCACCAGCTTTGCTCCGCGACATAGCCGCGTTTCCAGTCGACTCGCTCCTTGGTCGCGATCGGCGGATTAGTGTTCGGCATATCGAAGACGGTTGTGATTCCGCCAAGCACGGCGCCCTTCGTGCCCGTCGCCATCGTCTCCACGGCTGGGTCGCCGGGATCGCGCAGATGAACGTGACTGTCGATGAGCCCGGGAAGAACATGAAGGCCGCGCGCATCGATCGCCGCGTCCGCCGTGTCGGCGGCGCTCGCGCGCAAGGTCGCGATCTGGCCGCGCGACACGCCGACATCAGCCCGTTCTTCGCCCCACGGGGTGACGCAGACGCCGCCGCGGATCACAAGATCATAATGCATGAGCCAAGCTCGCCATCTGGCCGCGAAATGGAGCAGCCCTTGTCATTCGCGGGCCGCAAGGAGCACGGCGCCGATCGCCGCCGCCGTCGCCTGTTGCGTCGGCTCGATGACGGGGACGCCAATCGACTTTTCGATCGCCACGCGATGCGAAGCCATGCCGGCGCAGCCCATCACGACGACATCGGCGCCGCGCTCCCGCACAAGAGCTTTTCCGGCTTCGATCAATCTGTCTCGAATTGAAGCGTCGGCGGTTTCCGCTGCGTTGGCGTTCACCGGCCAGCTTCCTGCATAGCGGCCGTCGACGCCCATTTGCCGTATCATGCGTTGCTGCCTGCGAACGCTCGAAGGCGACAGCGCGATAATCCCGAACCGCTCGCCGAGCGTCAGCGCGCGCAGGATGCCCCATTCGGCGATCCCCATCACGGGCCGCCCGTCCGTAGCCTCACGCACCGCGTGCAGGCCGGGATCGCTGAAGCAGGCGATCACGAAAGCGTCGGCGTCATCGCGCGCGACCCAGTTCACCAGCGGCGTGATGACGCTGTCGGAATCGCGCTGTGAAGAAATGCTCGGAGGCCCTTCAGCAAGTCCCGCCACAGTGATCTCGGGGCCGCTCGCAATCCGCAGCGGCGCGACCGCTTCATCGATCGCAACCGTGACGGCGACCGATGAGTTCGGGTTAATCACAAGGATGCGGCGCGACGAGGTCATGGTGCGGCGATCAGGAAGCGGCGGCTTCGTGTTTCTGGAAATTGGCCGCGATCTGTTCGCCCGTCGTGATCCAGACGTCGGAGCAGGATTTGGCGTAGGTGAGAAACTCGCGCAGCAGCCGCAATCGCATGGGACGGCCGCTGCATTGCGGATGCAGCACCGTCGTCACCATCGCGCCCCAGTCCCGCACCTCGTCGAGCTCATCCTTCCACATCGAGAGCACATGCTCCTTCGGAAAAATCGAGCGCGGGCTAAAGCGCGCCGACAGGCCATGCATCCAGTCGTCGTAGCTCGCGGTGACCGGGAGCTCGATCGCGCCCGCCGTTCCATCCGCGAGGCGATGACGATAGGGCCTGACATCGTCGCGGAAGGACGAGGTGTAGACGATCCCATGGCGCACGAGCGCCGTGCGCAATTCTTCCGTGAATTCACCGTACGGTGCACGATAACCAATCGGCCGCACGCCAAGGCGTCGCTTCAGGGTCTCGAAGCCGCGCTCAAGCTCCTCATCCATGAAAGGCGCGCCAGGGTCCGGCATCAAATGGTGATAGCCGTGATGCCCGATTTCATGACCAGCCTTCAGAATCGACTCCGCCATCGCGGGATAGGCGTCGATCGCCCAACCCGTGATAAAGAATGTCGCCTTGAGATCAAGCTGCGCCAGCAATTCAAGCAGCTTCGGCGTGCCGACGCGCGCCTCGAACGCGCCGTAGCTCATGGTGATCAGGCGCTTCGCGTGCTCGGCGTCCTTGCTGGTCCATGCGCTCTCCGCATCCACATCGAAGGACAGGAACATCGCGGAGCTGTAGGGCTTCGGCCAGGGATAATCCGGCGCCGGCGGCGCGGTGTTCGCGGGCGTGAGCGGAATACTGTCGAGCGCCTGACGGTTCATCATGATTTCAGCCTTTTCAATTCAATTGACGACGTCCGGTCAGCGCCATGCGCTGCCGGACGTCGTTCTTCAATTTGCAGAGCGCGCGGCTTGCGCCGCGTCATTCACCCAGATTGATCGCCGCCTTCTCGACCGCATTGTCAGCAAGCTGCCACTTCGCCAGCAGCGCCTTGTAAGATCCGTCCGCGATCATCGCGTCGAGCGCACCGGCGACCGCCGTCTGCAAGCCCTTCTCCTTCACCGGCAGAGCCAGGCCTGTATACTGGAACGCGATCGCCTTGCCGACCGGCATATAGGCGCCCGGCTCAAGACCCATCACATAGGGCAGCGTTTCGCTGCCCTGCATGGCGGCGTCAATGCGGCCCTGCTTGAGCTGCGTGCGCGCGTCAGCCGAACCTTCGGTGCCGACGAACTTGAGCGGATTGCCCGGGCAATTCGCGTTGCTCCATTTCTCGATTTCCTTCGGGAACGACGTGCGGCGGCTGGCGCCAACGCTCTTGCCGCAGAGGCCTTTCATGTCCGCGAATTCGGTGGCGCGCGACGCCTGCACGAAAAATTGCGGTCCGCTGCGCATGTAATCGACGAAGCTCGCCGTCTCGTGACGGCTCGCAAGATCGGTCATGCCGGAAAGAATGGCGTCGACGCGGCCAGTCTGGATCGCCGGCATCATCTGATCGAAGCTTGTCTCCTGCCAGATGATCTTGATGTTGAGCTTCTTGGCGATGGCCTCGCCGAGTTCGACGTCAAAACCGGTGAGCTGCCCGGTCGCCGGATCCTTGAACTCCATCGGCGGATAGTTCGGCACGATCGCAACCTTGAGCCCATTCTTCGCGATTTCAGGCGGAACCTGCGCCGCCGCCATGGCGGCAGGCAAGCAGAACAGGGCCGCGGCAATCAGGCGCTTCATCATCGTTTCTCCTTAAGGTTTAGAGGCTGTCGCCGCGATATCAGCGGCCGCCGAATTGTCTGTCAGGCCATGCTTTGCGAGCGCAGCCGCATAGGTCCCGTCAGCGACAGCATCGCGGAGCGCAGCAGCCACCTGATCGCGCAACGCCGTAGATGCTTTGGGAAATGCGATCGCAATGCTCAGAGCCGCGAGCGGCTTGTCAATACGGACATAGCGACCCGGCTCCTGATTGAAGGTGTAGGGGACAGACTCGCTGCTCTGTACGATGGCGTCTACACGGCCTTGGCCAAGCTGCAGTCTCGCCGCCTGCGTGCCGTCGGTGTTCTCAACTGTAATCGGCGGCTTGCCGGCGGAGACGCAATTCGCGGCGCTCCATTCGCGCATGCGGTCGGCAAATCCATTGCGACGGTTGGCGCCGAGCTTCTGGCCGCAGAGTTCGAGCAGCGACGCGACCGGAGCGTGGCTTGTCAGCGTATATGCCTGAACGCCTGATTTGAGATAGTCGATATAGTCGAGCTTGTCGCGCGACGCCGGTTCATCGAGCAGGCTGAAAGCGAGATCAACGCGTCCTGTCGTCAATGCCGGAATGGCCTGCTCGTAAGATACATCCTGCCATATGACGGGACGGTTCAGCTTTCGTCCGACATAGTCTGCGAGATCGACATCGACGCCCGCGAGTTTGTTGGTCTCTGGCACCTTGTAAGCCATCGGCGGAAAGGAGGCGAAAAGCGCGATCCGCAAGGGAGCGGGTTGCGCGCCTGCAACCACTGGCGCCAGGACGAAGCATGCGAGCAAGAAGCGTTTCATCATCGTCATCCGATCACCGCTGAAAGAAAGGCCTGCGTGCGGGCTTCGCGCGGCGCGCCAAGCACCTCGGCCGCCGCGCCCGACTCCACGATCGCGCCGTGATCCATATAGACGACCCTGTCCGCGACCTCGCGCGCGAAGCCAAGCTCATGAGTCACGACCATCATGGTCATGCCGCTGCGCGCAAGCTCCTTCATCACCGCAAGAACCTCGCCGACGAGCTCGGGATCGAGCGCGCTTGTCGGCTCGTCGAACAGCATCAGCATGGGCCTCATGGCAAGCGCGCGCGCGATCGCCACGCGCTGCTGCTGGCCGCCCGAAAGCTGCGCGGGATAGGAATTGGCTTTCTGCGCCAGCCCGACCCGCTTCAGCAACTCCATCGCCTCGGTCTCGACTTCCACAGGCTTGCGGCCCTGCACCTGAACCGGCCCCTCTGTGATATTCTCCAGCGCCGTCTTGTGCGGAAAGAGATTGAAGCGCTGGAACACCATGCCTGTCTTCAGGCGCTGGCGCGCAATCTCGCGCTCGGTCAGTCGATGCAGCCGGCCGCCCTCCTCGCGCACGCCGAGCAGTTCGCCATCCAGCCAGATGCCGCCGCTGTCGATCTGCGTGAGCTGGTTCACACAACGCAGGAGCGTCGTTTTACCGGAGCCGGAGGCGCCGATCAGGCACATCACCTCGCCGGCCCGAACATCGAGCGACACTTGGCTGAGAGCCTGAAACTCTCCGAAATGCTTGCTGACGGAGCGGATCGCGACGAGCGGTTTGGTCATCGCGAAACCTGGGCGGCGCCGCGCGCGAAACGTCGCTCCAGCAGCATCTGCAGCGGCGTCAGGATGGAGACGACAAGGAGATACCAGAGGCCCGCGACGATAAGCAGTTCGATCACGCGCGAGTTGGCGTAGTAGATATTCTCGGCGGCGTGCAGCACCTCGGGATACTGGATGACGCTCGCAAGCGACGTCGCCTTGACCATGCCGATAAATTCGTTGCCGAGCGGCGGAATCACGACGCGCATGGCCTGCGGCAGGATGATGCGTCGCAGAGCGCGCAAGCGGCTCATGCCGATCGCCTGCGCCGCTTCATATTGTCCGGCGTCGACCGACAGCATGCCGGCGCGCATCACTTCGGATGTATAGGCGCCCTGATTGATGCCGAGTCCAAGGAGGGCTGACAGAAACGGCGTCATCACGTCGACGGCGCGGGCCGACCACACGCCGGGAATACCGATTGTCGGAAAGATCAGCGCGAGATTGAACCAGAGCAGAAGCTGAAGGATCAGTGGCGTGCCGCGAAAAAGCCAGGTGTAGCCGGCGGCGACGGATTTCAGCACCGGATTGGGCGATAGCCTCATGATCGCGACAATGACGCCAAGTACGATGCCGAGCAGCATCGCAAGCACGGCCATCACCATCGTATTGACGATGCCTGTGAGGATCACCGGCGCGGTCAGAAATCGGCCAACATAGGACCACTCGATTTGCCCATAGACAAAGGCGCGACCGATGGCGGCGATTAGAATCGCGATGATCGCAGCCGCGAGCCATCGTCGCCAATGGAATTGGCGCGCGACCGGCAGACCCGAGAGATCGGGAAAGCCGGCTGCGGGGTCGGACGCGGCGCTCACTGGGGCGCCGCGTTCAGCATCGGCTTGTCGACGCCATTCGCGCCGAGGCCCCACTTCTCCAGAATCTTCTTGTACGACCCGTCGGCGATCATCTCGGCGAGATGTTGCGTCACGATCTCGCGCAAGGTCGTGTCGTCCTTGCGGAACATGACGCCCTGATAGCCAATCGAGATCGGCTTGCCGAGGATGCGATATTTCCCCGCCTCTTGCTGCTGCGCATAGGGCAACGTCTCGCTTCCCTGAACAGCGGCGTCAATGCGGCCCTGCTTGAGCTGGTTACGCACATCGATGCTGTTCTCGCCAGGAACATATTGAACCGCGGGCTTTCCCGCGCCTTCGCAATTAGCCTTGCTCCAGGCTTCGATCTCCTGGGGGAAGCTCGTGCTGCGCGTGGTGCCGACCTTCTTGCCGCAGAGGTCAGCCTCCGTCTTCGCCGGGCTGTCGGAGAGCGTGAAGAATTGCGGGCCCGTGACGAGATAGTCGACGAAATCAGCCGTCTCGCGCCGCGATTTGCGATCGGAAATGCCACTGATGATGAAGTCGGCCCGTTTGGTCTGCAGCGACGGGATCAGCTCCGCGAACGGCGTTTCGCTCCAGACGATCTTCACGCTGAGCCGCTTCGCCAATTCGTTCGCGAGATCGATATCAAGGCCAACGAGCTCGTTCGTCGCGGGATCACGATACTCCATCGGCGCATAGGTCGAGTTGAGGGTGAGGCGCAGCGTTCCACTCTGCTTGATCGAGTCCGGAAGCTCGGCGGCCTGCGCGCTCGTCAACGCAACGAGCGCGGCGAATCCGGTTGCGGCTCTGGCGATTCGTTTCATATCTGCTCCCCCGTCAGCGCCGTCTCCGGCCAATCTCAAGTCGCCTTGCGAAACTCCGGCTCGATCACGCCCGCGCGCTCGACAATCACCCTATAATGTTCGGGCCGCCGATGAGCTGCGAAATTGAACATCTTGTCCTTGCCCTGGCGGCAGAGGTCGAGATCGATGTCGGCGACGAGCAACTCATCGCTGAGCGTCTGGGCCTCGGCGACGATGCGGCCGTTCGGATCGACGATGCACGACCCGCCAATGAGCCCGGAGCCGTCCTCGTCGCCGGCCTTGGCGACCGCGATCGCCCAGGTGGCGTTCATGTAGGCGTTCGATTGAGCGACAAGCTTTGAGTGGAACGTCCGCAAGGCTTCGTCTTCACTCACGCCTCCGTTCGGATCATAGGCGGCGGAATTATAGCCGACGCAGACCAGTTCCACCCCCTGCAGACCAAGCACGCGCCATGCCTCCGGCCAGCGACGATCATTGCAGATCATCATGCCCATGATTGCGTTTCGCCATTCGGGACCGGCGCGGAACGCGGGAAAGCCAATGTCGCCATAATCGAAATAGCGCTTTTCCAGTTGCTGGAACCGCGCCTCGGCTCGCGGCTCTACAGAGCCGGGGAGATGGACCTTGCGATAGCGGCCGAGAATGGAGCCGTCAGGAGAAACGAGAATCGAACAGTTGAAGCGTCGCCCCTCTTCGGTCCGTTCGGCGTAGCCGACATAAAAGCCGACGCCGAGCGCGCGCGCCCGATCGAAGAGGGGCTGCACCGCCGGGTTCGGCATGCCCCGCTCATAGTAGCGATCGAGCGTCTCGCCTTCGAGCAGCCAGCGCGGGAAGAAGGTCGTGAAGGCCAGTTCCGGAAACACCACCAGCGAGGCGCCTTGCGCCGCCGCCTGCTCCAGCAGCGCGATAAGGCGCGCGAGCGTGTGCGGCCGGGAGTCCGCCTTCTGCGTCGGCCCCATCTGGGCCGCGGCGGCGCGGAAAACGCGAGCCAATTCTGCCTCCAAACCATGCAAACGGCCATGAAATGAAGCATTTAGCTCCGACTTCGCCGCGAAAGTCCTTTTCCGATTACGTGTGATGTCAGGTGCAAAATCAATCATTTCTGCTATGATATTTTCACCCAGACTATTTCACGCAGTGATATGAACCTCCGTCAGCTCGAGATCCTCCGCGCAGTCGTCCGCCACCGCACAACCGTCGCCGCCGCCGATGAGCTGGCGCTGTCGCAGCCGGCGATCAGCAACGCCCTGAAAGCGATGGAGAAGCGCGCGGGCTTCCCGCTATTCGAGCGCGTCAACAACCGGCTGTTTCCGACCGCGGAGGCCATGACGCTCTATGAGGAGAGCGAGGCGATCTTCGCGCTGCACGCCAAGTTGGAAAATCGGGTCCGCGATCTCAAGGAGTGCCGCTCGGGATATCTCTCGATCGTGGCGACACCGCCGCTCGCCTACAGCATCATCCCGCCGGCGCTGTCGAACTTCCTGAAGCGACGGCCTGACACGCGCGTCTTCTTCGACGTCCGGCGCTACGAGGGCACGGTCGACGGCGTGCTCAGCCGCGTGGCGGAGCTCGGCTTTGCGCTCGGGTTTTCGCCACGCCCGGGCGTCGCGCACGAGATCGTTCACAGCGGCGAGATGGTGTGCGTGTTGCATCCCGATCATCCGCTGGCGGAGCGCCCGATGATCACGGCGGCTGATCTCGTTGGAACGCCCTTCATTGGCCTTGAGCGCGGCACGCAATTAGGCGAGGCGCTGCGCGACAGTTTCGCGCAAGCGGGCGCGCCATTTCAGCCCACGGTGGAGGTCCGCTATTGCAACACCGCCTGCGTGCTCGCCGCGGCCAAGGTGGGCGCCGCGGTCGTCGATCCGTTCTCGCCGCGCCAGGGTGGTTCGCACAATCTGGTCGAGCGGCCCTTCACGCCGAAGACGCCCGCCACCGCGCATATGCTGTGGTCGGAGGCCGCGCCGCTGTCGCGCCTGGCGAAGGCGTTTCTCGACGAGGTGCGCGAGGCCAGCCGAACCGTAAACCAGGATAATTCCGCCCCTGTTCAGGAGCGCGCCGCACGCCGGTCCCGCAAGACCCGATCTGGATATTAGTCGCCAACGCAAGCGAAAATGATGATCGGCACTACGGCAAGTCGCACCGAATTTCTCTGTGAGTTGTTTGCGTGCATTCCAGAACGATCGGATGCGAGCTCAACCTCCGATCGCGATTGACGGGAAAGACGCAAACTCGACCGGGCGGAAAGCACGGCCAGCGTTAAGGTCGATCGCTTCCGAGAGCTGAGCTCTCGAACGACGCAGACAACTCCAGAAGACTGTATTGCGCGCCTGCCAATTCGACAGGTCTTCAGGCGACGACCGGGCTGTATGCCCGACGGACGCACAATAACTCCAGCTCGTCAGCTTCCGCCGGCGTAACGATCCGCCGACGGTTGCCTTGTACGCGAGCAATGAATCATTTCGACTCAAATTGGTATTGTTGACTTGATACCATATAAGAGATGTGGTCTTCTCTCAAGGCGGCATGCGGGGGAACAAATAGTCAAAAATTCAACGTCGGTGAGGCGAATACGTTTGATTCAAACAAACATACTCACAGAGGTGGTAAATGGCTGGACTCCGCACAGAGCATGCTGCTTCAAAACACCCTGTTTGGCTGTGGCTTGATCCTACTACCAGATGTAATCTGGAATGCCGCCTTTGCTATACAAAGCAGAGTCACGGCAAATTAGATATGGATCCTCCTGATCTGAAAATTATACTTCAAAAACTGAAGTACAGCGGATCAGTCCAACCTAAGACCATTCATTTAAACTGGCGGGGCGAGCCATTGATGAATCCGCGCTTCGCCGACCTGCTGGCGACCGTTCGCGACGTGATGCCCGATATCCCGCTTCAGTGGCACACGAACGGCACCATGCTGACCCACAAGCGCGTGCGGGAAATCCTCGCGGTGGATTGGCCGCATAAGATCTTCGTATCGATCGATGGCGGCAATGAACGGAGCCACGATCTCAATCGCGGCAAGGGCACGTTTCGAAAGACGATGCGTGGACTCGAGACTCTGCTTGAGCATGGCAAAGGCCGCGCCGGCCTTACGATCGGCGTCTATCAGATTGATCTCGGCGAGTCCGAAGAGAATTATGACGATGAATTCCGTCGACTCGTTGCGATGGTCGACGATCATGTGAAGGTGAAAGCGCTCGTGCCGGGCGGCGCCGAGCATAACATCACCTCGGCCGACACGTTGGAAAGCGACGAGACGCTCGATCGCATGGTCGCTGAGGAAGTGGCGGCGTTCATGCCGGTGCCGCAGGGTCCATGCTTCTGGGCGGGACATGTGTTATGCGTGGCGCCGGACGGCCAGGTGTGGATTTGCGTGATCAGTCACGGCAAGCTCGGCGTTGTCGGCAACCTCGTCACTGAATCGGCGGAAGTCGTCGTCGGCCGCGCTTTGGCGTTTCGCGCCGAACTCGCCGCGAAGGGCCGGCAGAACATGCAGCATTGCCGCACCTGCCGAAAACCGGAAGGACGAATCTTTGCAAAGAATCTGGCGCCCGACGCAGAGGCGGCCTGATATGATCTGTCTCGACCAAATATCAAGGCATGCTGGTCGAGACCCCAATTCAAACAGCACGGAGAAAATTCGATGAAGCCTGTGTGGGCCATTGGTTTGATGACGGGAACGGTGCTCGACGGCTTCATCGACGTCGCCGCCATTCGCACCGACGGCGAGAGCATCGCCGAGTTCGGCCATTGGACGCTGGCGCCCTATTCAGACGACGTGCGCAAGCTTCTTTCGGCTGCCGTCGAGGCCGCGCTCGAATGGCGATTCACAGGAGCGGAGCCGCCGATCTTTCGACAGGCTGAGAAAGCGCTGACGCACGCCCAGTCCTTAGCGGTCAACGATTTTCTTGCGAAAGCCGGTCTCAGTCCAAAGGAAGTCGCCGCGATCGGCTTTCATGGCCAGACCGTGCTGCATATCGCGCCGGTCGGGAGCCGTCATGGCAATACGCGGCAACTTGGCGACGGCGCTCTGATGGCGCACATCACCGGCGTCGACGTCGCCTATGATTTCCGCTCGGACGACATGCGCGCTGGCGGCCACGGCGCGCCGCTATCTGCATCCTATCACGCGGCGCTGCTGCGCAAGATCGGCGCAGCCGCGCCAGCGGCGGCGCTCAATCTTGGCGGCGTCGCCAACATCACCTGGTGGGGCGGCGGCGACAACATCATAGCCTTCGACACCGGTCCCGCGAACGGGCCGATCAATGATTGGATCATCCGCCACCATCTCGGCGAGATGGACGTGGACGGCGCGATCGCGCGGCGCGGAAAAGTCGATGAGCCGCGCCTCGCCAAGCTTCTTCAGCATCCATTCCTGAGCGAGCCCTATCCGAAATCGCTCGATCGCTACGACTTCACGGCGGCGATGGCCGACGGACTTGATCCGGCGGATGGCGCCGCCACGCTGACGGCGTTCACGGCTGCGACCGTCGGCAAGGCGCTTGATCTTTTGCCGGAACGGCCGAAGCAACTGATCATCTGCGGCGGCGGCCGCAAGAATCCGGCGATCATGGACGCTCTCAAGGTCCGCGCCAAAGTCGAACCCTTGATGGCGGAGGACGTGGGTTGGCGCGGCGACGCCATCGAAGCGGAATGTTTCGCATACCTCGCTGTCCGCCTGCTGCGAGGCCTGCCTGTCAGTTTCCCGCTGACCACCGGCGTCAAGGTCGCAATTCCCGGCGGCCGGTTGGCCAAAGCTGCTTGACCGTGCTGGCGATGCGGCCCGGGCGCGAACCGCCGCGGGCCGCATCGCAAGGACCTTTCATCGCATTGCTGGGAGACGACAATGGCCGCTGCGCTTGAAGGCCTGAAAGTTCTGGATCTCTCGCGTTACATCGCTGGTCCGTTCGCCGCCCAGATTTTTGGCGATCTCGGCGCTGACGTCGTCAAGGTGGAGCGTTTGGACGGCGGCGAAGAAGGCCGGCGTGTCGGCGAACTGGTCGACGGCGAGACGTTGTTCTTCATGTCGGCCAATCGCAACAAGCGCAGTCTCACCATTGATTTCCGCAACCCTGAAGGCCAGGAACTCCTGCGCGCCCTCGCCTCGAAAGCGGACGTGCTCATCGAGAACTTCCGTCCGGGCACTATGGAAAAAATGGGCTGCGGCTGGGACGTCTTGAGCGCGATCAATCCGCGCCTCGTCATGGTGCGGATATCCGGGTTTGGCCAGGACGGGCCGCTCGCTCAACACCCTTGCTTCGACGGCGCGGCGCAAGCGCTGAGCGGCGTGATGTCGCAAACCGGTCATCCCGAAGGCGCGCCGACGATGACCGGCGTGTTCGTCTGCGACTACGGCACCGCGCTCTATGCAACGATCGCCGCCCTCGCCGCCCTGCGCGCCCGGGACCAGACCGGTCGCGGCCAGGTTGTCGAAGCGACGCTGATGGAAAGCGGCATGTCGATGCTCACGACGGCGATTCCGGAACGAATCCTCTTCGGCCGCGAAATGACGCGTTATGGCAATCGCGATCGTTATCTCTCGCCATCTCACTGTTTCCAGTCTGGCGATCGACAATGGATTTACGTCGTGGCGGGCAATGATGACCATTTCCCGCGCTTCGCGCGCGCAATGGGACGGCCGGATCTTATCGATGATCCGCGCTTCAAGACATTTGTCGATCGCAATCGCAACGTCGCAGCGCTCGAGCAGATCATTGACGCCTGGGGGGCAAGCGTTTCGGGCGAGGAAGCGTTGCGCCTGATCCATGCGGCGGACGTGCCGTGCGAGCGCGTGTCGACGATCGCCGACGTGATTGAGCATCCGCAGGTGAAGCACCGCGCGCAAATCGTCGACGTGCCGCACGCCGGCGGCGCGGTTCCCTTTCAGGCGCCGGCCTTCCGCATGCACGACACGCCGCCTGAAGTTCGCCGGGGAGCTCCGGCGCTTGGCGAACATACAGACGCGATCCTTGACGAATGGCTCGGCATGGCCGGCGAGAAGATCGCCACGCTGCGCGCCAACGCGGCGATCTAGATCCGCTTTCCCTGAGGGATCGGAGAAGCCGGGATGAACGATCGTAACTCAGAGCTTCATATCTTCGTCAATCGTCGCCGCTTCGACGCGACGCACGGCCTGACGAAGCGCGTAACGGGCGCCGAGATCGCCGCGCTCGTCAACGTGCCGCGCATGAACGCAGTCGTCGAACACGACGCGGGGGTCGACGCATTGACGCCGGTCGATCTCGATACTCCGATCGACATCGAAAACGGGGCGCAATTTCTCGTGACGCGCGAATTCGTGCTGGGCGGCGCAAACGACGCGCGAGAGAGAATTCTTTCATGACAGCCGCTCGTCTGTCGACATCGGGAGCGCCTGACGCGCTCGTGCGGATGGCGGAGCCGGATTTCGGCGCGCTGATTGACCTTATCTTTCGTCGGCATCCCGCGCGCGAATGGGGAAGTTTCGCCTGGTTCGGTTGGCGCGATACGCCGGGCGGACTTGTGTTGACGCTCGCCGGCCTCGCGCCGCCGGAGCCGGGCGATCTCGACGAGTCCGAAGACATCCTGAAAATTCAATCGCGTTATATGACGCGCGTCGCGCGTCGCGCCGAACGTCAACCCTTTGCAGTCGGCGTCATCCATTCGCATCCGGAGGGCGCGCCGCCGCGGCCGAGCGCGCTCGACGACGACATGGACTCGCACCTGGCGGACTTCTTGTCCGGCTTCGCGCCTGCTCGTCCCTACGCCAGCCTGATATTCTCGCGCCTTGACGGAAAGTTGGCGGCGTCGGGCCGGATTTTCTTCGCCGGCGGATGGCGAACCGTGCAGCGCATCATGGTTGAACGCAGGCCCGACATCGAGACATGGCCGCATGGCGAGCCGCCGCCGCCCGCCGCCGCCGCGCCTGAGCGGGTCGCGCGATTTTCGAGCGCTTTCGGAGAAGAAGCGCACCAGCGTCTTCGCCGATCAACGGTCGCCGTGATCGGCGCCGGCGGCACCGGCTCCGCCGCGATCCCGATCCTGGCGCGCGCCGGCATCGGGCGCATCATCGTCGCCGACATCGATCGCGTCAGCGAGTCTAATCTCGAGCGCATGCATGGATCGATGCCAATCCATGCGCAGCAGGGAACGCCAAAGGCCTTGCTCGCGAAGCGCCATGTCGCGGCGATCGATCCCTCGATCCGCGTCGACGCCTATATGGGGCGATTGCCGCAGACGGAGATCATCGACGCCGTCGCATCGGCTGATGTCATTCTCGGCTGCACAGACCAGCAGCACAGCCGCGTCGCGCTCTCCGAAATGGCGATCCGCTATCTCGTTCCAGCGATCGACTGCGCGGGGTTGATCGAGGGGCGCGACGGTCGCGTCACCGGGCAAATCATTCAACTCACGCGGTTTCTCGCGGACGATCCCTGTCCCTATTGCCGCAGCATGGTCGATCCAACGCGAGCCGCAATTGAGCTCTTGTCTCCGGAGGAGCGCGAAGCGAAGCGCGCGGCGTTGAAGGTAACGCGCGGGCCGGATCCGACGGAGACGCCCCAGATCGATACGGTCGGTTATATCACGACCGTCTCGGGCACCTTCGCCGCCGGTTATGCGATCGGGTGGATGACGGGTCGCTTCGATCCGCCGTTCCAGCGGATGCAGATGAACTTTGTCGCCGAGGGACTCGGCGTGACAGATCGCCCCCAGAAGAAACGAGCCAACTGTCGATGCGCTGGACTACGCGGTTCGGCCGATCAGGGCGCGGACCGGGCGCTTGTCAGCGCTCCATCCCACTGGCCTCCTGTCGAGCGCATTGACGGACCGATCGAAGGCCCGCTCGCAAGCGGCTAGTCGCAGCATCGATCAGGAACCGCCTTCGCGCGCCGCGAGCTCGCGAATCCGTTTCACCATGAGATAAAGACCGTTCGCCCGACTTGGCGACAGCGACGTCGACAGGCCTATGCGTTCGAAGACATCCGGAGAATGCGCCAGGATCGTGTCCGGCGGCTGATCGGAATAAAGACGCAGCAGCAGCGCAATGAGTCCACGAACGATCAGCGCGTCGGACGCGGCCTGCAGGCGGACAATGCCTGCCGCGGCATCGTAGCCTCCGGCGATCCAGACCTGCGACTGACATCCCGTGACGCGATTGTCCTCGACCTTGAGGATCGAATCCATGTCCGGCAACTGACGCCCGAAATCAAGCAGCCGTCGCGTGCGCTGCTCCCAATCAGGCAGCGCAAGAAATTCCTGCTCGATCGCCAGGCTTATTTCCGAGATCGCTGTCATGCGCTCACGCTACGCCGCAAGTTGGTATGTTCAGACACGCATCAGAGAAGCGTGTCAGTTGTCTCAATTCCCATCATGGCCGCGCCCATGACGCGTCCGTGCTGCTCATACTGGACCGCGGCGTGTTGGCGCGCCGCCGAAAGATCAGCCAAAATGCGCGCGAAGGGCTTCTCCTCAAGCAAGGCTGAGGTCCCGGACGCTTTGAACAATCGTTGCGCCAGCGCACAACACCTTTCCGGAACCATGGTTGCGTGCATGCGCTGGATTTGACGCTCCCGTATCGGCGCCTCTTCGCGCCGCGCCGCATAGGACGTCAAGGCCGCGACATTGCGATGGATCATCGCGCGCATTTCGTCGATCGCGGCAAGCGTCTCGGCCGCAACGCATTGGGCGACTGCGTCCGCCGCCGCCGAGGCGCCCATGACTGTGATCCGCGCGCGGTTATGTTCGATGAAGGCATCAAGCATCGCTTGCAGCGCGCCGATGCAGGAGGACGTTATGGCGCGGAAGAGCAATTGCGGCAGCGGCAAGCGATAGAGCGGCCCGCTGTTTACGGCGAGGCCGGCGCTCGCGCCGGAAAAGCGATCGATATGGCGATGAACGCGATAGGCGGGCACGAAAATGTCGCGCGCCGCCACGTCGTGGCTGCCGGTGGCGCGCAGGCCCATCGTCCGCCAATTGTCGATAATTTCAACATCACGTCGCGGCAGAAGAAACGCGCAGGCGTCCGGCGGAGCGTCGTCTGTCCGCGACGCGAGCCCTCCAAGAAATATCCAGTCGCAGTGATCAACCCCGCTTGCATAGCCCCAGCGGCCGGACAGACGAAAGCCGCCTTCCACCGGCGTCGCCTTGCCTGTCGGCATATAGCTTGCGGCCAGAAGCGCATCGGGGTTGGCGCTCCATACATCATCCTGCGCGCGCTCATGGAGAAGCGCCAGATGGAAGGCGAGCACCGCGGTCACGCCGTAAACCCACCCGACCGACATATCGCCGCGGCTCAACTCAATCTGCAGCTCATTCATGACCGACGGCGCCATCTCATATCCGCCATACCGTTTTGGTTGCAGCACGCGATAGAATCCCGCACCCCTGAGTTCCGCAATGGTTTCGGGCGGGAGACGGCGATCCCGCTCTCCGACCGCTACGCGGTCGCAGAGCGTCGGGATCATCGCGCTGGCGCGAGCGATCATCGAAGCCGGATCCGGCGTTGACGATCGCAATGAAGAACCGGAGAGCGCTGCACGATCGGCATCAGAAATCGTCATCTCGTCTCTCCTCTCGCGGCGCTTCAGCGTACGGCGCTCATTCACGCCAACGCGACGCGCTCCACGCTCCCTGCTTTCGGCGTTTGCGCCTCGCGCGGATAATAGATGGGCGCACACCAGTGGTTCGCCGCCACCCAATCGGTGTTCGGCAGATCGACCTCATGACGCATGATGCGATGGCAAGGCAGCTCATAGACGCGACCGGTGCTCTTTTCGATCGGGTCGAACACGATGTATTTGTAGAATCCGCTTTCCATACCGTCGGGAAAGCGCACGCGGTTGGGATGAGCGCGGTCGAGGACTTCGCGCGCATAGTCGCGCTTCCAGGCGACGATTTCTTCCATGCGACGCGTCTGGACGACGGCAAGCGCCGCAGTCATTTCATGCATGCGATGGTTCATGCCCTGGATCGTATAGTTCGACCCCCGGCCGTAGTTTCGGAACGATCGCAGATGCTTGATAATTTCCGGATCGCGCGCCACAGCGACGCCGCCTTCGCCGGTGGAGATCGTTTTAGTGGCATAGAACGAATAGATTCCGAGGTCGCCCCAAGTGCCGGCGCGCCGACCGTTCCAATGCGCGCCGTGCGAATGCGCGCAATCCTCGATCAGGCGGATTCCCCGCTCGCGGCAATAGTTGGCGATGCGCACAATGTCGAACGCGATGTGGCCGCCAACATGCACGATCCAGGCGGCTTTCGGACGGACAAGCTCAGCCTTGCGTACGAAATCATCGAAAGATCCGCAGAGATCCTCGCGATTGCAATCGTAGAAAACCACCTCGGCGTCGGATAGCTGCGCCGCGCGCGGCGTGGCGAGAAAAGTATTTGAGGGGCAGAGAACTTTTTCGCCCTTCACATTGAAGAAATCGAGCGCGGCGAGCGCGGCGCCGGCCCAATTGTCAAAGGCGACCGCCGTGGCGTCGTTCCATTTCGTCCAGAGAGATTCGAATTCCTCAACCTGCTCGCCCTCGCTCCATCTCTGCGAGCGGATAACCGAGCGCCAGCGCGACATGAGCTCGTCTTCGTCGCGCGGATCGAAGGCGATGGTGAATGGAAGCGCTGCAGTCGCTGTCATTGAAAGCACCTCGCTTAGGTTAATGCGCTGACGCGGTCCGACTGATGGACAAGATCGCGCGAGCTGTGCAAAGTGACGGAGCTGCGCCGCGCGCTTCTCCCGGATTGTCCGCGAAATCCAGAGGCGAGATCCATATGCCGGAATACGCCCTGAAGGGAGCCGCGATCGATCTTCGACAATTGTCCGATCGAGCAAACCGGCTGCGCCAGGTCGGCCTCCCAATCATTATTGAATTGCACACATTCGGGCCGCGCGACCTCGCAAGCGAAACGGGATACGCGCAGGTCAAGGACAATATCGCGCGTCTGCGTGACAATTTCGACGACGTGCGGTTCGTTCTGCATGAGCCCTATCAATCGGTCGCGCGCGTCACGGCGATGGATTTCGATATCGAGCCTGTTGAACGCGCCATCGCAGCTGCGCATGCGCTCGGTTGCGGGGCGCTGGTCATGCATCGCTATTGGGCGCTTGTTTTCGGCGATGCGCCGGCGCGCTCGTCGCGGGCCGACGCGACAGCAGGCTTCCTCGATATTGTTCAGCGCCTGGCGCGCGCCGCGGGCGATCTGCGCCTTCTGGTTGAGAATGTCGGCCACTATTCGCTGCTGCCGCGCGACGGCCGACATTTCCTGTCCGGCCCCCTGGATCATTTTTTTCCTTGGGAAATCACAGAATTCCGCAGCGCGCTCGAGGCGGCCCGCGTGACGAATGTCGAAGCGTTCATCGACGTCGCGCACGCCACGCTGTCCGCCAATCTTTTCAACTACAAGAAAAGACGACTGGCCGCCTTGCGCGACGACCGTCGTTTCGACTGGATCACCGACGATGATCTGGCGCGCACCGATGCGCTTCACCCGTTCGATTTCGTCGATTCGCGCATGCCCCATCTGCATCTGTCCGACAGCCTGCTGCTGTCGCAGGACGCGCTGTCGACGGAATTGGACGAAGAATCTTTGACGAAAGCCGTCACGGCGGAAGGGTTGGAGATCGGAGCGGGTAATCTGCCCTGGCGTCGTTTGCGTGAACGGGTCGGCGCCAATGCGACGCTTGTTCTCGAGGTCGAACCCGGCCCAGACGACAGCCATGAATCGAACGGCGCGCAGGAGCGATCGCTTCATGCTTTGCGCGAAATCATGGCGTCGAACGCGTCCATTGCAGATTGAAGCCGCTCTCAAGCGGGCATATGGTTCCGGGCGATGATTTTGAGAGGGAGCGCGCGCATGTCTCTTTCCGATCAGGAAATCGCACGCTATCGACGGCAGATGGCGCTGCCGGAAATCGGCGCACCCGGTCAGGAGCGATTGTCCACGTCGCGCGTGCTCGTGATCGGTGCCGGCGGCCTGGGATCGCCCTTGCTGCTCTTTCTCGCAGGCGCGGGCGTCGGCCATCTCGGAATCGTCGATTTCGACTATGTCGAACTTTCGAATTTGCATCGACAGATTCTTCATACGACCGATCGCATCGACACAGCCAAAACCGAAAGCGCGCGAGTCGCCGTTCGCGCGCTCAATCCGCATGTCGAACTCATCGAACATGCAATGCCGATCAATGTCGAGAACGCCGACGCTCTTGTGGCGGGCTATGATCTCGTCGCTGACGGCAGCGACAATTTCGCGACGCGCGACGCGGTGCACGCCGCTTGCTTCGCCCGCCGCATTCCGCTTGTCAGCGCAGCGATTCAGGTGACGAGCGGCATTCTCACCACGTTCAAGGCCTATTTGGGCCGGCCGCATCCCTGTTATCGATGCCTCTATCCGGAAGCCCTGCCGCGCGCCGTGACGCCTTCCTGCGCCGATATCGGCGTACTTGGCCCGGCTGTCGGCGCGCTTGGCGCCATGCAGGCGGTCGAGGTTATCAAGGAACTGCTCGGGATCGAACCGAGCCTGTCGGGCTCGCTCGCCATGTATGACGCCTGGGCTGCGAGCATCGAACATGTCACGCTTCCGCGCCGGCCGAATTGTCCGACATGCGAAGCGGCGACCGCCGATGCCAGATTGGAAACAATGCTCAGCCTCCCGTAACGGGCGGGAAAAACTGAACCTCATCTGTTTCCGCCAGACTGTGCGAATTCTCGACATACCGACGATTGACGACGCAGCGCAGCGCGCCCGGCGTATTGGCGATTTCTCCGAGCGCGGGATGCTTGCCGGCGAGGTGGGTCACGAGATCAGCGACAGTCGCGCCGCCTTGCGGCAACGCCACATCTTCGCGCGATACGCCGGTTTTTGTGCGCAGCCAGGAGAAATAGTTCACCCGCATGATCACCTCGTTTTACTTATCGTTCGGGAGCTCCGTTGGCTTCGCGCGACGCAACAGATGGGATTTACGCGTCTTCGGAAATCTGGTGACTATCGCTTACGATCGCCTTTCCCCGATAGAATGCATTGATTCATTTCGCGCTCAGCCGCGCGCCCGCGCGCGCATTTGCTCGCCGCCGTCATGCGATGCTTCCTCGCCGCCGATCCAGGTTTTGACGACGCTCCAGTCGCCGCTGAAGGCTACGAGATCCGCGCGATAGCCAGGCTTGATTCGACCAAGCTCATCGCCAAGCCCGAGAAATCTTGCAGGCGTGCGCGACGCCATGATCAGCGCGTCTTCCAGCGATACGCCCATCATCTGAACAGCGTTCCTGACCGCAGCCATCATGTCGAGATGCGCGCCCGCGAGCGTTCCGTCCGCGGCGACCAGCCGATCGCCGTCGCGAGCGACAGGACGCCCCTGCAACGAGAACTGTCTTATGTCTGATCCGACCGTCGACATCGCATCGGTGACCAGCATCAACCGATCGGCACCACACAAGCGAAAGGCGGTCCGCAGATTAAGTGGGTGTACGTGAATTCCGTCGCAGATAACGCCGGCGATCAATCGGCCGTCGACGAATGTCGTTCCGACGAGCCCGAGCTCACGCGCCGACATCTGCGACATGGCGTTGAAAAGATGAGTCACCCCGGTCAACCCGGCGTCAATCGCCATCAACATCTGCGCGTGCGTCGCGTCGCTATGCCCGGCGGAGACGCGCACGCCGGCGCTAACCAGCTTACGGATGTCCGCCGCGGCCACGAGCTCTGGCGCGATTGTGACAAGCGACCTGCCATATTTGCCGAGCGCCATCAGCGTCTGCAGCGACGCTGTGTCGATCGGCCGAATATACTCCGGCGAATGGACGCCCTTCTTCGCCGTGCTGATGAAAGGGCCCTCCATATGAAGGCCAAGCACGCCTGGCGGTCTGGCGGCGGTCAGCGCAACGTTGGCAAGTTGCGCAAGCGTTTCCTGACGATCCGTGATCAGCGTCGGCAGGAGGCCTGTCACGCCGAAACGACGGTGCGCTTGCGCAATCGCAGCAATGCTCTCGAGAGACGGCGCGTCGTTGAGAAGACGCCCTCCTCCGCCGTTGACTTGCGTGTCGATGAAACCGGGAGCGAGCATAACGTCTTCGGCCAGATGCACGATCGGACCTGTCGCCCGGGACGACGCAGGCCCGGCGGCGATGATGCGGCCATCTGCAATATCGATTTTCCAGTTTCGGCGAAGGCGCTCGCCATCGAACAACCGCGCAGCCTCGATGGTGATGGCGTGCGGGACTGCGGATTCAGCGATTGCGACGCGTCGCGCATCGGCGAGATTGAGCTGGTTCATGAATAGTCTCGCTTCTCAATACCAATACGAAACCACTTTTAGATTGGCAAGCCGCAGCCTGACGACACAGGTGTCTTGGCTTTGCTGGGCGGCCCCGCCTACAGCATAGGTCTTGCGATTGGCATTGTAAGGTATTAGATAGGTATCTTTATGGGGGCCGTTATGTCAACCGAATCCGTCAGCGAGCGCTTCACGGAGCTGGACGCCTGGAGCGTCGGCGATGCGTTGGAGGCCATGCTCGAAGGCCAGATGCGCGCCGCCGCCGCCTGCGTCGCCGCGCTTCCCGCGATGACGGCTGCGGTCGAAGGCGCGGCGGCGGCGCTCGGCGCGTCAGGCCGCCTCGTTTATCTCGGCGCGGGCACGTCCGGTCGCGTCGCCGTGCAGGACGGCGCAGAATTGCCGCCGACGTTCAACTGGCCGCGGAAACGGCTTCTCTTCCTGATGGCCGGAGGGCCCGATGCGTTGCTCAACAGCGTTGAAGGGGCGGAAGACGACGGCGCCGACGCGGCGCGTCAAATCGATCTCGCCGAAATTGGCTCAAACGACGTTGTGATCGGGGTCGCCGCCAGCGGACGCACGCCTTTCACGGTTTCGGGCGTGCGCCGCGCGGCCGAACGCGGGGCCTTGACCATCGGCGTCGCAAACAATCCCGGAACCCCCCTGCTCGACGCCTCGCGCCATCCGGTTCTCGTCGACACCGGCGCTGAGGTGATCGCCGGCTCGACGCGGATGAAGGCCGGAACGGCGCAAAAGATCGTATTGAATTTGCTCTCGACCGGAATCATGATCCGGCTGGGACGAATCTATCGCGGCATGATGGTCAACATGCTCGCCTCGAACGCCAAGTTGAGGAAGCGGTCCGAGGACATTGTTGTCGCCATCACGGGCTGCGACGAGAAGGCGGCGCGCGAGGCTCTGGACGATGCGAACGGCGACATGAAACTGGCGTCGCTCATCGCGCTAGGGATCGCAAGGGAGGAAGCGCTGGTGAAACTCGCTCAACACAGCGGCAACTTGCGTCGCGCCATCAGCGCCGCCGGCTGATCACCGCCTGACGATGATCAATCCGGCGGATTTCCGTCTCGACGAAAGGAGCTCGACTCCTCTCTACCTGCAGCTTGCCGATCTGCTGCGCACCTGCATTAGCCAGGGGCAGATCAAGGTCGGCGATGCGTTGCCGGCCGAACGCGAAATCAGCCAGGCGAGCGGCATTTCGCGCGTGACCGTTCGCAAAGCGCTCGACACGCTGCTGAAGGAAGGGCTGCTGTCGCGGCGGCAGGGTTCCGGCACTTATATTGCGCCGCGGATCGAGCAGCCTGCGGCCGTTCTTGCGGGATTCTCCGCCGACATGGCCAATCGCGGCTTCATCGCCGACGCCATTCTCATCGAATGCAGGGTCGGCGTCGCCACCCCCGAAGAAGCGATGACCCTGTCCCTGTCGGTCGACGCCGCAGTCGCGCGACTGACACGCGTGCGCACCGCGGATGGGGAACCCCTTGCGATCGAGCGGGCCGTCATTCCGGCCGTCTTTCTGCCGCAGCCGGAAAAGGTCGGCCCTTCGCTTTATACGGCGCTCGGGGCGCGCGGCTTCCGCCCGGTCCGGGGATTGCAGCGGCTCCAGGCGTCCCTCGCCACCTCGCAGGAGGCCAAGCTCCTGTCCATTCCGGTCGGCGCGGCGATCCTGAGAATCGAGCGCCGCACGTTCCTGGCGAACGGAGCGGCGGTGGAGTTCACCCGATCGGCTTATCGTGGCGACCGCTACGACTTCATCACCGAAGTCCGTGAGCTGCGCAGCGATTCCACCACAGTGAAATAGTCATCCCATGTCATATCTCAGTGATCGCGCGCCATCCGCGATGGCGCGCGAGATCGTGGAAGCTCCGGCGGCCGTGCGGTTGTTCCTTGACGACGCCAACACGATCGACGCCATCGCTGCAGAGCTGAACAAACGACCGCCGGCGCTGGCGATCGTTTGCGGGCGCGGAAGCTCCGGTCATGCGGGCGTGTTTCTGCGCTATCTCATTGAAACGCGGCTGAACATCCCGGTTTCCGCCGCCGCGCCTTCCATCGCGACCAGCTTCGCGCGCACGTTGAGCTTGCCGAACGCTCTTTTCGTTGTGATCACACAATCGGGGCGAAGTCCCGATTTGATCGAAGCGACCCGGGCGGCGCGCAAGGGCGGCGCGCGGACGATCGCAATCGTCAACGACGCCAAATCTCCGGCCGCGGCGGAATGTGAATTCGTCCTGCCCATCAAGGCTGGCCCGGAGCGATCCGTCGCCGCGACAAAAACCGTGATCGGATCGATGGCCGCCGCAGCGTTGCTGACAGCGGCGCTGGCCGATGACATGGAATTGCGCGCGGCGGTTCAGCGGTTGCCGGATCGGCTCGCCGCAGCCCTGCGGCTCGATTGGGACGCGCTTGCCTTGGACCTGCGGAATGCGCCGGCGGCTTTCGTCGCCGCGCGCGGCCTGGGCCTGGGAACGGCGCGCGAAATTGCGCTGAAAATGGCCGAGGCGCTGCGACTGCCTGCCCTCGCCTACAGCGCGGCGGAATTCCTGCACGGACCGCGCGCCGCTGTGACGCGGGCGACGCCGGTGCTGGCGTTGCGACTGGACGACGAGACGTCCGCGGCGGTCGATCGTCTTGTCCTTGATCTGAAGCAAGCGGCCGATCCGGTCTATGTCGCCGGCGGGCCATCGTCGCAGCTTGCGTGGATCGGCGACGACCATCCGGCGACCGATGCCATCACGCTGCTCGCGCCCGCCTATCGAATGATCGAACGCGCGGCGGCGATGCGCGGGATCGATCCCGATCGCCCGGCGCATCTTCAGAAGATCACGGAAACCATTTGATCGCGCGATCAACCCCGGTCCGGACTATTTTTCTCCGCGCAGCCGGGGATCGAGCGCATCGCGCAGAACATCGCCCAGAAGATTGAGCGCGAACGCCAGAATCAAAATCGCCAGACCCGAAAAGATCGCGCTCCAGGGCGAGAGCAGCAGGAAATTTCGCCCTTCCGCCAGCATCGCGCCGAGCGACGGCGCAGGCGGCTGGACTCCCAGCCCGAGGAACGACAGCGAAGCCTCGACGAGAATGGCGGCGGACAGGAGAAGACTGCTCTGCACCAGCACGACGCTCGCGAGATTGGGCAGGATATGATGCAGGATGATCCGCAGGCCGGATGCGCCGACGGAGCGCGCGTTCATGACGTAATCGCTTTGCGCGATCACGAGCGCCGGTCCGCGCAGCAGGCGCGCGAAAATCGGCGTGTAGACGACCGCGATCGCCAGAGACGTGGTCATGGATCCCGGGCCGAGAATCGCCACGACGCCAATCGCGAGCAACATCACCGGGAAAGCGAACAACATATCCATCGCCCGCATGGCGACGCGATCGACGGCGTTTCGATAATAGGCCGCGACGAGCCCGAGCATGCCGCCGCACATGAGCGCGATCGCAACCGCAGCGACGGAAACGCCGAGCGACGCGCGCATGCCAAAGATCACACGCGACAGGAGATCACGGCCGAACTGGTCTGTGCCGAGCCAATGCGCGGCGTCCGGCCCCTTCAGCCGCCGCAGTACATCCTGCGCCAGCGGATCGAACGGCGCGATCCATTGCGCGCAGAGCGAAACCGCAACGAGCGCGGCGACCAGCCCTGCCGCCGCCTTCAGCAGCGGCGACGATTGCCTGACAGCGTTGATCATCGGCGCACGCGCGGATCGATGGCGGCGTACAGGAGATCGACCGCAAGATTGACCAGCACAAACATCGCCGTGACGACCAGAATGGCGCCTTGCAGCAGCGGATAGTTGCGCTCCGCGATCGCGCCCAGAATCAGCCGGCCGACGCCGGGGATGGCAAACACTTGCTCGACGACGATCGCGCCGCTCAAGAGATAACCGGTCATGATGCCGACGCTTGTCACGAAAGGGATCAGGGCGTTGCGCAGCGCATGCTTGAACAGGATGGATGTCTCGGATGCGCCTTTGGCGCGCGCCGTGCGGATATAGTCCTGCTGCAACGCATCCAACATCGCCGATCGCAGCAATCGCGCCAGGTTGGCGAGAATGGGCAAGGCGAGCGCGAACGCCGGCAACAGCAGACGCGTCAGATTGGCGAGCGGATCGGCAAGGAACGACTCATAGCCGAGCAACTGCGCGTCTGGGGCGACGGCTGCGGCGACGAAAATCAGCATGATGCCGAACCAGAAGGACGGAATGGTCAGGCCGATGACCGAACCGATCCTGAGCGCGACGTCCCATCCGCGGCCGCGCAGCTTCGCCATGACGACCCCAAGCGGAACCGCGAGGCCTACGCCCACGACCAGCGCCAGCGCGGCGAGCAGCAGCGTCGGCCCCATATGGCCAAGAATCTCGTCGACCACCGGGCGCCGCGTCCAAAGCGAAACGCCGAGATCGCCGGTCAACGCGCCGCCGAGCCAACGCCAGTATTGAACGAAAATCGGCTGATCAAGCCCGAGGCGCGTCGTGATCTCGGCGATCCGCTCGGGCGTGACTTCCGCGTTCGCGCCCAGCATGATCGCAACAGCGTCGCCCGGAATCAGCCGAATCATCAGAAACACGAGGAATGACACGCCGAGCAGCACGACGCCGACGTCGAAGAGGCGGCTCGCCAGAAACGAGCGACGCCGGCTCCGGAATCCCGCAGCCTGGAATCGGCGATGAAGCCGCGGGAGCGCAGCCGAAATCGTCATTTCGCCAGTGAAACGCGGCCAAGCGCGGTGAGCGAACGATTAGCGAGGATGTCAAAACCCTGCACGTTCGCCCGCATCGCCGTAAAGAGCTGGCCATAAGCGACATGCGCGATCGGCCCTTCACAGGCGAGGATCGATTGCGCCTTGTTGTAGGCGGTGCGACGCTTGCCTGTATCGAGTTCGCGCCGCGCGTCGTCCAGCAACTGATCGAGCTGCGGGTTCGCATATTTGAAGACGTTGGTCGAACCGCCGCTCCTGAAGGTGCGATAGAAATAATCGTCGGGATCCGTGCTCCCGGCGTTGGTCGAGACGAACGCGGTGAAGTTCGAGTTGCGCCAGTCCTGGATGAATTGGCCGAGCTCCGGAAATTTCAGCTCGACCTTGAAGCCGGCCGCGTTGAGCTGCGCCTGCACGACCTGCGCGATGTCCTTGATGTCCTGCCGCGGCAGGACCAGCACCGTCACTTCAAGCGGCGTCGCAACGCCCGCCGCCTTCAGCAGATCGCGCGCTTTTGTCGCCGAATGGGCGTAGCAAGGAAATTCCTTCATATCCACGGCCCAATCCTTGAGCGCCGGCGACAGAGGCCCCGCCGGCCCGCCGGCGCCGAACAGCGCCGCCTGAATGATCTCGGTCCGATTCAGCGCGTAGTTGAGCGCTTCGCGCACTTTTGGATTGTCGAACGGCGGCTTCGCAGCGTTCATGCCCACCAGCGAATAGGCGAGCTCGAGCGTCTCCGCGATCTTGACGTTCGAACGGCCTTTGAGTTGCAGCGCCGTCGATGCGTCGATGTTGGGCAGCGCCGCATATGTGCCGCTGGCCAATCCCGCCTGTCGCGTCGCCGATTCCGGCACGATATTGAATTTGACGCCCGCCAGCTTGGGCATGTCCGCATTCCAGTAGCCGGCATGTTTCTCCAGCAGGATGAAGCCGTTGGGCTGCCATTCCTTGAATTTGTACGGGCCCGTGCCGACTGGCTGCCGCTGCAGCGCGTCCTTGTTGGCTTCGAAGCTGCGTGGAACGATCGCAATGCCGGCAAGCGCCGAGAGAAATGGCGCGGACGGCTCTTTCAGCACAACTTCGACGGTCGTCGCATCGCGCGCCGACGTCGTCTCGACAGCGGCCAGCCGGCTGGCGAGAGGCGAGGCGATGTCTTTCGACATGACGCGGTTCAGGCTGGCGACGACGTCGGCCGCCTCGACCGACGCGCCGGTGTGAAACGTCGCATTCGGACGAAGCTTGAAGACGTAGGTCCTGCCGTCAGGCGAAATCTCCCAGCTCTGCGCCAGAGCCGGCGTCGTGCGCAGATCCTTGTCGATCTGGGTCAGCCCTTCATAAATCGTGCCGTTGACGATCTGGAACGACGTGAAAGCCGTGATGATGTGGGGATCGAGCCCGGCAGGCGAGGCGTCGACCGCAAGCTCCATCACCTGCGCCCGCGCCATACCGGCGCTGGCGATCGCTAGAGCCAAAGCCAGAGCCGTTATCCCCCGCTGAGCCATGCCAGCCTCCCCGCTGATTGCCAACCATGTGGTATTATCATAGGTAGTCCTATAGAATACCATTTGCAAGCAACTTGGGTCAGGACGATCGAGCGGGACGCTCCCGCGCCATCCACGGCGACTTGAGCCGCTTTGGCCGCCAAGAGGCGCTGCAAACTCATCCGCGCAGTTATGGAGAGGGTCGCTCGTTTTATCATGACTGATGATTCGATACTGACGATTGACGGGCTCTCCCTGGCGCTCGGCCGGAACCTCCTGGCCGATTCCGTGACCTTCGATATCCGCGCTGGCGAGATGGTCGGCCTTGTTGGGGAATCAGGCTGCGGCAAGAGCGTCACCGCATTGTCGATCCTGCGACTGTTGCCCGACCCTCCGATCCGGCGCGTCGCCGGACGAATCCTGTTCGGCGGCCGCGATCTTACCGCCCTGTCCGACGGCGAGATGCGGCGCATTCGCGGCGAGCGTATCGGCATGATTTTCCAGGAGCCGATGACTTCACTCAATCCGGTCTTCACGATCGGCGACCAGATCGCCGAGACGCTGATGAATCATCGCAATCTGTCGCGGACCGCGGCGCTCGCGCGCGCCGCCGAACTGCTCGATCTTGTCGGTTTGCCGACGCCGGAGCGCCAGCTTCAGCGGTATCCGCACCAGATGTCGGGCGGCCAGCGCCAGCGCGTCATGATCGCCATCGCGCTCGCCTGCGAACCGAAGCTCCTGATCGCCGATGAGCCGACGACGGCGCTGGACGTCACTGTGCAGGCGCAGATTCTCGCATTGATCGATCGGCTGCGCCGCGAATTGGGCATGTCCTGTCTGCTGATCACCCACGACCTCGGAGTCGTCGCCGAATTCTGCGATCGCGCCATCGTCATGTATGCCGGGCGGATCGTCGAGGACGGCGTGACGCGCGAAGTGCTCGGCCGACCGAAGCATCGCTACACAAAGGCTCTCGTCGACACGATGCCGTCGTCCAATCCGCCGGGCCGGGTGTTGCCATCGATTCCGGGAATGGTGCCCGCGCCGGGCGCGCGCGGCGACGGTTGCGCCTTCGCCGATCGCTGCTGCGATGCGCTCGATCAATGCCGACGCAGCCTGCCCGCCATGATCGGCGGCGGCGATCACCAATTCGCCTGCTGGAGCCCGGTTTCGTGAGTGTGATTCTCGATGTCCGCTCGCTTGCCAAACATTATGTCGACGCCAACGGCGCTGCCGTGCGCGCTGTAGATGACGTCAGCTTCTCGCTCGCAGCCGGCGAAGTCCTGGGCGTCGTTGGCGAGTCCGGATGCGGCAAGACGACGCTCGGCCGCACGATCATGCGGTTGATGGAGCCGACGCGCGGCGAAATCCTTCTGGAAGGGCGTGACTTCGCAACATTATCGGGACGGAGCCTGCGGGCCGCGCGCGGCCGCATGCAGATGATCTTTCAGGATCCATTTGGATCGCTCAATCCGCGGCACACGGCGGGCGCCATCATTGCGGAGCCGCTCATCATCCATGGCCGTTACGGCGACGGCGCGCGTGTTAGCGAATTGCTGTCGATTGTGGGACTGCCGCGCGATGCGGCATCGCGCTACCCGCACGAATTCTCCGGCGGACAACGACAACGCATCGCAATCGCGCGCGCGTTGGCGCTCGAGCCGAAGATCGTCATCGCCGACGAGCCTGTGTCAGCGCTCGACGTTTCGATTCAGTCGCAAATCCTGAATCTCATCGCCGAGTTGCGAATGCGGCTGGGGCTTTCGATGCTGTTCATCAGCCACGACCTGTCCGTGATCCGCCACATCGCCGACCGGGTCGCCGTCATGTATCTTGGAAAGATCGTGGAGATCGGTTCTGCAGCCGATGTTTTCGCTGCTCCCCGACATCCTTATACGCGCGCGCTGCTCGCCGCAGCGCCGCGCCCGCTTCGGCAGACTCTGGCGATGTCGTCAGATCGCCGGCGCCAGATCACACTCGAAGGGGAATTGCCGGATCCGGCGAATCCGCCGCCAGGCTGCGCATTTCATGGCCGTTGCGTCTGCGCCTTGCCGCTGTGCCAGGCGACGCCGCCGGTCATGAAGGACGTGAGCGATGGAGCCCACAAGGTCGCCTGCCATCTTGCGGAACTGGCCTAACCGGCCGTTGGACCTGTTTCAACAGACGACAGCCAGGCGTTCATAGAACGAACCGGCTCTGGCGCAGTTCGGCAAAGATTCGCGCGCAGCTCGACAGGCCGCCAAGCGTCGCCTGGGATCGACCAAAATAGTCGCGCAAGATCGCTGCTGCGATCTTCATCTTCACAGTGACGGCCAACCCTCGACGTCAGCTTGCGTGAGATCGGGTGACGGCATGCCGGGACGGCGACGCCGCGGAACGCGCGCCGCTTCTCCGTGGATTACGCCCGCGAGGCAGGCCTCGACGGGGGAGGCGACAGGCGCCATTCATGGAGGCATGACGACGCGACGCCAGCTCCTTTTGAACGGCGCCCCCGCCATGGCGGCTGCGGCTGGCTGGCCGAGCGGCGCGCAGGCGGATAACCGCGTCAGGCTGATCATGTCCATGGTCGGCCCCGCCCTCGAGAATCCGAGAGAACGCCGGCGCATCGAAACTTTGAAGCAGCGCGTCGCCGAGCGGGGATGGGTCGAGGGCCGCAACGTGCGATGGGATATCCGCTCGTTCGGCGTCGACGCCGCGCTGAGGAATTCGCTTGCGCTGGAGTTCGTCGCCGCGGCGCCGGATCTCATCCTCGCGACTTCATCGCTCGAGACCGCGATCTTCGCCAAGCTGACGAAGACGATCCCTATCCTTTTCACGACGGCGGCTGATCCGATCGGCAGCGGCTTTCTCCGTTCGCTGACGCGGCCCGAAGGAAACATCACCGGCTACAGCGGCAGCCATCCCGAAATCGGGGCGAAATGGATCGAGCTGCTGGGCGAGATTTCACCGGGCGTGCGGCGCATCGGCGTGATGTTCAATCCGGCCACGGCGCCAGGCGCCGGCAAGACTCACATGGCCATCATGGAGCGAGAGGCGGCCCAGCGAAGCCTCGATATCGAGCCCGTGCTTATCTCTTCGCCGGAAGATGTGCGACCCGTTCTGGCGCAGTTCGCGGCGAAGGCCGGCGCCGGACTCGTGCTGCTCGCGGACAGTTACACCTATTGGCTGAGCCGCTCCATCACCAGCGCGGCGAACGCATTGCGGCTGCCTGCGATCTATCCCTATGAAACCTTCAGCATCGATGGCGGCCTGATGTCCTATTCGAGCGCGCGCGATGAGCAGGATGCTCTGGTGGCCGCCTATGTCGATCTCATCTTGCGCGGCGCGAACATCGCCGACCTTCCGGTTCAGTTCGGACGGCGCTTTGAACTTGTGATCAATACGACGACCGCCGCGGCGCTTGGGCTCGAAGTCCCGGCGTCGCTCCGGGCCCGCGCCGTGCGCATCGTTGCATGACCGCCGACCGCCTCGCCGCTGCGCCACAGAAGCGGCTGTGGCGACTTTCGCTCGTCACACGCTACGCCCTCTTCGTCTCCACGGTCGTCGCCTGCACGCTGACGCTCAACTTGTTTGTCGGGGCGATCTTCGCCACCGAGGATCAGCGCCTGCTGGTGGCGCGGGCGCAATATGAGCAGGCCCGGCGCGTCGCCGATCGCATCGAGCAATTCGTCGCCGGCGCGCTCAGGCAGATGGATGCGATCTCGATGGCGGGAGCGGACCAGGAGAGCCGCGAGCAGCAGCGGCTCGACGGGCTGAAGCTGATGCGGCAGGCCGCCGTTATTGTCGATCTGCGCCAGGCGCGCGCGGACGGCCGCGAGACGCTTGCACTCTCGCGGCTGGCGCGCGATCGGATGGACAGCGGGATCGACCTCTCCAGGGAGCCCGCTTTCGTCAAGGCGATGGCGGACGGCATTTATATCGGGCCGGTGTTTTTCTTTCGCGAGACCGAGCCGCGGATCGAACTTGCGGTGCGCTCGCAAGCGCAGCCGCCGCACATAAGTATCGTCACGCTCAACCTGACCTTCATCTGGGAGCTTGTCGCCGACATGAAAGTCGGCGCCGAAGGCAGAGCCTATATCGCGACATCCGCCGGACGTCTGATTGCGCATCCCGATCTTCGCTATGTCCTGCGCGATACGCAGCTTGAAGGCGGCGGCGACGACGAGCACAAGGATGGCGATCCGCTCAGGGGCGTCCTCAGGACTGATGTGGAGGGGCGTCGCGTGCTCTCCGTCAGCGCGCCCGTCGCGGGGCTGGGCTGGCTTGTCTATGTCGACCTGCCGCAAAGCGAGGCGTTCACGCCCATCATCTGGTCTCTGGCGCGATCGGGAATGGCTGGCGTCGGCGCACTCGCGCTCGCGCTGCTGGCCAGCATCATGGTGAGCAGACGAATGGCTGCGCCGATCATGGCGCTGCGCGACGGCGCCGCGCTCATCGGCGAAGGGCGGCTCGATCACCGCATCGCCGTCGACCGGGCCGACGAGATCGGCGCGCTGGGCTCCGAGTTCAACAAGATGGCGGCGCGGCTCGAAGACGCGCGCGCCGTTCTCGATGCGCGCGTCGCCGAAAGGACCGCGGAGCTCAGCCGATCGCGCGATGACGCCGTGCGCCAGCGTGAGGCGGCGGAAGCGGCGCGTCACGCCGCCGAGCGCGCGACCGAGGAGAAAACGCGCTTTCTCGCCGTCGTCGGACACGACATTCGCACGCCCGTCGCGGCGCTCGTTGGCGTGGTCGGATTGCTCGATCGCACGCGCATGAGCGAACATGATCGCCGTCTCATCGCCATGGCCGCTTCATCGGGAGAAGCGCTGGTCGAACTCATCAACAGCATCCTCGATCTGTCACGCATCGAGGCTGACGCCGAGATCGTCGACACCAGGGATTTCGAACCGGCCGACCTCGCGACGGCTGCAGCCGAAATGATACGGAGCGACGCGGCGCGGAAAAATCTCGCGCTTCGTGTGGAATGCGATGCTTCGGCTTCAACGCCGCTGTTGAGCGATCCGGTCAAAATCAATCGCATCATCCTCAATCTGCTCCGCAACGCCGTCACGTTCACCGATGCGGGTGAGATCCGCCTGTCGCTGCGCGTTGAAGCCCAGTCTTCGTCGGCTGCGACTCTGATCGTTGTCGTAAAGGACACCGGCGTCGGCGTGCATCCCGACGACCACGCTCGCATTTTCGAGGATTTCGCGCAGATCGAGCCGAAGCGCGCGGGCGGTGGCGTGGGACTCGGTCTCGCGATCTGCAAGCGGTTGGCTTCGCTGCTTGGCGGAACCCTGACGCTTGAAAGCGCGCTCGGCGCGGGCAGCACGTTTACGCTCAGGGTCCCGGTCGCCCTCGCCTCTTCGAGCGACCGCACGAGCCAGCTCCATTCCGGCGAGGCCGAGCTCGCGGTGCTTGTAGTCGATGACGACGCGCTCAATCTCGAGGTCACCTCCGGCATCTGTCGAAGACTTGGCCATCAGACCATGACGGCTTCGGGTGGCGGCGGCGCGCTCGAATTGATCCGGACGCATCGATTCGATGCGATTCTGCTCGACATGCACATGGATGGCATGGACGGCGCGGAGCTGGCGACGGAATTGGCGAGGCAGTCGCGCGATGCGGCGCCTGCGCTGATCGGTTTGACGGCTGACACCTCGCCCGACACGCTGCGCCGTTTCCGGGCTGCGGGCGTCACGACCGTCCTGTCGAAGCCCGTCGCCATGCAGGCGCTCGGCAAGGCGCTGACGCGCGTCGCGCCAACGGGAGCGGAGCCTGACGTCCACGCGCTTGACGGCGGCTCAGTCATCGATCGCAGCTTCATCGAGGATCGCCGCGACATGCTCGGCGGCGAGCGTCTGCGTCAACTCGCGACACTGTTCCACGCTGCGTCCGCAGACCTTATGATTGGCGTTTCCACCGCAGCAATGGCCGAGGACCGGGCCGGCGTCTCGCGCGCGTGCCATCAGCTCGCCAGCGCCGCCAGCGCCATCGGACTGGGCCTGCTGTATCGCGAAGCCTGCCGTCTCGAGCGCGAGTCGGTCAGGTCCAGCGAAGCGGAATTGCGCGCGGGCGTAGCCGCGCTTGGCGACATCTGCCGCAGGACGCGCGCCGAACTTGATCGTTATCTCGCTGACGAGATCACGGACGAAGCGACGGCCTGACCGTCGCATTCGCAGTCAGGTCTAGGGTGCGTACTCATAATTCGAGGCGCTCAGCGTTCGCTCAAGGGCCGTCGAGGGCAAGAAGATGGTGTTGTCCACCATCGAGCGACGGCTCCGCCGCGATCGACGGCCCTTCAGCGAACCCACCCACATCGCATTGATGCGATGTGGGCGCTCCTTGATTGCCTATCCCGGCTACAGCCGGGATAGGTGGGCGCGGCGAAAAGCGCCCATGATCGGGTCTCGCGTCCTCGACCGTGGGAGAACCACGGCCTTCGGCCGCGAAACCCGCCCTGAACGCTTTTCGACTCGCGCGCTGAGCCCTCCAATTATGAGTACGCACCCTAGTGATCGATCGAAACGCCCAACCGATAGCCGAAGCCCGTGACGGTCTCGATAACAGGCGTATCGTCGGAGAGTTTTCGCCGCAACCGCGCGACAAGCGCATCGACTGAGCGGATGTCCGTGTTCTCGCCGCGGTTGCTGATCACCTCGATGAGATATTCACGGCTGAGCGCGCGGCCATTGGCGTCGACCAGCGCCGCCAGGAGATCGAACTCGCCGCGCGTCAGCCGGATCGGATCGCCGTCGCTCGTCGCCAGTTCGCGGCGCAGAAAATCGATCAGGTAACGACCGAAGGTGAGCGCGGTCTTCCGACGGGCCGCGTCGCGATCGATCGCCTTGCGGCGCAGCACGGAACGGGCGCGCGCCAGGAGATCGCGCAGATTGATGGGCTTGGTGACATAGTGATCGGCCGCAAGTTCGAGCCCGACAATGCGGTCGACGTCGGAATCCCGCCTCGTGATGAAGATGATGCCGGCTTCCGAGATCGCCTGGATCTGCCGGGCGAGTTCAAAACCGTCGCCGTCCGGCAGCACGACGTCGAGCAGTGCGAGATCGGGCCGCGATTGGCGGACGCAACGCAGCCCCTCCGCGAAGGTCGCCGCTTCCGTCACCTGAAACCCTTGATCGGTGAAATAGCCGCCGACGAGACCGCGCGTCACAGGATCGTCCTCGACGAGCAGCACGCGCTCCCCGCTCGCCGGGGCGAAGGTCGGACGCATCGGCAAGGACGCCTCAATTTCTCATACGAGTTTCACCAGACGCGCCACGAATACAAGTCTGGCCGGCGCTGCGGGTTTAGCTGTTCAAACGCGCGCCGCGCTCGCGTGTCTCCGCGCCTGCGGCCG
Organism: Terrirubrum flagellatum; assembly: GCF_022059845.1. GTDB lineage: Bacteria > Pseudomonadota > Alphaproteobacteria > Rhizobiales > Beijerinckiaceae > Terrirubrum > Terrirubrum flagellatum. The sequence continues at coordinate 48,024 of NZ_CP091852.1, read as the reverse complement.
GCGTCGGCGCGCGGGCGCTGAGCGCCTGCAAATTACCCATGCTGATCAGATGCGCATAGATGAAGGCGAGATAGCCTTTGCGCTGCAGGTCAAGAAGCGCATCATCCGCCAGGCTCGCCAGCTTCTGCTCATCGACCGCAGCGAATCCGTAGAATGTCGCCGTCGATCCGTCAGCCGCCCGCATCTCGATGTTGATGGTCCGCAGGAGATCGAGCTCCTTGAGTTGCGTGGAGAAAGCCGCCGTAATCGTCGCCGCCTGGGAATATTCGGCGACCATGGCGATGGCTGTGTTCAATGTCGCGGTGGGCTCGCCATCATGGCCGAACAGCCTGTCGCCAGCCTCGACGCCAAGCCCGGCATAGCCCGGATCGAAACAGATCACCTGCTGCTCCGGCGTCTCGCCGCTGATAAACGGGTATCGGCGCAAATAGGCTGGAACATACTGTCCGAGCCATCGGCCTTCGCGATCGACGAAAACATTTTCGTTGCTGCGCATGCCAACGAGAAACAGCGGCGACCACGTCCCGCCCTCTTCGAGAAAAACAATCGGCATATCGCGGCAGCCAGCAAAGAACTCCTGCGCCAGCGCTGGCAGAATATGGCTCCTCGCAGCGAACGCATAAGGCGCCTGCCGGCTCTCGATGCGAAGATCATTGTTTACATTTCGGTCGAGCACCGCGATGCCCGAATAGAAAAGCGGGAGTGGCGTCATTGGCGTTCATCCATCACAGCGTTCCGGCTGCAATCCGCGCCGGCGATCGGGTTGAATTGGCGAGTTCAGGAGCGGGCCAGCGCGTCCAGCGCCTGAGCGAGCCCGCGGAACGAGATCGGCACGACAACGTCTCGGCCCGCAGCGTCCTTCAGCGTCACGCTGCCCGGCCCGACATGAGCGCGCCAGCGCGCGAGCATATCCTCGCGCATGTCGAGTTCGGCGATGCAGCCGCCGGGAATGCAGCGGCGCCATTCGATCTCGACCGGCGGGGAATCGCGATCGCCGACGCGGATCGCGGGCTTCGAGGGAAACGTCACATTGACGGGCGCGACCAGAGTGAGCCTGAGAGGATCGGCGGGGGTCAGCCGCGCGAATGCAAGTTGCAGCAGCGTCGTTTGCGCTGTCTGACCCTGAACGGAATGGCTCACCTCGCAGATGCGCATCGGCGTCGCCGCGCCCGCGAAGCGCTGACACCGCAATGTCCAGTCGCTGAAGGTCGCCGTCGTCGCCTCGGGCTCCGCGCTCGGCGGCGGCAAGGTCTGTTCGGCGGGCGCTTTCGGCGCCGCTGGACGGGGCGGCGGCGATTGGGCCGTCGAGGGAGCGATCAGGGCCGTCCAGACGCCGATCAGCGCCGCCACGGTGAGCAAAAGAGACTTGCGGCCCATCACGATTACTCCGGACATATTGCGATCGACGCGGGAAGCCACGGCTTCAGGCCTGATCAGTTGATCTGCGGCCGGAACGAGAGCCGCACATAGACTTCATGACTGCGCTGCGAGCTGGCCACATTGACAATAGGGAACCCGACGCTCGATTCCAGCGTCACCCATTCGGCGGGGCGCCAGGACACGCCTACTCCCGCCGCGCTCGCGCGCGTCATCTTCGGAAAGGTTGCGAAGACAGCCCCGTGATCGATGAACGCGAACACGTCGACATTGCGCAGCGCGTCGCCGAAAGCGTAGTGCAGCTCGGCCTGACCGTAATATCCGGAATCGCCGGCGGCGACTCCGATGGGATATCCGCGGACGGTCGTCGGGCCGCCGATCTGGAATGTCTGATCGCCCGGAAGCGGATCGCGCGAATATTGCCAGGAGCCGACCAGCGAGGCGTAGAGCTGGTCAGAAAAGCGCACGAAGTTCGTGGTGTTTCCGCCAAGGATCGTGAAGTCGCTCGACGCGCCCGCAATGCTGTTTTTCCAGTGTACGCGCGAAATGGTTGGCGACACCGACAGCGAATGAATCGGCGACGTCCAGGTGAACGCCAGCCCTCCGGTCCAGCGCTGGAACGAGCTGCGCACCACATTGACTTCAAGCTGGTCGCTGCGCGTGTCGCCAAGCGTGAAGCTGCCGATCGCGAGCAGCGAGAGAGCCTCGGTTCCGAACAGCGGCTGGCTCAGATTAACCGCGCTGTTCTGCGACTCGCCCTTCGATCTCAATTGCAGCAGCGGACCGTCAACCACATGGTTCCCGGAGCGGGAGTAGCTCAAGCCGAGCCGTGTTCCGTAGGGCGTGATCGGCAAGGTGAAGCTGCTGCTTCCATAGAGGCTTCCGCGCGATATGACGCCGTAAGTCGTCAGCCGGTCATCGATTCCGAAGAGGCCATGCAGTCGCCAGTACAGCCCGGCCTGATAGCGCCCCGCCGTCGTCGCCGCCTGGTTGTCGCCGAATATCTGCACGATGTTGCGCGGCGGCTCCGTCGTCGCAAGCTCGATGTCGGTGAGGCCGAACTGGCCGCCCGCGCGTAGCTGCGCGCGCAACTGCGTCTCGTTCGTCCGGTTGAAGATGGCGATGCTGCGATTGAGCGCGGGCACGTCGACCGTGTCGCCCGCGGCCACAGGGACGCTTGACTTGATGTAGGACGGCGACGTCTGGACCGCGCCCGTGACCGTGAGATTCCCGAGCTTTCCCTCGATGAGTTTCACCGTGAGGACGCCCTGCGTCAGCTTTTGCGGCGGCAGGATGGCGCTGGCCGTGATATGGCCCCGCGCCGCATAGATGTCGTTGATCTCCTGAACGAGCGCGCCGATCTGCGCGAGGTCGACGCGGCGGCCGACATATTTCCGCTTGATCGCTTCGATCTCGTCCGAGCTCAGCAACGAGGATTTGTCGATGCGCACCTCGCGCAGCAGCACCGTGGTTCCGCCCGGCGGAAATTCGACGCGCGCGGCCGCGCCTGGCCCGACCACGTTCGGGCCGGTCTGACGCCGCGGCGCTGTTTGCTGCTCGATCTGGGTCCGCTGCCGCTCCGACTCGCGCTCAAGCGTGCTCGGGTTGGTCTGCGCGATTGCAGGGCTGCCGAATACGACGAAGGCGATAATCCCCGCGCACGCAGCCGGGGAGGCCAGCCGGCCGCCTGCCCCCGCTTTTACCTTCATCAGGAGTCCTGATCCGCGCCATCGGAGGAGCCCGTGTTGACGGGTTTCCCCTGCACGCCTGGAGCGGCGGCCACAAACCCTGCCACTGGACTGCTCCATGACCCCATCGTCGCGAAAGCCTTCAGGGCGGCCGCAAACGCCCCGTTGGCGCGAACCATGCCCGGATCGCCGATTCGCGACAATTCCGAAATCGAACTTACGCCCTGGATAGGCCCGCCGTCAGACAGCCAGACGGTTTCGACGCCCTTCTCGAACTGCACGATTGAGGCGGTCGTCTCGATTCGCTTGCCCGTCAGCGTGAAGGCGAACGCGCCGTCACGCTGGAAAAGCTGGACCCCATATCCAGCAATCGGCCTGGGGCTGCGATTGTTAGCCAGCAGATCAATCGTCGCTGTCGTCAGATGGAGCGAGCCGGGAACGAAGGCCGACGCGACGGAGATGTCCGACGCTGTCGTCGTCATCTCCGCGTCGACGACATTGAACACGGGCGACCTGACGCCGTTCGGCGCGTCGATCGAAAGGCGTGCGGACGTCGCGGCGCGGTCGCGCATTCCGCCAACCGACAGCTGCAGCGGAGCGGTCGATCCCGATGGCAGTTGCGCGATGTCGGACACAGTGATCGTGCCGCGAATGATCAGCTCCGCAGCCGCGCCCAGACGATCGACGCGCACATCGTCCATGGCGCCGAAATCCGCTCGCCAGGCGGCGACCGCCGCGGCGCGGATCGACCCGCCCGCCCGCGCGACGAAGTCCCCCGCCGCGAGGCCAAGACCGCCATCGATCGAGCCGGCGCTGGCCAGCCGCGTAGCGCCGCCGCTCTCGCTGCGGCCGAACTGGATCGACTGCCCGGCGACCACGAGATCGCCGGCTGCGAAGACCGTGTTGCTTGCGACGCCAGCGTTCGCCGAGGTCATCGACAGGCCGCCGGCCGTCGTCTCGAACGATCCGACCGTGAGCGAATCCGCGGCATACAGCGAGGAGGTCGCGCCCGCGGCGGCGCTGGCGATGCGAAGCGTCCCAGCCGTCGACGTCGCAGTCACGCCGCCGCCTGCGATAATCGTTCCGGTCTCGATCGCGCCGGGCGCTGTCAGCATGATCGCGCCGGCAACATACAAACTGTTCGCCGTGACGCCTGCGGCGGCCGATGCGATCGACAAATCGCCGGCGCTGATCGTGAAGGAGCCCAGTGTGACATCGCTCCGCGCCGAAACCATCGAAGTCGCGCCGGCGACAGCGACCTGATTGCGCACGGTGGAGGCGAGGGACCGCACGGCGATCGCGCCGCCCGCCGTCATGTTTGCGACGTCGATCGCATTGTTCGACGCGAGAGTCAGCGCGCCGACAGCGCTCAATGTGGAGGTGGAGATCGCGTCAAACGAATTCAGCGTCAGGAAGTCCGCCGACGCGAGGCGGTTCGCTGCAGTCCCGGCGTTCGTCGACGTGACCGACAGACCGCCAGATGTGGTCGTGAAGGTTCCGAGCGTCACTGCGTCGCGCGCGCTGAGCATCGATGTCCCGCCAGCCGAGCCGGTATCGACGCGCAGCGTGCTCGCGCTTGACTGAGCCGTCGCGCCGCCGCCTGCCGTCAGAGTCGTCACCTGAATGGCGCTGGGCGCGGTCAATGACAGAGCGCCAGCCGCGTTCAGCGTCGTCGCCGTGATCCCGGCGTTCGCGGAGGCGACCGAGAGATCACCAGATTGCGTCTGCGCTGAGCCGATCGTCACAAGGCCCGCGCCCGACAACGTCGCCGCTCCACCTGAGGTCAGCGAAACGAAGTCCAGCATTCCGCCCGAAGACGTCGCACTCGTCGTTCCACCCGAAGTCGCCGACGTCGTCGCGTGAATGTCGCCCGCCGCCGTCAGCGACAACGCGCCGGCCGCGTTCAGCGTCGCCGCCGTGACGCCGGCGTTCGCAGAGGCGACCGAGAGATCGCCCGATTGCGTCTGCGCCGAACCAATCGTCACAGAACCGAAGCCCGACAGCGTCGCCGCTCCGCTCGAAGTCAGCGACGCAATGTCCAGCGTCCCGCCCGAAGATATCGCACTCGTTGTTCCGCCAGAGGTCGCCGACGCGATCACCTGAATGGCGCCGCCAGCCGTTAGCGACAGGGCGCCGGCCGCGTTCAACGTCGCCGCGGCGACGCCGGCGTTCGTCGATGTGATCGACAGATCGCCAGAAGTCGTTCCGTATGATCCCAGCGTCACCGAGTCCTGTGCGCCGAGCGTCGACGTTCCGCCGGCCGAACCCGCGCCGATTGCCAGCGTGCTTGCGCTCGACTGGATTGTCGCGCCCTGGCCGGCGGTGAGCGCCGTGATCTGGATCGAACCTGGCGTCACGACTCTTGCGCCGCCGCCGGCGCTCAATGATGCGACCCCGACCGCGCCTTGCGCATCGATCGCGGCAGCGCCGGCCGCATCGAGCGTTGTCGCGGTGACGCCAGCGTTCGCGGATGTGACTGACAGATCGCCGGATCTGGTCAAAGCTGATCCGATTGTCACAAGGCCGGAGGCCGACAGGGTCGCGTCTGCTCCCGACGTCAGCGACGCGACGCCTAGTGTGGAGCCGGACGAGTTCGCGCTCGACGTTCCGCCAGAGGTCGCCGACGTCGAGACCTGAATCGCGCCCGGCGCCATCAGCGACAGCGCGCCGGCGGCATCAAGGGTCGCCGCTGTAATCCCGGCGTTCGTGGAGGCGACAGAGAGATCGCCTGACGTCGTTGTGAAGGTTCCGAGCGTGACTGCGTCGCGCGCGCTGAGCATCGACGTCCCGCCGGCCGAGCCCGTATCGACGCGCAGCGTGCTCGCGCTCGACTGAGCCATCGCGCCGCCGCCTGCCGTCAGAGTTGTCACCTGAATGGCGCCGGGCGCAGTCAATGACAGCGCGCCGGCCACATTCAGCGTCGTCGCCGTGACGCCAGCATTCACAGAGGCGACGGAGAGATCGCCCGATTGCGTCTGCGCCGAGCCAATCGTCACAAGACCCGAGCCCGACAACGTCGCCGCTCCACCCGAGGTCAATGACGTCAGATCGAGCGTTCCGCCCGAAGACGTTGCATTCGTCGTTCCGCCAGAGATCGCCGATGTTATCACTACAATGGCGCCGGACGCAGTCGCCGACAGAGCGCCGGACGCATTCAGCGTCGCCGCAGTGACGCCAGCGTTCGCAGAGGCTAGCGAGAGGTCGCCCGCTGTCGTCGTGAAGGCTCCCAGCGTCACGGCGTCCCGCGCACTCAGCGCCGATGTCCCGCCTGCCGAGCCCGTATCGATGCGCAGCGCGCCGGCGCTCGATTGAACCGTCGCGCCGCCGCCCGCCGTCAGAGTCGTCACCTGAATCGCGCCGGGCGCCGTCAGCGACAAGGCGCCAGCCGCGTTCAGCATCGCCGCCGTGATCCCGGCGTTCGTGGATGTAACCGAGAGATCGCCCGATTGCGTCTGCGCCGAGCCGATCGTCACAAGGCCCGCACCCGACAACGTCGCCGCTCCACTTGAGGTCAGCGAAACGAAGTCCAGCATTCCGCCCGAAGACATCACACTTGTCGTTCCACCCGAAGTCGCTGACGTCGTCGTATGAATGTCGCCCGCCGCCATCAGCGACAAAGCGCCGGCCGCGTTCAGCATCGCCGCCGTGATCCCGGCGTTCGTGGAGGCGACTGAAAGATCACCCGATTGCGTCTGCGCCGAACCGATCGTCACAAGGCCGGATCCCGACAGCGTCGCCGCTCCGCCCGAGGTCAGCGAAGCAACGTCCAGCGTTCCGCCCGAAGACGTCGCGCTCGTCGTTCCACCCGAAGTCGCCGACGTCGTTACGCGAATGTCGCCCGCCGCGGTCAGCGAAAGAGCGCCAGCCGCCTGCAATGTCGCCGCGGTAAGGCCGGCGTTCGTGGAGGCGACTGAAAGATCACCCGTCGTCGTCGTGAAAGTTCCCAGCGTGACAGCGTCGTGCGCGCCGAGCATCGCTGTCCCGCCGGCGGAGCCTGTATCGACGCGCAGCGTGCTCGCGCTTGACTGAACCGTCGCGCCGCCGCCTGCTGTCAGAGTCGTCACCTGAATGGCACCGGGCGCGATCAATGACAGAGCGCCAGCCGAATTGAGCGTCGCCGCCGTGACGCCAGCGTTTGTCGACACAATCGACAGATCGCCGAGCGTCGTCGCCGCACTCGTAATGGCGATCGCGCCGCCTGCCCGAAGCGAAGCCGGGCCGGCCGAGGTCAAGGTCCCGATGGTCAGCGGCGCGCCCGCCGCCTGGATCGTTGCGCCGCGGCTCGTGAGCGCATCGATCGTCAACGCCGCGCTGGAATTCAGCCACGCCGCTCCGGCGCTCGCGATCAGGCTCGTCACGCGCGCGCTCGACGCGGTCGACAGGAAGACGCCTCCGGTCAGGCTCTCAGCCGAGAGGCTTGCGCCAACAAAGGATAGCGGCGCGAGTTCAGACGCGCCGATGTTCGCCCCTGCGATCAGTTTGATGACGCCGCCGAGGGTGAGCGCTTCAATCTGATTTCCGGAATCGCCATTGCCCGTGATGGCGCCAGCGGCGCTGATCATCACGGACGTTGCGCCGGAAGCCGGGACGAACGCGCTTGAGACGCGGCCGAGCGAAATGTCGCTCGCCGATGTGAGCGCCACGAGACCGACGCTCGCGATCGACGCTCCGCTCGCCATGCTGATTGAGTCGCTCGTGATCGAAACGCCTCCGCCAGCCGAGCGCACGGATCGCAGGACGCGCACTTCGTCGTCGGCGCTCATCACGACGCCGCTCGTTGCGGAGAGATCGCCGACGCGCAGCGCAGCGGTCGTTCCAGAAATCGCTGGCGACAAAATATAGGCGGAGCCGCCGATCTGACCTGAGAACTCGCCGGTCCCCCCGACGCGCACGCCGAGCGGATTGGCGGAGGAGCCGACATCGCCCCCGGCGTTGAGCACAACCGTTCCGGCGGAGATCGCAATTCCCGGCAAATATCCCTGAATGCCGCCAGAGGCCGCCGTCAGCGACGCGGTTCCGATCGCCGAAATGCGCCCGATCTGCGCCGGTCCGCCGAACGCCGCGAGATAGGCGTCAGCTGCGGCCGAGGCCGACACCAGCCGTCCGCCGATTTGATATGTCAGCGGAGTCGCGGAGGAGCCGATCGACCCGCCGCCCGCCACCAGGACGAGATCGCCGCCCGCCTGAACCTGCACGGCGTTGCGTGGCGTTGTGCTGTTGGGAATCGTGGCGGCCGAGATCGCGCCCGGAGCTTGCAGGTTGATTGCGCCGGTCGCCGTGACGCGGCCGACATTGATGTTCGCCCCGCCCGCCTGCGCGGCGCTGGTCGCCTGCACATAGATGTCGCCCTGCGCCGAGCCGGAGAACACGCCGCTTGCGCTGATGAAGAGCGGCGCCGTCTGCTTGATTTCAACGCTCGTCAGTGTGACGCCCGGCGCCACAGTTGCGAGGTCCGTCACCTCGACGCGGGCGCCGCCGGCGGTCTGCCCGACGATCTTGACGGTGCCGGGCGTGGACGCAGCCGACAGCGCGGCGAGATTCGCATTTGAAATCGTGCCGTCGCGGATGCTGGCGAGAGATACTGAAGCGTCGGGCGCAAGCGAGCCGATATTGCCTGCGATGTTGAGCGTGACATCGCGGCCAACGACCAGCGCCACGCCGTTGCCGACAGACGAACTGGCCGGCTGCAGCGCCGAGACGTTAATGGCGGAGACAAGCTGCCGATCTGTCCACGCGGCGTCGCCGGCGATGTTATTGACGAGCCCGGCTACGGCGTCGCTCGCCGTAGCGCTGAAGACAAAACCCGATTGCGGCGTCGCCGGATTGAATCGCGCGAGATTCGACCAGTTCGCGCCATAGGCGGTGCTGAACAGATTGGCGTAAGCGTCGTAGCGCCGCGCTGCATAGTCCTTCACCTCCTGATCGCTCGCGACATGTCCGAGCTCGGCGTCGGCGAAAGTCTGGTAAAGGGCGACGGCGTTCGCATTCAGTGCGAAGCGGCCATTGGTCACCACGCCGTTGCGCGCGAGCGCGATGTAGGGATCGTAGCTCAGCGTCACCTGCCGCTCGAAACTCGCGACGCTCGCCTGGGCCGCCGCATTGGCGCCGTCGGCCGCGGTCAGCTTGAGCGAGCGCGAGACAGCGGCGAGCTGATCGGCGCTGAGCGCCTGGCCGGCGGTCTGCCCGGTTGCGGAAACCAGTCGTCCGCCCTGCACGTCGATGCGGACATCGCCCGTCGTGCTGGAGATCAGCCCGACGCGGAGATCGCCAGCGTCGGCCAGTTGCTGGACGCCGATATCTCCCTTCGCCTTGAGGTTGACCACGCCGCCGGTGCGGCTGCCGTCCGGTTGCAGCGTCGAGAAGGCCTGCATTTGCAGCGGCGCAGCGACGCCGCCGATCGCGCCGTTGTCGCTCGTGAGCGATATGTTGTCGCCAAGCACATTGACATAGTTGCTCGGGACGCGGCTTGAGAGCTCCATTCCGCCCGTCGCGTGGACGACGATGTCGCCGTAAACATTGACGCCTGCATCGTTGTTGGCGTTGAGACGGAAAATCTTCGCGTCGGAATCGATGTTGAGATAGATGCCGCCCGCGCCGGAATAGGCAGCGACATCGGCGCCTGATGTCAGGGTCGCCTGGATCGGCGCCGCCGCCGAGCCGACAGCATTGCGCCCGTAGAGCACGAGATTGTTCGACAGGATCGAGACGTTGGGCGCCTGGGCCAGGCTGCCGGCCGAGGCGACGATCCGGGTGTCGCCGCTCGGATTGACGATGTTGCCCTGCTGGCGCACCGAGGCGTTGGACTCGATCCGGACCGACCCGGCCGCATTGCCGGCGAAGCTGATGCCGAACTGGTTGTCGGCCTTCACCGAGGCAGTCACCTGCAGCCAGGCGTCCTTGACGTAGTTGTAGTTCCAGTAGCTGTTGGCCGTCGAACCGGTGTTCCCCCGGAAGTCGAAGTCGCAGAAGCTCGGATTGCCGCCATTGCAGTTCCCGTAGGTCTGCATCGCATTGATAACTTCGACGACTCCGCCCTGCAGCGTCTCGTAAAAGACGGTGCCGGCTGCGCCGGGATTGTTGACGAGGCGGCCTTGCGGAGAGCTCGACACGTTCCAGTAGTCCGGGCCGGAAGACGTGCCGTCGCCCCAGATGCCGGTCGCTGGAGCCGCGACATATTCCCAGGGGTTGTTCGCCGAGCCCGAGTTGTAGCGCCAGACGCCTTGTGCGTTGGGGTTGTTGACGATCAGTCCGTCCTTGTGGACCCAGAGTTGCTGCGTCCACTCGTAGCGCGTGCCGCTGACGGGGGTGTAACGCGTGGTGTCGCCGGAGATGAATTCCGCCGGTTGCGTCGCGTTCGCGCCGCTCAGAATCGGCTGCGCTCCGTTGGAGGTGATGTATTTCGTGATGCCGGAGCCGGGCGTGTAGACATAGACGCTGGTGTTCACGTCGGCTGACTTCAGCCGGTCTATGATGGTGATCTTGCTGACGCTGGCGTTGGGCCCGCTGGCGGTGCCTGTGTTGATCCGGTTGGTGATGAGCTCCATGCCGCTGTTGTTGATGATGTCGACATGGCCGAAGCCGCCATTGATCTTGATCGAGCCCAGCGTGTTCGTGCTGATGATCTGGCCGTCGAGCAGCACCGAGCCGCCGCCGGAAGATGCGTTGACATCGCTGATGGTGAGCTGGCCGGTGCGGATATCGTAGGTGACCGGGATCAGTTTGTCGCCGCTGTTGACGACGCGGTAGGTGTTGGCCGCCGAGCCATAGTTGAGGATGCGCGGATCGTTGGTGAGATCGACCGTCGGCGAGCCGTAGCCGTAATAATTGTAGTTGAAAGCTGCGAAAGCGAGCGCCTGATACAGGTTCGCGTCGAGATAGACCGACTGGTTGGTGACGCGTCCGGCCTCGATCGCAGCGTTGACGTTGATCACCGTGGCCTTGATTGCAACCTGCGCGCCATAGATCTGTGCGCCGCTGCCTTGCGCCGTCGCCGCGTTGTTCTCGTAATATTTGGGGACGATCGGGATCTGCGCGAAGTTGATGCCGTTGCCGAAATAATAGCCGCCGACGCAATTCATGCCGGTCGCGCCGTAGCCGATGCAGTTGCCATACATGATGGTGCTGTATCGGTTCGCCGGGTCCGATCCGTCGTTGATGTTGTGGTAGAGCTGGTAGTTTAGACTGTTGCCATTGCCGAAATAAAGCGTGTTGGCGATGGCGTTGACCGTGTCGTTGATGACATAGGTGTTCGACGCCGCGCCGGGCTGGGCGCCAGGATAGTAGATCCAGCTGCCCCACTCCGCCATCGGCGAGGCGCCGGCGTTGTACATGCCGTTCGGGCCGTTCGAGGCGACTGCGACCGCGCCGTTGGGCACCGTGACGTTGAACTGAAGCGCATCGATGCGCTGGCCCGAGAATCCGAAGGAGCCTTGCGTGTTGTTGAGCGACACGAGGCCGCCGAGATTGGTGATGTCGCCGGCGATCAACAGGGCGGGGCCATAGCCGCCGACATCATCTCGCGTATAGGCGTTGCTGATGATGATGCTGGCGGTGCCGTTCGGATTGACCGTGGTCTTCGTCAGCCCGTTGCCGCCAAGGATGCGGCCGGTGTCGAGATCGGGGATATAGGCGCCGCCGTCGAGGATGAGATAGGCGGCGCTGTTGTTCGTCACCTTGATAGTCGGGCCGCCATTGGCGGTCAGCGAGCCGCTGCCCTGGACGGTGTCGGCGGTGACGAAGACGTTGCCGCCGGCGGCGTAGAGCTGGCTGACGCGCACGGCCTTGACGAGGCCCGACGAGATGCCGCCGACCAGCGTGTCGGCCACCGTCGTGTCTGGCAGCGTCCCGGTGTAGGTGGTGTAATTGTCGCGGACATATTGCACCGCGTTGAAATTCGGGTCGTAGGTCACCGCCACCGGCGCGCCGCCGGCCTTGATATAAATGCTGGGAGTATCGTTGACGCCGCAGATCGACAGGCCGCCGGCGCCGCAACCGATGATGATCTCCTGCTCGTGGAACACGCCGCCAACCGCGCGGCCGTCCATCACCAGCGTCGAGGTCGCCTGCTTGATGGGGCTCTCGCTGCGAGCCGTCACCGGGATCGCGTAGAGCTCGAAGCCGTGACCTGCGCCATCGGCGTTGGCGTTCAGGCTTCCATCGAACGCGCCGAGCGTCACGTTCTGGGCGCTGAGCAGCGCTGCGCCGGTGTTCACCACCAGACGGGCGGTGTTGCGCAGATTGGTCGAGGCCCGCGCCGTCGGCACGGCGATCAGGCCGCGTATGTAGCCGAGCGCCGTCGCGTCGCCGTTGATCTCCGTCGTGGCGATGCCGGAGGCGTCGCGGCCCGCGGTGACGTTGACATTGTCGAGGCCCGTCAGCGTGCTGTTGGCGCCGATGGTGATCGTCTGGTCGGTCCTGACGGTGCTGTCGGCGTTGGCGGTTCCAACCGCCGCGAGCACGCCGAATGTGCTGACCAGCGCATTCGTCTTGACGTTCGCCTTCGTGTAGGTGCCGACATTGATCACGCCGGCCGACGTCAGACTGTTGCTGGCGCCGAGGGTCACGGTGTTGTCGGGGTCGGCGGTGTAATAGGAGCTGACGCCCGCTCCCTGAAGCGCGCCGCCGGTGGTCAGCGAAACCTGATCGTTCGCATCGAGCTCGCTGATCGCCTGGATTGAGATCGGCCCGGGCGAAGAAACGGCGTCCTGCCCTGCAGACAGGCTGACATTGTCGCCGAGGAGAACGCGCGACGTGCCGGTGATCGTGGTGCGCGATTCCGCGCCGACGCCATTGACCCCGCCGCCGGCGCCGCCGGTGATGGTGTCGCCGAGCGACAGCTCGCTGAAGATGTTGCGGCTCTCGATGCCAATTCCTTGCAGGCAGGTCGTGACGTAACAGCTCTTCGTCCCCGCGCCGCGCGCGGCCAAGATCGTGTTGTCGCCGATCGAGACGAGCACGTCGGAAGTGACGGTGTGGTTCGCGATCGAGGCGCTGGCGCCGAGCAGCGCGCCTTGCGTGCTGTCGACAGTCTCGGCGTAGATGTCGCTGTGCTTGGCGGAGATCGAGATCAGGTTGGTGTTGATCGAGACGCTCGCGCCGATCGTGGCGTTCACGCCGGCGGTGTCGGACGTCTTCGCGGTCGCGCCCGCGCCGGCGACCATGCCGCCGCTGCCGGACGTGGCGCGCGCGATCTGCGTGTCGCTGCCGATCGCCTGCAGCGTGAAGCTGCCGGCGCCCGCGGCCGCCATCACGACGTTGTCGCCAACTGTCGCATTCGTGGTCGAGGTCGCATCAGCCTGGGCGTTGACCGCGCCAATGGCCGCCACGCCGCCGAGGGCGACGCCGGTTCCCTTCGCGGCCTGGATCGAGCTGTTGTCGGCCTTGATGGTGACGGAGCCAACGGGCAACCGGACATAGTCGCCGACAGAAGCGATGACCGATGACGTATTGACGGCGCGCGAGTCGGCGCCGACCGCGCTGTAATAAACCGAACCGGAGCCTGCGACCGCCCAGGACGCGGCGGACTGGCCGCCGCGCGTGAAGTCCGCCGTCGAGGTCGGCATGCCGGTGATGTCGCTGACCGCCGCGCCAAACACCGAGCCCTTCGCCTGCACCGAGAGCGTGCCCGCGGTGAATTGAGACGCCGGCAAGCTCGCATTGCCATTGATCGCCGCCAGCACGGTTGGCGAAGCGGTCGAACGGGCGATCGCGGCGCCCACGGCGAGACCGCCGGCCACAGAGGCGCCGAGCGCCGAAGACTTGGCGTCCGGACTCGCCGTCGCGGTCACGGAGATCGTGCCGGTTCCGACATTGGCGGACGCGCCAGAACCAACGAGGGCCGTCACTGACGCGGAATCATTTGCTCTGGCGTCTGCGCCCGCGCCACCGACGAGAAGCCCGCCCACGCCCGCTGTCGCTGACGCAAACGCATATCCGCTGCTGGTCGCGTCCACGGTCAGTCCCGTCGCGCTCGCGACGCGCGCGTTCGAGGCGAGGGTTGAGTTGACGGCGCTCGTTCGCGACGCTTTCGCCAGCGAAACGCCGAGCGCGAGGCCGCCGCCCGCCGTGGCGCCGAAGGCGTCGGCGCGAACGCCGCTCGCATCGCTGGCGCTGAGCGAGGCTGCGCCCGTCAGCGTGAATGTTCCCGCAGCCGTGGCGGAGACCGTGTTGTTGATCGAGGCATTGGCGACCGCCGCGCCGGCCGCAGCCGCGAGCCCGCCCGCCCCGGCGTAGGAGGCGATGCGCGCCGCCGGATTTGCGCCGTCCTGCGCCGTCGCTCCGACAGTGAGGGCTCCCGCCGTGACCGACGTTCCCTGCACCGTCGCCGTGATGACGTCGCCGACCGTCGTATAGGCTGTCGCCGCGCCGACGCCTGCTGATCCCGAGCCGACGCCGGTCGCATGATTGTAGCTCGCTGTGGTCGTCGTCGACCGCACCGACAGCGAGCCGGCCGAGAGCGAGCCGCCGCTGACGCCGGCGGAAATCTCCGACGAGGATTGGTCGAGGGCGGCCGTCGCGCTGTAACCCGTCGGCGTCGCCGTGCGCGCGCGATAGGACACGAAGTAGCTGTAAAGGTTGGCCGCGTAGGTCTTCACTTCGGCGTCGGTCGCGGCGTGCCCGAGCGAAGCCGTCGCTTCGGACCGGAAGGCGGCTATGCCTTGCGTCGTCAGCGTCAACTTTCCGTTGTTGACCGCGCCATTCGCCAGAAGGCTTTGATATTTGTCGTTGGCCGCGACGCGGACCTGATCGTCGGTCGGGTCCGTGATCGAAAGCGCGACCGTCGGGCGATAATTCGCGAGACCGGACTCGCCGAGCACATACTGGATGCGCCCGCCATCAAGCAGCGCGTAGCGCGACGATGCGTACGACCTGACCTGCGCATCGGTCGGATTGGCGACGCCGAGCGCCGTGGCGGCGGTGGCGCGCAAAGCCGCGACGCCGCTCGCGGTCAGCGTCAGCGTTCCGTTCGAGACGACTCCGTTCTGCAGAAGCAGCTGATATTCCGTGAGCGCGGCGGCGCGCAGTTGCGCTTCCGTTTGTCCGGTTCCCGCGGAGCCCAGCGCGGTGCGATAGGCTGACACGCCCGTTGTGCTGAGGACAAAATCGCCGGAAACCGCAGTCAATTGGTTGACGCGCGACAAGGTGCCGTCGCCGCCGGCATTGAGATCCGACTGCGCTTCGGATGGACCCGCGCTGCCGATCTTCAGCACCGCGACCGCAGCGCCGACGCCGCTCGAACCTCCGGCGCCGACCGTCACCGTCTCGATATTGATCGTGCGGTTGGAGCCCGACGAGACCGTAACGGCGCCGGGCGAGGAGGTCGTGCTGTCAGTGATCGCAGCCGACACGCCGCCATTGAAGTTGACGATATTGGTCGCAGAACCCAGGCCCAGCCCCGCGCTCGCCGCCGCCGTCCCGGTGGTCGGCTCGATGGTGACGGATTCGGTCGCAGTGACTGAAATAAGCGCGCTGCGCGCGACGCCGTTGACCGTCTCGGTGGCGGTCGAAAGCTGCGTGATGGTCGCGCCCGTGATCAGCGCGCGCGTGACGTTGTCGATATTGATGACATTGACCATGCCGGCGACCGCCGCGCCGCCAGCGGCGCTGCCGCCAGCGGCGAGCGCTGTGAAATCGCCGCCGTTCAACGCCGCGACCGTCAGATCGCCATTCAGATTGAGCGTGCTCTGGCTCGCGCCGCCGCCGATCGACGCAATCGTCGTATTGTCGCTTGAAGCGACCACATAGGCGCTTCCGAAACCGACCGCGCCGCCTGAGCCGGCCGCCGCTGTCGCATTGAATCCATTGCTGCTCTCGGCGTTGACGATCATGCGCTTCGCCGTCACGAGGCCGCCATCGAAAGAGGCCGTCGTCGTCGCGTCGAAGCTGTCGCTGATCCCGGTCGCCGCAGCCCCACCGATACCGGCCGCGAAGCTGACGACCTGTCCTGCCGCAGCCTGAGTCGCAAGCGCTTCGATATCAACGGTCTGTACGCCCGGACCCGCATATCCTGGCGTCGTGGTTCCCACAGTCGACTGCGTCACCGTTGCCGACGTTTGACGATTCATGATCGTCTGGGCGTCAGAGCCCGCGCCTGCAATTCCGCCCGCTGCGCCCGCGACGATGAAGGTGGCGGCGTAGGAGTTGCTGCCGGCCAGCACAGCGACATCAGGCGCCGCCGGCCCCGCGCCGGTCAGTCGCGCATCGATGCTACTGTCGGAAATCGACGCCGACGTCGCGCCGCCCATGATGTTCGAGATAACGACGCGCGCGAAGGCGCCGCTGACCGGAAAGATCGCAAGCCCGGCGGTGACCGAGTTCGCGCGCACGGCCTGGCTCGACATGGCGACGACGCCGAGACCATGCAGCGACCGTTGAGTCATGGTCTGATCGGGCGCCGCGATCGATATGCTCGTCACTGCGGAGAGATCGACGGCGTTCGCCAGCCGCCCGCTGTCGATCGTCATCGCGCCCGCGCCGGCGGCCTTCGCGTCGGCGCTGCTGTTGGCGATCGACGCGGAGGTGGCGCCGCCGATCGTGTTATTCACCACGGACAGTCCGCCGGCGATGCTGGGCTGGCCGACGGTCACGCCGGCCGCGCCTGCGACGACGGCGATGGAGTCGCGATTCGTCGCGATCACGCCGAGATTATTGTCAGCGATGATATCTGCATCACTGACGCTGGACGTCACATTCGTGGCGACCGAGCTGGTGGCGATCGAACCAGCCAGGCCGATGTTGCGCGACGCCGCGATGCCGAGCGCGATCGAGGTGATCGTCGCGGTGGAGTCGCCCAGAACCTTCAGGTCGCGCGTGGCGCGAATATTCGCGTCGGAAATTCCGGCGGTGATCTCGTTCGCGATCGAGGAATCGACGATGGACAGGCCGATCGCCGCGACGCCGAGGCTGATCCCAAGCGTGCCGGCGCCGCCGCGGATCGACGACGATCCGCTCGCGAGGACCGACACGTCGCGACCCGTGACCATCGTGCCCGCGCCGCTGATGGTCGCCGAGATCACATTGTCGATCGACGGCAGCGAGGTCGAGGCGAGTCCGGCGAACTGTCCGGTGGCGAGCCCGGCGCCGATCGCGATCGAGGTGATCGTCGATCCATCCCGCGCCGACACGCTGACATCGCCGCCGGTCGACAAGAGATCGACGCCATCGATGCTCGCGAGATGCGATGTCGCGATGCGGTTACTCAAAAGCGAAATGCCGAGACTGTTCTGGCCGCCCTGCACCGCGCCCGCCACCGCCATGATCGCAGCGCCAATCGGATTGGCCGCCTGGTTGGCGTTCAGCGCCGCGCCGGTGAAATCGACCTGCCCCGTATCTGTCGCTGCGACGCGGCCCGAAATGATCGCGTCGAACGAACTGTTGCGCTCTCCATTCGCGAGCACGATCGCTTCGCCGCGGAGGTTGATGGCGAGATTGGCGGCGCCGTCGGAGATGATGCCCGCGCGCGTGGTCGGCGTGATCTCGGTGATGACGAATGCGCCGGCAAGCCCGTTCGCGTCAGCGCCGCCGCCGCCCGCAGCCGCGCCCGCTCCGATCCGGCTTGAGTTCGACGCGGTGACCTGTACGCCGTCGAACCCGGATGCGCTCGAACCTCGAACAAGCGCGCTCACCGCATCCGATCCGTCCGGGTTCCCGATCGAGGCGTAGGTGATCGCGGCGCCGAATCCGGCTCTGCCGCCGAGCGAAAGCGCGCCGCCGCCAATGCCGATATCGGTCGTCTGATAGGCGTTGACGTTGAGATCGGCGCCGACCATCCCGTTCGCGGTGATCGCCGTGTTGCTCACTTCGGCGAGGACGCGATCCGTCACGATGCCGACCGCAACGGAAATCGTCGCGACCGAGCCGATACTGCTGCGGCTGCCGGCGATCCCGAGGCCGACGATCGTCTGACGTCCGCCCGACAGCGCGCGCACCGTCACATCGTCCGCATTCGTCAGAGTCGAATTGCGGATGGCGGCATCGGTGCTGTTGCCGAGAATGCCGATCGCCACCGCGCCTGCGAGCGCATTGCTGGAGACGCTCTGGTTGCCGCTGAGATTAAGCGCCGCCGCGCCGGCGCCGTTCTCGATGATCGTCGCATTCTCGGCCGTGACGCCGACATCGACATTTCCACCACCGCTGGCGTTCCGGAGCTGGATTCCGTCGATGATCGCTTTCGTATCGACGGTCGTCTGGGCGACGGCCGCGGTTCCGGCGGCCGACAGGCTGAAGGACGGACCGCCTGCCTTTGACGCCAACGCGTCGAACGCGGAATCCGACAGCGAGAATGAATTCAAGTCGAGCGACGGCTGGGCCGGATCGACCACGGCGGCCGCCATCGAAGCCACGAGAAGACGACCGCTCGATGAGGCGTCGACGGTGATGCGGCCTGTCGAGATCACGCCTTGTCCGGCGTTGGCGCGCTGAAGCCGGTCGTCCGACAGATCAGCCGCATTGTCGCCGACATAGGCGCGGGTGTCCGCGACAGGGATCAGCGTCGCGACGGAAAGCCCGACGCCGGACGCCGCGCCGCGCGCGACAGCGCCGGTCAGCGAAAACAGCGATACGAACTGACTCGCCTCGATGTCGACGCTCGACGCGGAGACCGTGGCCTCCTTGCTGATCGACGCCAGCGTATGATTCTGCAACGCAAGATTCGAGACGATTCCGTTGAGCGCCAGCGCGCCCTTCGCCGCGCCTGAGGTCGGCGCCACGGCGAATATCTTGTCGCGATTGTCCGCCGTCACCGAGAGCCCGGTGGCGTTGATCGTCGCGCCGGACGCGATCGCGGCGACCGTCGTGCTGCTCGTCTTGACGTCGTTGAGCGCGCCGCCGATCGCGGACCCGCCGCCGCCATTTGTCTGATAGAAAGAGAACACCGCGAGATTGCCCGCGATGTCGATGCTGCTCGTCGCGGTCTCCGCCTTGACGCTGACCGCTTGGTCCAGATTGAGCTCGTAACCGTCGGCCAACGTCCTGACCGAGGAGCCGACTCCGCCGGACTGGTTGAGCGTCGCGCCCTGCCCCACCCACGCGGCCGTTTCGTTGGTCACGCGGAAATAATTGACTGCGCCGGCAAGTCCGAGATTATTCGATGACGTCGTGGCGTTCGCGTAACTCGTCAGCACGTCGGCGACGAGACCGAGCGAGCCGTTGATGTGTGAAATAGCTTGGCCGACGCCGTCCCAGTCGAGCCAGGTGACGGAGATCGGAACTTCCGTCGAGGCGGCGACGCCGATGCGGCCCGCTGTAACCGTCACGCCCTGCCCGATCGAGGCGTTGCTCACATGCGAAATGTTGCCGACCGCGATGCCGAAAGACAGCGCGGTGGTCGCGCTCGGATTTGAAGCCGTCGGCGGGTTTGGCCCGTTGGGATCGTTGGAGTTTGAATTGATCGAGCTGTCGGCGGCGACGCGCACAGCGAAGTCGACGAGCCGGCTCGCGACAAGCACGCCCGAGCCGACATTGAGCACCGAGATCGTCGGCGGCGTCCCACCGGCGTCGGCGTCGATCGCGGCGCGCGCGGCAAGATTGCTGTTGGCGATGGTGACCGCGCTGCCGACCTTGAAGACGTCGCTTGAACCACCGCCGGTGCTGACGCCGAGCCGTGTGGCGAGGCTCGAAAATTGCGACGCGCCGAGGCTCGCCAGTCCGAGCGCGTTGATAAGCCCGTTGTTGCCGACGGCCACCGAAGAGGTCGTCGCATTCTTGTCGTTGTCCGACGTCGCCTGGATCGTCAGACGACCGAGCTGGCTCGTCGAGCTTCCAAGCGAAACGCCGACGCGCGCTTCCGCCGTCGCCCGCGTGTCGGAATAGGCGACTGCGATGCCAGCCTGGCCGCCGGCGAGCGCCATCGCCGTCGCGGACGTGCTGAATGAGTTGGTGTTCTTGGCCCCGACGGTGACATTGCCGCCAGCGCCGACCGACACGGTGGCGCCTGAATGCAGGATCGCCCACGTATCCACGTCCGTCTGCCCTATGGCGACGGTGGCGTTGACGCGCGTGTTCGCGGTCGAGACCGACAGCGCGGTCGCCATCATGGTGACGGTGTTTTCCGCCGTGACGGTCAGATCGCGGCCGACCGTCAGGTGCGCGCCGGACATGACCTCCGCTTTCACGGTTCCGCTGATTTCGGCCGTCGTCACCGCGGCGGCGAACGGATTGACGCCGGAGACCGTGATCGCCGGCGTCGCCGCCGTCTGCACGCCCGTCGCCGTCATCACCACGTTGCCCGACGCGGTGACATTCGCGCCGTCGAGCAGCGTCACGCGGGTCTCGAGATGGCTCCCGACATAGCCGCCATTCAGGCCGAACAGGGTCGAGGCCACGCTCGTGCCGATCGCCTGCGCGAGGCCGCCCGCCGCATCGATGAAATTCGAGCTCGCCGCGCCGTCAGCGGTCATCGTGATGTTGCGGCCGCTGATCGTTCCCGACACGTCGATGGTGGCGGTCGCTTGCGCGAGGCCGGATGCGATCTCGTGCGCCTTCTGCGAGATGAGCGTGATGTCGCCCGCGGCGTAGCTGGAGCCCGTGCTGACGTCGGCGCGGATCGAGCCGGCGACGCTGATGATCGGCGCCTTCAGCGTGATCGAGCCGGACGCGCCGGTCGAAGGGTTGGACGCCGAAAGATCGCCCGCGGCGCTGTTGTACTGGCGGCTGTCGACCAGCCCGCCGGCCGAGATCGTGATGCTGTTGGTCGCCTCGAGCGTGATGTTGCCGCCGTTGCTGATCAGGTTCGGCAGCGAGCTGCCGCCGTCGACGCCGATCGTGGCCTGAGGCGAACTGGCTCCGCCGATGACGATGTCGGTCGGATCGATCAGGAGCGTGCCGGCGACGCCGCCGCGCGACGACAGATCAAGCGCGATGGAGCCGATCGCGACGGTCTGCTTCGCGCTGAGCTCGATGAATCCGCCGTCGCCGCTGGCGCCGCCCGCCGCCTGCCATGACGAGTCGGATGCGGCCTGCAGATTCGTTCCCGCGAAAACCCTGATCTCGCCGCCCTTGCCGGGCGCCGCCTTCGCCGCGCTGGCGTTGAATCGCGCGCCCGCCGCCACGGCGATCGCATCGGCTGACGTGATCGAGATGCGGCCGCCATCCGCGGTGTTCAGTCCGGGCGTAGTGATCCAGGCCGCCGGCGCGCGGCCTTTGGCGCTGACGCGAGCGGTGGACGCCACGTCGATGCGGCCGCCGGCGCGCACCGTAACCACTCCCGCCGCGCGCCGATGCGTGGCGTTGGCGCTGAGCCGGCCGGACAGCGAGACTGAGCCCGCCGCGACGATTTCGATGCCGCCGCCGCGGCGGGCGACCATCGCTCCGCCGCGAGTGAGGCCGCGGGTGTTCACTGTCGCCTCGAACGCCGCCCGATGCGCGCGTCGGCGCTCGCCGATATCGACAGGCGCCGCGTTGGCCGCGATCCGTCCGTCGACGCGAACCGACGCCCCATGCAGAGTGACGGATCGGCGCGCATTGATGCGGCCCTCGATGGTGATCGTCCCGTCAGGCGACAGCGGAACATCGTTGGCGCGCAGCTGCGCCGCCGCTTCGGCGTTCACAACGCCGTTCGGCGAAATGACCCGATCGAGAAACTCACGGGTCGGCGTGTTGACCGTCAGCGATCCCGTGTTGATGACGCCCTGGGGGCCGACCGTGAAGCCGTGCGAATCCGAGAAGTAGACGTTTCCGCCAATCCGCCCTTGCCGATAGGAATTGAGCACGCCGTTGACGACGACCGGACCGTCGCGAACGATGTTGACGAGCGCGCCGGTCCCCTGCGGCAGATGGAGGTTGACGGTCGTGCCCGCGCCCGTCCGGAACTGGGAGAAGGAATTGTAGCCGGCGTTTCCGGACACCGTGCTTGTGGTGATGTTGGTGGTCGCGCCCTGAACATTGACTTGCGTCTGGGTGCGGCCGTCCGGAATGATCTGGTTCTGCGCGAAACCGGGCGAGGCGCCGAATGCGACCGCCATGGCGGGACCGGCCAGCAGGCGGTTTCGCAGCCTGGTCAGACCTGTCGCGACGCCCGCGGCGCGGCGCAGCGGCAAGCCGATCAGGACGGCGCTCCGCTCACGCGCGCGGGCCGAGCGAACGCCTGTCGATTTGCGTGAAGGCGGCAACGTCGCTTCCTCTTCCAGACCGTTCGAGCGCTCTGGGTTCGTGTTTCCGTGTCGTGCGACGCCTATCCGCCCCAGCGTCATCTCGGCGGCGTGAACCTATTCACGCCTACAAAGTGAGCAACGAGCCGACCCCGGTTATGTGAATGACGGTTCACGGCGGCCGGAAACATCCTCAATGCGCCGGATCGTTTCGGGTGGTTTTGGCTGGCGAAGCGGTCGCCTGAGCGGTCAGGCGCGCCCTTGATGAGCTCTCGGAGGCGGGCGAGACGCCTCGATCTCACGACCCGGGGGGCCGACTCACATGGCGGTGGGGGGCAAATCCCGATGGGGGGCCGTTTCAGGCGAAGGCAAACGGGAGGCAGGACGAAATGGACCGGCCCGTCCGCCTGCCCTGTCGCCCGTGCAGCGAACCGAACTGACCGGCTGGGTTATCTCGCGAAGCAGGAAATCATGGTTCGCAGCGCCGCCTTGTTTGACTGAGGCGTGTTGAAAGGAGCAGCGCCCACTCTGCTTCCCGGCAGGGCGTACATGTCGGCTTCGCCTCCGGTGCGATCGGCCGCCATTCCGCCGACGGGCGTGGAAGGCGCGATCTCACCGAGCTGTCGCCCCATCATGTGACGGCGCTAAGCAGCCGTTCGACTTTTCTCCGCAACCGGGCCTTCTTCCGTTACGAGCGCTTCTGGATATAGCCGTCCGTGCCAATCCAGCCATGATGGGAGATGTCAAAGATCACGCCGTCCGGATCCTTGAACTTGCGTTCGAAATTGCCCTTACGCTCATCGCCGAGGTCGAAGAAGAACGTGCCGCCGGCGCTCTCGATCTTTCGCTGCGTCTCAGCGAGGTCATCGACCTGAAAGCCGAAATGGTTCGGCCCCACGAAACCCTTGGCGTCCTTAAGCCCCGAACCCTTCTCTCCGGCGAAATTCAGGAGCGCAAGATTGATGACGCCATCGCTCATATAGATCGCGGAGCCGATCTCGATTGTCTCCCGTCCCACCTCCTTCAGCTCGAAAACCTGCTCATAGAAAGTCTTCGATTTTTCGAGATCGCCGACGCAAATGGCGAAATGACGCAAGCGGGCCATATCGTACTCCTTCAAGATACGGGAGGCGCCAAAGCGCCGGTGGGATGATGCCGCGCCGTGCGCATGCGCATTTCGCCAAGCATGGCCGAACGGCCGGCCAACGAGAAGAACAGGCGTTGCAGCGGCGCGGGCCATGTGGTCGGCAAGCCAAAAAAGACGGACATGCGCTGGGTATGTTCGGTCAGAGGCCGCTCAGCCCGCTCCCACGCCGCAAGCCCCGATGCGACATCGCGCGTATGTTCGAGATGCACAGCAAGAGCTAACGCGTTCATCATCGCGCAACCGCCGCCCTGGCCGAGATTGGGAGGCAGCGCATGCGCCGCATCGCCGAGGATTGCGACGCAGCCCGCCGACCAACTCTTCAACTTGATGATTTCAAAGCGATCGTAACGCCCGCGCGCGCCTATCCGATCAATCAAGGGCGCGAGATGCGGAAAAGCCGCACGCCACAGCGGGACGTCGACGGGCGTCGATTTTGCTCCCGCATCGCGGTCAAGCATGGTAAGCGCGACATAGATCTCGTCGTCGCTACATGGGGTGTAGAGGATGCGCCGGCTATCGGACCAGTACTCGATCGTCGTTCCCGTATCGCCTCGCGCGCGCTCCTCATCCGTTTTGTCGAGGAGCACGCGGATCGCGCCATCGGGCATCGCTTTGCGCTTCGCCACAAGCCCGAGGCTGTCGCGGATTCTCGAATTGACGCCGTCAGCTCCGACGATCAGATCGGCCGTCTCGCGCCGACCGTCCGCGAACAGCACTTCGCCGCCGGCGGTCGCGCTTACCGCCTCCGAGTCTGTGATGATTTCGGCGCCGGATTTTCGCGCGGCGTCCGCGAGCGCGTTGATAAGGCGTTGGCGCACGACGCAGACGACGCGCCCAACCTTGTTCCAGTGATGGACTGAAACAGTGCGGTTCGTCTTGTCCCGCACCTCGCGGATCTGCGCGATGGATGCGCCTTTCACCGCGCCTTCGAATGCTCCCAGCGCTTCAAGCACGCGCAGGCCGTTCTCGTAGATATAAATCCCGGCGCCGGTCGTGCGCAGCTCGGTCCCGCGCTCGTGAACGCGAGCGCGCCAACCTCGCTGCGCAAGCGCGCAGGCCAACGCCAGGCCCGCGAAGCCGCCGCCAATGATCTCCGCGCGTCGCCCCGTCGTCATAGCCGCGCCCTGCGCATCGTCTCAGACATAGTGCAGCACACGCTTCTCAACGAGGCCGACAAGCCAGTAGAGCGTCACGCCGATCACCGTGAGAAGAACGATCGCATTGAACACCATCGCGGTGTTCGACTGGCCCTCGCCATAGGTGATGAGAAATCCCAGTCCGACGTTTCCGCCGACGAGTTCGCCAACGGTCACGCCGATAACCGCCAGCGTCGCGCCGATGCGCAGTCCAGCCATCAAAGCCGGCATCGACAGGGGAAACAGGATCTTCCAGAAACACTGCCAGCCGCCCATGCTATAAGCCCGCGCAAGATTGATCAGGTCGCGGTCGGCGACGCGAACTGATTGCACGACATTAACGAGAATTGGAAAGAACACGACGAGCACCGTTGTCAGGAGTTTCGGCCAGAAGGTGTAGCCGAACCACATGATGAACAGCGGCGCGAATGCGACTTTGGGCGCAATCTGCATGGCGAGGATGTAGGGCGAAAGCACGCTCTCCCAGAATTTTGACAGGCCGAGCAGATAGCCGGCCGTTGCGCCAAACAATCCGCCCAGAACGAAACCAAGAGCCGCCGTCCATGCGGTCGAGAAGAAATGCCGCCAAAGATTCTCTCGCGTCGCCATGCGCTGGAATTCGGCCGCCATGTCGGTGATCGTTGGAATGATGAATTTCGGCACGCCAAGCGCTGGCGGCAGGAATTGCCAGATCGCAAGAACCAGAGCGGCGACGACGCACATCGCGAGCGCGCGGATCGGACCCGCGCTGCGGCCGAGATCAGATTGATCAGCGCCCGATGAATTCATTGGTGAACATGTCCGATGCTTTGGCCGCCTGCGGCAGAATGCCTGCCTTCACGTAGAAGTCAGCCATGGTCTGGACTCGCGCGGCGTCGAAAGTCCCGAGCTCGGCCTCCTTGGTGCGATAGACCAACCGGCCGTAGCGCCTGAAGATGTCGGCGATCGAGGCTTCCTTGCCGGCATGTTGCGTGACGGCGGCCACATACTCCTTGGCCATCTCGTCCGGGTTGGCTTCGATGTCGCGCACCGCCTTGAGCGTCGCGCGGACAAACTTGCGGATGGTGTCGGGCCGCTTCCTGATTGTATCTTCCGAGGCGACGATCGCCTGCGCCATTCCCGGAAAGAACTCGGTGATGAGATAGACATCGACCGGAACGCCCGCCGCTTCGATCGCAGCAGTGGATTCAGGCACGGCGGAGATCGCCTGGAGGTCGCCTGATATCATAAGCTGCACGACGCCGGCGGGGCCGACCGCCTGGATCGATACGTCATCGCGCGTCAGCCCGACTGTCGCGAGCGCGCCCTGCAGGTTGTAGAAGCCGTTATCCTGAAATCCAAGCACGCCGACTTTCTTGCCCTTCAGGTCTGCGAGCTTCTTCACATTGGCGTCCTTGCGCACGACGATCTGGTAGAGAGCGCCATTGCCAAGCTGTGCGACAGCTTTCACCGGAAGGCCGTTCGCACGCACCACCATCACCGTGTCCACCGTTGCGCCGCCGATCTCGACGTTATTCAGCGCGACTTGCTTGGACACGTCTGCGCCGCCCTTGCCCACCTGGAAGTCGACGTCGAGGTCCTCCGCCTTATAGTAGCCTTTGGCGCGAGCGAGATGGAATGGCGCGAACGCCGGCAGGAAATCCGGCGCCGGGAAGAGATAGGTCAGCTTGTCCGCGGCGTATACAGGAGACGCAGCGGCTGCAAAGGCGCCCAGCGAGAATGCGCCGAGCGTGCGGCGAGACAGCTTGGTCATATCCAGGTCCTTTCAAAGTCAGGGACGGGGCCTCTCATGCGAACCGCTCGTCCAACTTCATCAGATCAAAGAGATGGGCGATGTAGTCATTCGCGCGCGCATGCACGCGCCGCGCCAGTGGATCGGCGCGATCCGGCAGATCCAGCGTGATCTCCTCGACGATGCGGCCGGGACGATCGCTGAGCACGATGATGCGATCAGACATGCAGACCGCCTCGGTGAGATCATGGGTGATCAGCACAGTGGTGACGCCGGAGGCGCCGATCGTGCCGGCGAAACTCTTCTGCAGAATCAGTTTGGTTTGCGCATCCAGCGCGGAGAAAGGTTCGTCCAGCAGGATCACATCAGGTTCGATGGCGAGCGTGCGCGCAAGCGCCGCCCGTTGGCGCATGCCGCCGGAAAGCTGCCGCGGATAATGATCGGCGAACGCTTCAAGTCGACAGCGCGCCAGTTCGCGCATGGCGCGCTCGCGGCGTTGCGCCGCGCTCACCGGGCGCGCCTCCAATCCGAACTCGACATTGCGGCGGATCGTGCGCCACGGCAGCAGCAGGTCTTTCTGCAGCATGAAGCCGACATTGAGGCTGGGCCCGTCGATGGAGGCGCCGCGCAACCGCACCAGTCCGGCTGATGGGCGGTCAAGGCCCGCAATCAGCGACAGGATCGTGCTCTTGCCCGAACCGGAAGGGCCCACAATGGAAACGAATTCCCCGGGATAGACGCCGAAGGTCAATTCCTCGATTGCGGTCAGCGATCCGAAACGCTTGGTCACGCCTTGCAGCTCAAGCATCGGAGCGGATGCGTTGGCTTCTCCTCGCGGGATCGCGGCTGCCCCGGAGCGCCTCCCCTCGCCCCACATGATCAAACAGGGTCCTTGAGCCGTTGCGCGAGGCGCGCTGCAGCTTGATGCGGCAGGCTTCCTGGCAAACCCAGAGCTTCATTGATGGCGAAATGGTCAAGCGCCGGCGCGAGAATCAGCTCCGACTTGCGGCCAGCGGCGTTGAGCGAACGGGAGAAGCTTTGCGCCTGCCTGATGAATTCCGGACTCTCATATTCGCCATAGACCAGCGTCACCGGACAATTGATGCGTGACGCATGCCGCGACGGGCTAAGGCGCTCGGCTTCTCCCGCGGTCAGCTCGATGTAAGACCGTCGCGCGCTGAGCAGCACCGGCCCAAGATCATACGCCCCGCTGACGCAAAGCGCCGCCTTGATGAAGTCGGCCGGACATCCCAGTCGCGGCCAATCGAACGTCAGCATGACGGCGGCGAGATGCGCGCCCGAGGAATGGCCCGACAGAAGAATGGAGTCGGGATCGCCGCCAAACTCCGCCACATGTCGGTGAACCCAGACAAGCGCCCGCGCAATCTGGTCCGCCATGTCAGTCATGCGACAGGCCGGAAGATTGGTGAAATCGATCGCGACGAAATGCGCTCCCATGGCGGTCATCGCAGGCGCGAGAAACGATGCGTCATGCTTGGACTGGATGCGCCAGGCGCCGCCATGGATATGCACATGCACCGGCGCGCCTGCGACGTTACAGGGGAAGATGTCGAGCGTTTCGTCAGGGCCATCGCCGTAGCGAACGTCCGCCCGCATCGGAAGCGTTGCGCGGATCCGGTCGCCCGCCTCGCGACATCGCGCCATCGTCTGCTCGGCGTTGGCCGCCCAGGCGCGCTGATCATAAGCTTTATCGAGCGCCGCCTGGTCATAATCGAGAAAGACGGCGCGCGTCGCAGCCTTTGACGCAGCATCCGTCATGGCTGGTTCGCCATCATCAATTGTACGTCGCCAAACGTCACGGCGTGGCCCTCGCACGGGGAGAATAGGCGCCGCCACGGGCGTATGGCCATTGCTTTTGCGTTGCAAAGTCATAACCATTGAGCATGACTTTCAACCAGCGCGAACTTGCAGCCTTTCTTGCCGTGGCTCGATCCGGAGGGGTGGGAGCCGCCGCACGGACCTTGTCCCTGACGCAGCCCGCCATCACTCGCAGCCTGAAGCGCCTTGAACAGCAGCTTGGAGTCGCGCTTTTCGTTCGCCATTCCACCGGAATGGAGATGACGCCCTTTGGACGGGCTCTCGCGCCTTATGCGGAAATGCTGGAGTCGGAGACGCAGCGCGTCGTCGAGGAGATCAGAGTCCTGAACGGCGCCGCCGCCGGCCTGGCGCGAATTGGAATCGTGCCCAGCGTGTCAGCGAACTTGCTCCCGCTCGCAATTGAACGCGTGCTGGCCGCCTCGCCTGGCGTGCAAGTCCGGGTCATCGAGACGACCGGCGACCAGCTCACGTCTTCACTGATCAGAGGGGAGATCGACTTTGCAATCATCGGATTGCCGAGCGATCCCGTCGACGAGCACGTGTTGGCGAGCCCTCTTATGGAAGACGAGATTTGCATCATCGCCCGCGCGAAGCATCCACTGACGGAAGATAGGCGGCTGCGGCTGCCTGCGTTGAGAGAGTCGGCTTGGGCGATGCCTGAGAAAGGCAACGTCATCCGCGAAGGATTTGACGCAATATTCCGTCGCGCCAAACTTCAGGCTCCGAAGGTCGCCGTCACGACCAACTCCGTTCACGCGCTGAAATCAATCGCGGCATCGACCAACTTTCTGACGATGCTTGCAAGGGTCTCGATCCAGATGGAAGAGCAGGCAGGCATTCTCGCGCCTCTGCCTCTTGCCGAAGGCCGCTGGCGGCGACAGCTCGGCGTCTTGCGGCGCGGCGGC
Source organism: Terrirubrum flagellatum (assembly GCF_022059845.1). GTDB lineage: Bacteria > Pseudomonadota > Alphaproteobacteria > Rhizobiales > Beijerinckiaceae > Terrirubrum > Terrirubrum flagellatum. Next base: position 19,115 of record NZ_CP091852.1, on the reverse strand, counting down.
GGCCTGATGCTGCCGGCCGCCGCCCTCCTCCTGTCCGAGATCAAGCGCGCCGCTGCCTCGCTGCGCCCATAGCCAGTGATAGCGCCTGGAAAGCCTTTCAGAGGGCCAACTTCAATACTCCGATCTGCGCTGCGCTATAAGCGGTCATTCAAGCCGCAACCCGGCAGCGGACGTTCCTGCCTTGCGCACCGCAAGCGATTATTGGCGCGCGATACTCGCGGGGCGCCAGGGGCGTTTTTGGGCCAGGCGACGCGGTCGCCGCGCCGGCCATAAAATTTCGCTATGGCGGCAGAATGCAGTTGTGGTTCCTTCGTCAGCTACGCGCGGCCTAGGCTTTTTTTATCGGGAGGGAGACCCGAATTAGCCGGAACGGTTGGGGATCACGAGGCCATTCCGGCCACACTTTATCGAATGCGATCGTGGACCCGCTCAGGGAACGGAGTCGACATGACCAAGATCATCCGCCGAAGCTTCACGCTCGGCCTCGCGGCAGCGACGCCGCTCTTCGGCCTGCACGCCATCAACATATCAGCCGCTGCGCAAGAGAGCGGGATTCGCGTCGGCATTGTCGCTCCGATGAGTGGGCCGAACGCGCGCTACGGCGCATTTTCACTGCGAGGCGCTCAGCTTGCCGCCAAGGAAATCAATGAAGCAGGCGGCGTTGACGGCAAGAAGATTCAGATATTTTCGGCCGACAGCCAGGGCACGCCCGTTGAAGGCGTTTCGGCGACGCGCCGCCTGATCAGCCAGGACAAGGTCGATTTTGTGATCGGCGACGTCTCATCATCGGTTACGCTTGCCATGCAGCCCGTCGTCGAAGACGCCGGCGTGCTCCTGATCAACGCCGCCTCGTCAAATCCAAAGATTACTTACGCCGCCGGCGCCGGCGGATTCAAATGGAGCTTCCGAAACTATCCGACCGACGAAAACCGCGCTCTCGTCGTCGCCCAGTATGCGGCGGAGAAACGCGGCTTTACAAAGTTCGCCGTGCTCTCCGTTGACAGCGATTATGGGCGGGCCGCGATCGATTTCACCAAAAAGTATTTGCCCCGTTTCAAGGGCCAGATCCTGACCGAAGACTACTACAAGGAAGGCGAGGTCGACTTCCGCAGCGTGCTCGCAAAGATTCGAGACTCCGGCGCGCAGGCGATCATCATGTACGGGCTGGCGGACACGACGCCGATCGTCGCGCGGCAGATGACGGAAGTTGGGCTCGCCGGCAAGATTCCGCTGATTGGCAACGGCGAATTCAACACCGAGAGCACGATCAAGTCCGCGCCGAAGGCGATGGAGGGAGCCGTTGAGGCGGCCGCCTGGCTCCCCGCCTACGACAGCGCAAAGAGCAAGGCCTTCGTCGCCAAGTTCACCGGCGAATACCGCGAGGCTCCCAACAATCACGCCTATGTGCATTGGGAGACGCTTCATCTGCTCGCCAAGGCCGTAGAAGCCGCAAAGAGCGCCGACCGCGCCAAGGTCCGGGACGCGCTGAAGGCCATCAAGTATGACAGCGCTGTTGGAGAAGTCGCTTTCGACGATCACAATCAGGCGAAGCTGCCGATGATTCTCCTGCAGATCGAAAACGGAAAGCCCGCAATCAAGGGCGCCTTCTACGCAGACATCGACTATCCACGCTGACCGCCGCCGACGAGGACGTCCCCGTGCTGTTCCAGATTTCCGAGCAGATCGTGAACGGCCTTGTCACCGGCTCGGTCTACGCCGTCGTCGCTGTCGGCATGACCATGATCTTCGGCGTGCTGCGGGCGATCAACTTCGCCCACGGCGAATATTATATGATTGGAACATTCGGCGCCTGGGTGGCGATCGAATATTTCGACCTGCCCTATCCGCTCTCAATCGTAGCCGGCGTCATCGCCACCGCTCTCGTCGCCACCTTTATCGGGCAATTCGTGATGCGCCGGATGGTCGGCATGTCGGCTGAAGCCGGCGTGCTCGCGACGCTCGGAATCTCGCTGATCCTGCAAAATGCGGTCATTCTGATATTCGGCGGCGGCTACAAGTTTTTCAATGGCGGCTATATCGAGCCGGTGACGATTTTCGGCGTCTCGCTCGCCGAGCAGCGCGTGCTGATCCTGATCATATGTCTGATCGTCTTCGTCGGCCTCGAGTTGATGGTGACGTACAGCCGGATCGGCAAAGCGATGCGCGCTGTCTCGCAGAACATCGAATGCTGCGCCGTCGTGGGAATCGAAGTCCGCAAGGTCGTCGTGATGACCTTCGTGCTCGGCGCAGCGCTGGCGGCGCTGTCAGGCGCTCTTACTGCGCCGGTCAATGTGAGCGTCTATGGCGGGATCGGCGAGTTGATCACCTTCAAGACGCTTCCCATCATCATTATGGGCGGTCTGGGCAATGTGCGAGGGACTTTCTTCGCCGCGATGATACTTGGCGTCGCCGAGAGCCTGGTCGCCACCTACGTCGGGCTTCAGTTCCGCGACACGGTCGGGTTTGCGACGCTGATGGCGGTTCTGATGTGGCGCCCGCACGGTCTGTTTTCAGCGCAAGCGCGCTACTAGAGCATGGCGCGAAAAAGTGGAAACCGGTTTTTCGCAAAAGCCATGCTCTAAACTTTTGGAATCGATCACGTTCCCGCATTTTGATTGATTCAATCAAAATGCGGCGTGATCTAGTCGCAGCAAAGCCGTCGGGGATAAATATGTCGGCGAACGAAGCTCTGACCGCATCAAAAGGGCGAGACCTCGGTCCGCTTGTCGGCGGCGCTTTCGCGATTCTTGCGATTTGCGCGCCGCTGTTCCTCGGCGACTACGCGTTGCACGCCGTCATCATCTCGCTGATTTTTTTGCTTCCCGCCCATGGCTTGAACCTGCTTGTCGGTTATACCGGCCTCCTCTCCCTCGCTCAGGCCGCGTTCTTCGGCGTAGGCGCCTATGTCTCGGCATTGATGGCGACCAGTTGGGGAGCGCCATTCTATCTCAATCTTGTCGGCGCAGCCTTGGCCGCAGCCACGTTGGCGCTTCCCCTTGCGGTTCCCGCGCTGAGACTGCGCGCGACCTCCTTTGTCATGTGCACGCTTGGCTTCGTCATCATCGGGCAGGCGATCGCCAAGAACTGGATAAGCGTCACACGCGGCGACATGGGCCTTTCGGCTATTCCAAAGCCCTACTTCGCGCTGGGCGCCGGCTCTTTTACGATCAGCAGCACGGTCGCATTCTACTACCTCGCGCTCGCGATCGCAGCGCTGGCGACGCTGCTGGTTTGGATGATCGTGTCGTCTCCTGCTGGCCGCAACATGGTCGCCATCCGCGAGAACGAAACGTTGGCCGAGTCTGTCGGGATCCCGACCTGGCGATACAAGCTCGTGGTCTTCGTCATCAGCGCCGCCTTCGCGGGCGCCGGCGGCAGCGTCTATGCGCATTATCTGACGGTGGTCAGTCCCCTCACCTTCCAGATGTCCTATTCGACGCTCATGTTGATCATCGTGCTTGGCGGCGGTCCGGGCACGATCTCTGGCGTCGTGTTCGGCAGCTTTCTTTTTGTTGGCCTGTCCGAGGCCCTGCGCATCGCGCCGGAGCTGCGGATGATCGCCTATGGCTGTTGCCTGCTCGCACTGGTCTTTTGGTTCCCGAAGGGATTTGCGCCACTGATTGATCGGTTCTGGACGCTGATTCGGGGGCGGGCATGACTGGCCTTCCGATCCTCGACATCACGGGATTGACCAAGTTCTACGGCGCAGTCCAGGCCGTCGCCGGCGTCGACTTGCAGGTTCACCGCGGCGAGATCTGCGGCCTGATCGGCCCAAACGGATCGGGCAAGTCGACATTCTTTGACTGCGCGTCCGGCCTTACCCGCCCGAACAGCGGCGGCGTCAAGCTCGACGGGCAGAATATCGCCGGCTGGTCGCTCAACCGGATTGCAAGAGAAGGGCGTATGCTGCGCTCGTTCCAGAAGACCGTGACCTTCGGCGCGTTGAATGTGGAGGAAAATCTGGTCATCGCCGGCCAGATGTTCACTTTCCCTTCGCTCTGGTCGACATTCGGCATTGGCGCAAGCTCCCGCACACGCATTGAAGGCTTGCGCGAACGTGCGCGCGAATTCATCCGCCTTACGGGCCTCTGGGAGGTCCGCAATCAGCCCGCAGGAAATCTTTCGGGCGGCCAGCAAAAGCTGATTCAATTCGCCTCGATGCTGATGCCGGAGCCGAAGCTCATCTTGCTTGATGAGCCCATGGCGGGCATCAATCCCAAGCTGATCGAACGTGTCGTCGACAGCATCAGATACGCCAACACTCAGCTTGGCGTCAGCTTTCTCATCGTCGAGCACAATATCGACGTCATCACGAGCCTCTGCCGACGCGTTGTCGTCTTCGATCAGGGCCGAAAACTCGCAGAGGGGCCGCCGGACGAGATCATAAACAATCAGGCGGTTCGGGAGGCCTATCTCGGTGGCTGAACCACAGGCGGACGCTCGGCTCGACATCAAAGATCTACGCGCGGGCTATGGCTCGCTCGACATCCTGAACGGCGTCGATCTTTCCGTGCCGCAGGGCCAATTCGTCGCGCTGATGGGACCGAATGGGGCCGGCAAGTCGACGCTCCTGAAGACTTTGTTCGGCATGACCACGATCAAGGGCGGCACGATCTCTTGCCGCGGCAAGGAACTCGCCGGCCTGTCCTCTCGGGCCATCCTTGGCGAAGGCGTCTCATTCGTCCCTCAGGGGCGCTGCAACTTTCCCGTGATGACAGTCGACGAAAACCTGCAGATGGCGGCCTTCACGCTCCGCGACGCCAAGGTCAAGCCGGAGCGGGACTATGTGTACGACCTGTTCCCGATCCTGAAGCAGCGGCGCAATACACTGGCGGGCAACATGTCCGGCGGCGAGCAACAGCTCCTCGAGGTCGCGATGGCTGTGCTGCAACGGCCGCGCATCCTGCTCGTTGATGAACCTTCCGTCGGCCTCTCTCCGGCGGCGATTGGAATAGTCTTCGACGAACTCTTGCGGATCAACGCGGCCGGGCAGACGATTTTGCTGGTCGAGCAGAATACGAAGAAAGCCATGCAGGTGGCGCATCGCGCCGTCATCCTGCGATTGGGAAAGGTCATCTGGGACGGGAGGCCCAGCGAGATCACCCATGATGAGCTGGGCGAGCTGTTCCTCACCGGGAAAATGCGGGGCGAGACACACGCAGCCCACTAAAACGGCGCGGCCTTTCCGCGGACGAGAAAATCGTCATAAGCTTGCGCCTCAGGGGAGCCGCAGGAGCAATGAACGTCGACTTCAAGAAGCTGAAGAGCTTCGTCAAGGTGGTCGACGCCGGCAGCGTGTCGCGCGCAGCCGGCATCCTTCGCACGGCTCAGCCCGCGCTTTCCCACCAGATTGCGGCGCTCGAAACCCACTTCAAGCACAAGCTCCTCATTCGCAGCAACCATGGCATTACCCCGACCGAGGCTGGCCGAATCCTCTACCGCCACGCGCAGGCGCTTCTGAAACAGATCGAACAGGCGCGCGTGGACATGGACTTGTCTGCGGGCTCGGTCGCCGGTCGGGTCTCGATCGGCCTTGCAACCTATTCAAGCTCGAGCGCGCTTTCTCTGCCCCTACTGAAGGCGATGAAAGAGCGTCATCCCCAGATCGTCGTCCATATCAATGACAGCTTCGGCCATGTGCTGAGCGAACTCATCATGATCGGCAAGATGGACATGGCCGTGATTTATGGCTCCGGCCCCATCAAGGGCGTCGCGATGCAGCCGCTGTTCAGCGAGGAGCTTGTCCTGGTGTCGCCGCCGGGAACCTATCCCGAGGCGTCGAACGACCCTTTGCCCCTCTCGGCTTTGGCCGATGTCGATCTGCTCCTTCCCAGCAGTGGTCATTTCCTTCGCCGTGTGATCGATGAGGGCCTCGCGCGGGCGCGCATCAATCCCCGCGTGGCGTCGGAAATCGAGTCGGTGTCTTCATTGGGAGCCGCCGTTCTTGACGGCCTCGGCGCAACCATATTGCCCGGGTCCGTCGCCAGCAGTTCACAAAGCTTCAATGGCGCGCGCGTGCGACGGCTGGTGCGGCCCGCAATGACGGCGGCGGTGTCTCTTTGCGTCTCCGACCACTTGCCATTGTCAGAGCCGGCGCTTGCCGCACGCTCCGTGCTGCTCGATCTGGTTGGCCGCCTGGCGCAAGACGCGTCTTGGCGGCTCAAACCTGTCGCCTGAGGCCAGCCATAAACAAAGGCTATGGTGGCAGACGAGAGTCCTGTTGGCTTTCGCTCCTCTCGAATCCCTAATCTCGCCAGCGTCATCGCCGCTTGATGAGGCGGCCGCTTTTCCCGAACGCAGGCTTCGAGAGCATTATGGCCAAGCTGGCATTCGATACCGGTGGCACCTTCACCGATTTCGCCCTTCTGGACGATGCTGGCGGCGTCCATCTTCATAAAGTGCTCAGCACACCGCTCAATCCCGCCGAGGCCGTGGTTCAGGGAGTCTCCGAGCTGCTCGACCGCTTTGCGGACGTCATCAACATCGGCAAACTCCAAATCCTCGGCGCGACGACAGTTGTGACCAACGCCGTGCTCGAACGAAAAGGGGTCGAGACCGGCTTCATCACCACTGCCGGATTTCAGGACATGCTGCGCATTCGAAACGAAGGACGCTACGATCTGTATGACCTGAATATTCGGTATCCGGAGCCGCTCGTTACGCGCGCCAATAGTTTTGGCGCGACGGAACGCGTGGCGGCCGATGGCCAGGTGATGACGGCGCTTGAAGAGGATTCGATCCGCGAGATCGCCGGGCGCCTGCGAGAAAAAGGCGTGCGATCGGTCGCTGTGTGCCTGCTTCACGCATACAAATATCCCGCGCATGAGCAGCGCGTGGCGGCGCTTCTGAGAGAGGAGCAGCCGGACATTTTCGTTTCGCTCTCATCCTCGGTATGTCCCGAGATGCGCGAGTTCGACCGCGCATCGACGACTGTCGTCAACGCTTATACGCGTCCACAAATGGCGAGCCACGTCGCGCACCTCCAGCGCGAATTCGCCGCGAAGGGAATTACCAGGCAAGTGCTTTGGATGACCTCCTCGGGCGGACTCGTTCCGAGCCGGCGCGCGGCTGAGCTGCCAGTGCGTCTGATCGAGTCAGGCCCTGCGGCCGGAGCTGTGGCGGCCGCCGAATTCGGACGCATCGCTGGCGAGGAAAGCGTACTGTCATTCGATATGGGCGGGACGACGGCCAAGCTCTGCCTCATTCCCGGCGGCGAACCGACAGTCGGAACGGATCTCGAAGTCGCGCACTACCAGCGTTTCCGGAAGGGGTCCGGATTTCCGCTCAAGATTCAGTCCATCCAGATGATCGAGATCGGCGCCGGCGGCGGCTCGATCGCCTCGAAGAACGCGCTTGGCCTGCTCAATGTCGGCCCGCAATCGGCCGGCGCCTTGCCGGGGCCAGCCGCCTATCAACGCGGCGGGACGGAGCCAACCGTCACCGACGCCGACATCCTTCTCGGCTATATGGGCACGGAGTCCTTCGTTGGAGGGTCCTTCAAGGTTTCAAAGCAGGCCGCGCAAGTTGCGGTGCAGAAGCTTGCGGACGAGCTCCGCGTGTCGGTAACGCGATGCGCTTACGGCATTCACGACCTCGTCAATGAATCCATGAGCAAGGCCGCCGCCATGCACGCCACGGATCTTGGCGTTGATCCGCGCGCGCTGCCGATGGTCGCTTTCGGCGGCGCTGGTCCCGTGCATGCCTATGGCATTGCTCGCAAGCTTGGAATCAAACGCATCATTTGCCCGACCGGAGCTGGCGTGACCTCCGCGATTGGCCTGATCATCGCCCCCGTCGCCGTCGACCTCTCCGCCAGCGCGCCAATGGCGCTTGCGAATTGGGACGACGCTGAGGTCAAGCGTCTGCTCGGCGATCTGGCAACGGAGGGAGCGGAAGTCGTCGCGGCGGCAGGCGTTCCCCGCGATTCAATCGCCAATCGTTACACCGTCGACATGCGCTATGTGGGGCAGGGACACGAAATCACCGTGACCCTCCCGGCGATTGAGCAACCGCGTGAAGCATTCCTGGCCGAACTCGTCGGCAACTTCACCAAGCTCTACCGCGAATTGTTTGGCCGCACCGTCAACGCCGAACTCGAAGTCATCACCTGGCGGCTGCGAGCCTCCGGAAGCAAGGACAAAGTAACACGTCCGCATGTCGCGTCCGCCGCGCAAGCGCTCAAAGGGCGCCGATCGGTTTATTTTCACGAGATCGGCGACAGCGTCGAGACCCCTGTCTTCGACCATTACAGTCTTCCCGTCGGTGAAGTCGTGCAGGGGCCGGCCATCATCGAACAAAGAGAATCGACGGCTGTCGTTGGCCCAAGCGGAAGCGCGCATGTGGATGCGCATGGCAACCTGATCATCAACCTCCGCTGAGGATGACGCCGATGTCCAAGCTTCGCCAGGATTTCAACGATCCCATCAATTTGCAGGTGATGTGGAACCGCTTGATCTTCATCGCCGACCAGGCCGACACGGTCCTCGGCCGGACCGCTTTCTCGCCAATCGTGCGAGAGAACCACGATTACGTGACGGTGCTGCTCGACAGCCGTGGGCGCGCGCTCGCGCAATGCACCTGGTCGATCCCCGTCTTTATCACTTCGTTGCCTGTCGCAGCGCAGAAGTATTTTCTGCCGAAATTTCCCACCGGGGCCCTTGAAGAAGGCGATGTTCTCGCGACCAACGACCCCGAAATCGGCACCGGACACCTGCCCGATGTCACAATGATCACGCCGATCTTCAAGAACGGAAAGGTTGTCGCCTATGCCGGTTCGATCGCTCATTTGCCAGATATCGGCGGCGCGCCGCTTCATTCTGAAGCGACTGACATCTACGAGGAAGGCATCCGCTTCCCGATTGTAAAGCTTCATCGCGCCGGCGCGCCGAACCAGGACGTGCTTGATATCATCGCCGCCTCTGTTCGACTCCCCGTCGAGGTGATGGGCGATCTTGAATCGATGGTCGCGGCCAATGCGGTCATGGGCCGCGAACTTCTGAAATTTCTCGACGAATACGAATTGGACGAAGTTGACGGCCTTGCCGATGCAATCCATTCGCGGTCAGAGACGAGAATGCGAGACGCGATCCGCGCCTGGCCAAACGGCCGTTATGAAGCCGAAGTTCTTCTCGATGGCTACGAGGCGGATATCAAGCTGAAAACCACGGTGAACGTGACCGACGACTCCGTGCATGTCGACTATAGCGGCTCATCGGATCAGGTGCTGCATTCCATCAATTGCCGCACAAACTATCGCTACGCTCATTCAGTCTATGCATTAAAGTGCCTTCTCGATCCGGAAACTCCCAACAACGAAGGCTGCATCACTCCGATCACCGATGAGGCGCCAATCGGCTCCATCCTCAACCCCGAGACCTGGACGGCCGGAAACTCTCGCAATCTTATTGGCCACGTCATTCCATCGCTCATCTTCAAGGCGCTCGAAAAGATCGTGCCCGACAAGGTGATGGGTGATAGCGGCGGCGCGCCCATCTGGGCGGCCAATTGCGTGGGACGACGCGACGATGGGTCCCAATATGGATCCGTGCAGAATTTTCACGGCGGCCAAGGCGCGCGCGCCGAGCTTGATGGTCTCGACACGTTGAGCTTCCCTTCGAACTGCAAGGTGACCGCTATCGAAATGTTCGAAATCGCTGTGCCAGTCCTCACCGAATGCAAGGAGTTGATCCCTGACTCCGGTGGCGCGGGCCGGCATCGCGGCGGCCTTGGGCAGCGCGTGGTCCTTCGCAATCTCGCGAAGACTCCTATGAGCGTCTATCTCGCATCGGAACGTGTGCGACACCCCTGCTTCGGCGTGGTCGGTGGACAGGCAGGCTCTCACGGCAGCGTCAAGAAGAACGGCAAACCGCAATTTCCGAAAGGCAAGGTGACGCTGAAGACCGGAGATCGCCTTCAGGTTGAAACGCCGGGCGGCGGCGGGTGGGGCCTAGCGTCCGAACGAGCGAGCGTCCACATCGCCAACGATACGGCCGAGGGTTTAATAACGAGCGAGGCTGCGCGAAAAATCTATGGCCGCGCTCAATTAGCGGCGGCCGAGTGAGGCTACGCGATGGGACTGCTTGAAAGGAAAATCGCCCTGGTGACGGGCGCCGGCTCGGGAATTGGGCGCGAAACCGCGATCCTGTTGGCGGCGGAGGGCGCGACCGTTGTGCTTGCCGGTCGACGACGTGAACCCCTCGACAATGCGGTGGATGTGATTGCGAAGCAAGGCGGGAAAGCGATCGCCAGACCGCTCGACATCAGCTCGCGCAATGAGATTGTGGCATGCATCGCAGCCGTGGAGACTGACATCGGCGCCATCGACATCCTGGTGAACAATGCGGGCAGCGCCAGCAAGATTCTGAATCCGCGCTATCTCTCCGAGGCGGAGTGGAACAGCGTTATGAACGTCAACCTCACCGCTGTCTTCAATCTGAGCCAGGCGGTTCTGCCTGCGATGATCGCGCGCGGCGGAGGCACGATCATCACGATCTCTTCGCTCGCCGCGCTCAATCCCAATTTGCTGGGGGGCGCAGCTTATGGCGCGGCCAAGGCGGGCGTGCACAACTTCATGGGTTTCCTGCACAACACGTTTCGCAACCAAGGCATCCGCGCAACGACCATTCTTCCCGGAGAAACCGATACGCCGATCATGAATAACCGGGCGCGGCCGCCCTCGCCGGAGGAGCGCAATGTTATGCTCGAAGCCCAAGATGTTGCTCGCGCAGTGCTTCTCTGCGCCAGCTTGCGGGACGGCGCCATGATTCCGGAGTTGCATATTTGCCCCACGCGCCAACGCGACATCTCGGCTGATCTCGAAACCGCCCGCTGGGTCGGCGCGCCTCACGATGCGAGCGGTGGTCCGCACAAATAAGCTGAGAGGGCAAACTTATGAACGGAGCCAAGCTGCGCGAGCGCCTGAGCCACGGCGAATGCATCAGCATGCTGACGACGCATTTCCCCTCGCCCGGACATGCGGTGCGACTAACCGAGCTCGGCGCGGATTCAATTTTTCTTGATTGCGAGCACGGCACATGGAGCTTCGAGGATATCCGGCTGACGGCTCAAGCGATCCGCGGGGCTGGCGGCGCGGCAATCGTGCGGCCTGACTGCCATCAGCGCTCTCTCCTCATCCGATACCTCAACGCCGGCGCCGACGCGCTCATGGTTCCGATGATTGAGAATGCAGTGCAAGCGCGCGCAATTGTCGATGCAGTTCGATACGGCTGCTACTCAGACCACGAGAAGCGGCTTGTGATTGCCATGATAGAAACGATGGGAGCGATCGAGCAGCTCGAGGAAATACTATCTGTCGATGGAATTGACATCTTCTTTGTGGGACCTGGCGATCTGTCACAAAACATGGGCTTCGCTCCCGCTCCAGCGTTAGGACAACCTCGCCCGGAATCTGTTGTCAGGAAAGTCGGCGAAGCAGTTGCCAAGATTCGCGCCGCCGGAAAAATCGCGGGGACACTCGCCACTCTCGAAGAACTGCCCACATGGCGCAAAAGCGGCGTACAATTCTTTTATATTCACTCCGATCCCTTCCTCCGCAGGGGGATGAACGAGGTCCATCAACTTCTCAAATGACGATCGTTGAGAAGCGATCTGTCCGTTAGCGCTGCGCCAATCCTGAGTATTCGCGGTCGTTCTCCAAAGCCGTCGCTCGCGCTGCGATCGAATTCAATCCACGGCGGCGTTTTTCACTGTCGTCGGAACAGATCACGGCGACGCCAATCTGCTCGCATAGCGCGAGCTTGCTCACGCCAGCGACCCCATCTGTTTGGGAGAACCCAGCGATGAGAGTGCTATTCGCAAATGAAGCCAGCCACAGCAAGGATTGTGGCAAGGCTGGCGGTCATGCCGGACAGGCTGGCGGTTTTCTCGACATCGATCCACTCGCCGAGCGAATGCGCCCGGCCACCGGTTCCACCCGACCCGATCTTGATCGCGGGTATGCCGAGACTCATCGGGATATTGGCGTCGGTGGATGACGCCTCATGCTTCGGCGCAAAGCCATGCGCCTGGTAAGCTGTGGTCGCATACTGCACGATATCGGCGTCCATGTGCGTGGCGCCGGCGGGACGATCCCCCACCGTGCGGATTTCGACCGTGATCGCGCCGTCGCTGGTCGAGCGAGTAGCGTTTTCCTGCTCAACAGCGCTGGCCACAATCTCGCGGCAGCGGGCGTCCAGTTTCGCAAGCTCTTCAGCCGATTCCGATCGCAGATCGATGTCGATCCAGGTCTCCTCGGGGATGGCGTTAACCGAGGTTCCGCCGCCGACAATGGAGGCGCAAAAGGTGGTGCGAGGCGTCTCCGGCGCCTGGATGCGGCCGAGCTCCACGATCGCCTGCGCCATCGCGTACATCGGGTTCACGATGCCGAACGCCTTGAAGCTGTGTCCGCCCGGTCCCTTGAACCTGATGGAATAGCGTTTCGAACCAACGCCGGCGACGACGATCTTGTCCATGTTGGGACTATCGACGGTTATGAATGCTTCGATCTTGTCGCGATACCGGCCCTTGGTGAAGAGGTGGCGGACGCCGCGCAGATCGCCCAGACCTTCCTCGCCGACATCGCCAACAAACAGGATATCGTTGCGCGTGCGGACGCCAGCCTCGTCCATCGCGCGGATGAAGGCCAACAGTACGGCAAGACTCCGCGTGTCGTCGCCAACTCCCGGCGCGTAGAGCTTGTCGCCCTCGCGGCGCACGGTGACGTCGGTTCCTTCCGGGAAGACCGTATCGAGATGAGCGGCGACGACTATCAATGCCCCGTTGCCTGCGCCGCGCCTCAGGCCCATGACATTCCCGATCTCATCCTGCTCGACATCCTCGAGCCCGTGCGCGCGCAGCATTTCGAGATAAGCGGCGGCGCGCCTGGCCTCCTTGAAAGGCGGAGACGGAATTTCGGTCAGCGTGATAATGTCGGCGACGGTCCGGTCGTGATCGGCGTCGAGCTTTTCGACGGCCGCTTGGAAGGCTGAATGGCGGGTGATCGTCGCGATTTCCGAGGCGTAATCACGCTCCATGGGCATTCCTTCTCAAGAGGCTGCTAGTCTGGTTGCTGCTCGACTCGGCTTGCGGCGCCGCTCGGGCGAAATCAAGCTACCGAGATTGCGCAGCGGACCCAAGCCGGTCTGCTTCCGTGAAGACTGCGCAGGGATACGGCGGCGCGATGGAAGGCGCTGTTCGCCAAGCGCGTTGCGGCTCGCCAGCGCCTCGACTCGCTGTCCCACAAAGCGAAAGAGGCCGCGAAAGGCGGCCTCTCGAAATCCGTCACGTCATAAATCGAAAATCGTCAGCGTGGAGGCTGGCTCTCAAGGCTGCAAATCCGCGAAGACCGAGAAACATATCCACGAGCGCAGCGAAGACTATCAGATCGCAGCGCATCACATGAACAAGAAGTCATTCGCGTGCAGGCTGTTCATCGAGATCTGCTGCAGCGTGATTGTGAGATCTGTTCCAAGGCTGATCGTCGTGTCTGCGCCGACCTGATGCATCGCAGCCTGCACGGCCGCGAAGTTCGCAAATGCACTGCTATCGAACGCGATGCGGTCGCCGTGCGCGAAGTCCGTGATGAGGTCCTTGCCGAACTGCGGGCCGAACATAAAGGTATCGTTTCCGCTTCCGCCGGTGAGAATATTGTCGCCGGTCCCGACCTGGAACACATCATTGCCATTGGCGCCGGCGAGGTGGTTGTCGCCGTTGCCGACAGTCACCCGGTCGGCGCCATTGCCTCCAAAAAAGATGTTGTCGCCGTTCCCGAGGGTCACGACTTCATTGCCGTTGCCGCCGTTGACGGTGTTGTCACCATTGCCAGCGGCGATGACGTCATTGCCATTGCCGCCGTTGAAAACATTGTTTCCGTTGCCGGCGGTCATGACGTCGTTGCCATTTCCACCGTCGAAGAGGTTGTCGCCGTCGCCGGCGCGCATGACGTCGTCGCCATTGGCGCCGATGAGCTGGTTGTTCCCGGCGCCGCCATCAAGAACGTCATTGCCGTTGCCGCCATCGAGGACATCATTCCCGCGGCCGCCAACGAGAACGTCGTTGCCATTGGCGCCGGAGATGTTGTCGTCGCCATCCTTGCCGTTGATGGTGTCGTTGCCGTTGCCGCCATCGATCACGTCGTCGCCATTGGCGCCCGAGAGCACATCATTCCCGTTGCCGCCATGAATGGTCTGGCCAGCCTCGGCGACATTGGTCACGCTGACATGGACGAGCTGTGAGCTGCTGGCGCCAAACGCGTCGGTCGCGGAGACTATCACATCATAGACATTGTTGTGATCCGCGTCTTCCCGGGTCTCGAAATCGGGCGAATTAACGAAGCGCAGCGCCCCGCTGTGCTCATCGATTGCAAAGAAGAGCTGATCGTCGCCACCCGCCAGCGCAAACCTGAACGCGTCATGCTCGGGATCGGTTGCAGCGACCATTCCGACCGCCGTCTGGTTTTCCGCCATCGAGAAATTGCTCGGCGAGGTGAACATGGGCGCGTCGTTGACCGGAGTTACGGTCAGATTGATCGCGCCAATATTCGAGTCGAGATCGCCGTCATTCGCCTTGTAGGTGAAGCTGTCCGCGCCGTTGAAATTGGCGCCCGGCGTGTAGGTGAAGCTGCCGTCGGCGTGGAAAACGAGCTGCCCATTTTGCGGTCCGTTCACCAGACTGTAGCTGAGCGGCGACGGCAGGCCGTCCGGATCGCTTGCAGAGACCTGGCCGTTGATGGCCTGATCCTCGGCGCCGCTCGCTGCGCCGTTCTCAGCGACCGGCGCCTGATTCGCGGCGACCGTGACGAGCGTGCCGCCGGCGCCGTCCGCAGCGGTCTTGAAGAGCTGGTGGCTGTAATCGTGCATGGGATCGAGCTGCAAGGTCACCGAAACGGCGCCGCCGCTGACGGTCAGCACATTGCCAGCGCCGAGCGTCGCCGAGGCGGCCGCGCCAATGCCCCTGAGGTCGAGCACATCGTCGTCGCCAAAACCGGCGATCGTGGCGTCGAAATGCCCGTCCGCGACCGTCGCCGCAGCAAGCCGCAACGTCTGGGCCCCGGTTTGCAGATTGGCGGAGCCAAACCCTTCGCTGCCAATGGTCCAGTCGCCGCTGAACAGGTTCACAACCTCAAAGGCCGAGAACGATCCCAGACTTCCAACGCCGGCGCCGCGAAGATTGATCGTATCGATCCCGACGCCGCCATTGACATCGGCGGAGAAGGTCGCGCCGGTATAATCGTCAAGGATATCGTCGCCGCCGCCGAGCCCGACCGTGCCGACGATCGCGCCCTTGTTCGTCAGCGTGTCAGCGAACGTATCGGTGATCGAGATCGCTTCGCCATTGTCGCCCTGGATCACGCCCTCATTGTAGATCGTCGTAACGGCGAAAGCGTTGCCGAGACTGCTGTCGTCGACCGTGATCGCGCGCTGCGCGCTATGGATCGTGGCGCCAGCGAAGTTGTTGATCTGTCCGCCGCCAATCGTGATCGCTTCCGTCAGACCGCCCGTTCCGGCGCCGAGCGCCTGGATGAGACCGCTATTGTCGATATTGGCCAGACCGTCGATGTCGACCGCGTCGCCATCGACAGATCCCGCCGCATGGCCGGTGATGGTTCCGGCGTTGTGGATCGTCGAGGTCGTGCTGGAGCCGGTGTCCAGATTGACGCCCGAGCCGAGCTGACCCGTGATGGTTGCGCCGACGTCATTGTCGATCGCAATCGCCTGCTTGCCGGTGATCCCGTGGCGGGCGCCGGTGATAGAACCGCCATCGAAATTGTGAACGCTACCAAAGCCGACATCCTGGAAATCGACGCCGTCGTTGCTGCCGGTTCCGCCAGCGGTGATCTGACCATGGTTGTTGATCAACGCGTTCGCGCCAGGGCGGATCGCGTCTGCGCCTGCCGTTGATATGATCCCGGTCGACTCGTTGGTGATCGTCGTTGAGACGGTTGCAGACGTGATGTTGTTGAAGTCGAGCGCCTGCCCATTGTTGGAAGACCGGATCGTCCCCGCATTGTCGATCGAGACGACGCCGTTCGGAAGATCGGCGTTGATGCGGATCGCGTCGTCGGGCGAGACAATGCTCGCCCCGGCGTGATTGATCAGCGTGAAATGGTTGTTTCCATTCGAGGCGCCCGTGGTGTCGATGCCGCGCCCGCTGGCGGCGCTGATCGCGCCGGAATTATCGACCGTCGCATTCGATCCGGTGGTTGGCGGCGCGAGGTCCCAGATGATCGCCGGGCCGGTCGCCGCGCTCAGCACGCCGCCTGCGCCCAACATGTAGCTCTGTTGTCCGCTGACGACGGGCGCGATGTAGAGACTCGCGGCAAGCGGCTCGTGATCGCTCGTCTGGTCAGCGAACTCAGCGTTGAGATGGACGATATCGAACTGCGTCTGGCCAGCGAGGCTGTTGCTGACCATCATATGGTCGAGCGTCTCCGAATTGCCCTCGAACACATAGTCGTAGCGCTCATTCGCCGGCAGCAGATCCTGCAGATCGGTAAGCACCGCCGTCCCGCCCGGCGTGTAGGTCGCGGTCGCGGTAATCGGATCGGCGCCCGGCACGTCGTAATTGCTGATCGACGCCGTGCCTTTGAGCACGTTGATCGGCTCCTCGAACTGGAATTCGTTCAGGTCGCCAGCGACAATGATCTTCGCATTGGGATTGGTCGCCTGCAAACTGTCGACGAAGTTGTTGACCGCTTGCGCCTGCGCGGCGCGCGTCACCTCGCCGGCGTCGAACGGCGTCGGATCCGTGCCGAGCAGCGGCGCGCTGCCGCCCTTCGATGTGAAGTGGTTATCGACGACAGTAACGTCCTGGCCGTTGAACTTGAAGGTGGCGATGAGTGGCGGGCGCGACTGATAGAACGGGTTGTCCGGATTCGTCGCCTGATCGGCGTTTGCTGCGGCCGAGGTGATCGGCGTGCCGTCGGCGGCGAGAGTCTTCAGCGAATTCGGATCAAGCGTGACCCGGTCGTCGCGATAGATATAGGCGGTGCGGATGTTGCCGCCCGGTTGGCCGCCATTGGCGGTGCCGGTCGCATTGTTGTTGATGAAGGGATTGTCGACGAATGAATAATGCGCAGAGCTGCCGACCGCCGAGGCGAGCGCATTGAGCTTGTTGACGAGAAGCTGGAGCGTACCCGCCGCCGAGGTGTCGCCGGAGATTTCGGCGCCATCCTCGTCCTGCACCTCCTGCATCGCCACGATGTCGGGTGCGTTCAGGGCGTGGAATATCTGGCTCGCGATTGTATCGAATTTACCGCTGCCGACATCATCATCGACATTGCTGGCGCTGTGGTTCTGCACCTTGTTGATGTCTTCGACCTTCGGATCGAGGTTCTCGGCGTTGTAGCTGACGATGACGAGGTGGTTGCTGTTGCCGGAAAGCGTGCTGGTCTCCTTCACCAGCGGACTCGCCTGGGTCACCGAATAAGGTTGCGTCGCCAGCACTTCGTAATTGGCGAAGGCGTAGGCGACGACGCCCGTCACATCGGACAAATGCGCGCCGACATTCACCTGCGGCTTGACGAAGCCCGACATGCTGCTGGCGGCGGTCTGCAAGCCGGTATCGGTGTCGATCTGAATCCTTTCCGGATTATAGTCGCCGCCGGTGGAGTCATTATCGCCGAACGCCGTCTGGCCCGGCGTCAGCAGCAGATTGCCGCGCGCGGTCAATCCGGTCGCGCCGCCGATGCCATTGCTCGCATTATCGTCATTGTCGACGACCGTGAAAATCTCGCCAAAACTGTTGGTCGGGCCGACCGCCGTCGGGGCCTTGACCGTGACCATCATCCCTTCGAGGCTTTCGTAGAACAGGCTGCCGGCTACGAGATCGGATGTCGGCGGAATGAGGCCGCCAGTTCCACCAATCTGCACCGCGGCGATCGCTGGCCCCACGCCGAGATCGGTGACGGCGCTCACCAGGCCGATTTCGGTTGTCGAGAAACTGCTGGCGGCTGCGGTGCTCGGCGTGAACTCCTGCACCGTGCCGGTCACCTGCACGAGATGCCCGGGCGTCGGGAGCGTCCCGCTCGGCATGAACACGAAGATGGCGTCAGACGTTGCGCCATTCCCATCGCCGTTCGGATCCTGAATATAGAAGCCGCGGCTACCCTCGCCGCCTGACGTCGTATCAATGGCGGTCACGACGCCCTGCGTCGTCACAATGGTTCCGGCGAGCGCCGATATATGGCCGCTGCCCTGGATGTCGTAGATTCGCGTGATCGTCTGATCGTCGTTGATGATCGTGCCGGTGGCTTCGGCGTCGCTGATCGTGGTCGTGCCGATCGTATTCTGGATGTTGGCGAGGTTGACTGCGAAAGCTTCGCTTGGCTCCACGATCGTATCGCCGTTGATCGTAATCAAGATTTGCTGCGTCGCCGGACCGCCCGCGGCGAAGCTCAGCGTGCCCGCGGCGGCGACATAGTCGCTGCCGGCCGTCGCGGTCCCCTCGGCCGTCGCATAGTCGACGGTGAACGCGGTGCTGGTGTCGCTGCGCGTGACCGTAAAGGTCAGAACCTTGGTCCCGTTGTCGCCTTCAGTGATCGAGGCGTCAGCGATCGAGACAGTCCCGCTTCCGCCGCTCGCGCCAAATGTCTGACCGGCGTTCACCGCGCCCGCATTTTGCGCCTGCTCGGAATGCCATGTGAAATCGCTGTACTGCGCGCCCGTTCCGACAAGCTGCAGCGATTGTCCGGTCACATCTCCCGGCTCCGACACGCCGATGTCGGTGCTGGTCATTCCGGCCGCAGGGCCATTCGCCGCGACAAAGGAGCCTTCGTAGCTGAGGAACTGGACGACCGCGCCACCAGAAATAGAGCCTCCCGTGCCGCTTCCCGTCACCACGCCGCCCTGCACGAGCGCGAAGCCGTCCGGCGCGCCGTTCTGGATGCCATTGACGGGGTAGTTGAACGCGACGGCGCCGAAGCCGTTCTGCTGATCCGGAATCAATCCCGACAGCGGGATCACATTGTAGACCGAGCGGCTCGACGGATCGCCATTGTAAAGAACAAGCGAATAGCCAGAGAGATCAGTTCCCGCCGCGCCGGCGATCTCAATGAATTCGCCGGCGTCCGTGCCGGAATTGTCGTAGTGAATTTCGTTGATCCAGATGGCGGACGCCAT